>DATJTL010000153.1:0-3368 GCA_035503415.1 Xanthobacteraceae bacterium
GCCCGGCACGAATGTCGCCGTCCTGACGGCGCTCGCGCACGTCATCGTCACCGAGAAGCTCTACAACGAGAAATTCATCCGCGAGCGGTGCGACTGGGACGAATTCCTGCACTGGGCCGACTTCGTTTCGCTGCCGCAAAACAGTCCCGACGAGGTCGGCAAGAGTTCCGGCGTCTCCGCCGAGACCATTCGCGGCGCCGCGCGGCTCTACGCCACCGGCGGCAACGGCGCGATCTACTATGGGCTCGGCGTCACTGAGCACAGCCAGGGCACGACCGCCGTGATGGCGATCGCGAACCTCGCGATGGCTACCGGCAATATCGGCCGCCCCGGCGTCGGCGTGAACCCGTTGCGCGGCCAAAACAACGTGCAGGGCTCATGCGACATGGGCTCGTTCCCCCATGAGCTGTCCGGCTATCGCCACATCTCGCTCGATGAGCCGCGCCGGTTGTTCGAGAAGGATTGGGGCGTGACGCTCGACACGGAACCGGGCCTGCGCATCCCGAACATGCTCGATGCCGCCGTCGATGGCACGTTCAAGGGCATCTACATCCAGGGCGAGGACATCTTGCAGTCCGACCCCGACACCAAGCACGTGTCGGCCGGCCTCGAGGCGATGGAATGCGTCGTCGTGCAGGATCTGTTCCTCAACGAGACCGCGCGTTTCGCCCATGTCTTCCTGCCGGGCTCCACGTTCCTCGAAAAGAACGGCACCTTCACCAACGCCGAGCGCCGCATCCAGTTGGTGCGCAAGGTGATGGCGCCGAAGAACGGCTACGAGGATTGGGAAATCACCGTGCTGCTGTCCAACGCACTCGGCTACGAGATGAACTACAGTCATCCGTCGGAGATCATGGACGAGATCGCGCGCCTCACGCCCGGATTCGCCAACGTGTCCTTCAAGATGCTGGAGGAGCGCGGCTCCGTGCAATGGCCGTGCAACGACAAGGCGCCCGAAGGCTCGCCGATCATGCACGTCAACGGCTTCGTGCGCGGCAAGGGCAGGTTCATCGTCACCGAATATATCGCGACCGATGAGAAGACCGGGCCACGCTTCCCGTTGCTGCTGACCACCGGCCGCATCCTGTCGCAATACAATGTCGGCGCACAAACCCGCCGCACCGACAATTCGCTATGGCACCAGCAAGACCTTCTCGAAATCCATCCGCACGACGCCGAGCAGCGCGGCATCCGTGACGGCGACTGGGTCAGACTGCACAGTCGCTCCGGCGAGACAACTTTGCGCGCGGAACTGACGGATCGAGTGTCGCCGGGTGTGGTCTATACGACCTTCCATCATCCCGACACGCAGGCGAACGTCATCACCACCGATTATTCCGATTGGGCGACCAACTGCCCCGAATACAAGGTCACGGCCGTCCAGGTGTCACCGTCGAACGGACCGTCGCGCTGGCAGGAGAAATACGAAGAATTCTCCCGCCAGAGCCGCCGGATCGCACCGCTTGAGGCTGCGGAATAGCCGCAATGCCAGCTCCGTTCGATCGGGTGAAGAACAAGACCTGGCGGCGCGGCGGTTTCGCCTCCGGCGAACGTGCGATCCCCGAAGAGACCGCGATCTGTTTCAGCTACGACGGCGGCTCCTACGCCGTGATGATGGCGACGCCGCAGGACCTTGAGGACTTCGCCTACGGCTTCAGTCTCACCGAAGGCATCATCGACAGCATCGATGACATCGACTCCCTCGAAGTCGTCGAGGGTGATCTGGGCGTTGAGCTGCGGATGTGGCTCGCGGCGCCGCGCGGAGCAGCCTATGGCGAACGCCGCCGGCATATCGCCGGACCGACCGGTTGTGGCTTGTGCGGCATCGAATCCCTGGCCGAGGCAATGCGCAAGCCGCGCAAGGTGGCGAGCACGGTATCCTTCCAACCGGAAGAGATCATGGGCGCGCTCGACGCGCTGACGCGGGAACAGGCACTCAATCACGAGACGCGGGCCGTCCACGCCGCGGCATTCTGGCTGCCCGGCGGCGGACTGGTCGCGGTTCGCGAAGATGTCGGCCGCCACAATGCGCTCGACAAGCTTGCCGGGACGCTGACGCGGCGGCGCATTTCGCCGGCCACAGGTTTCGTGGTGTTCACAAGCCGGGTTTCTGTCGAGATGATCCAGAAGGCGGCCGCAATCGGCGTGCCGCTTGTGGTCGCTGTCTCGGCGCCGACAGCGCTGGCTCTGCGCATGGCGCAATCAGCGGGGATCACGCTCGTCGCCGTTGCCCGCAATGACGGCTTTGAGATTTTCACCTATCCGCAGCGCATAGCAGTGAAAGCACCCGCTTATGCAGGCTGAGAAAACCAGCGACAAGCTCGTCTACATGGCAAACCAGATCGGCAAATTCTTCGCGAGCCAATCCGACGAAGCCGCTGCCACCGGCACCGCTGAACACATCCGCAAGTTCTGGGATCCGCGCATGCGCGCAGCGATTTTCACCTATCTCGATGACGGCGGCACCGGACTCGATCCTGCCGTGCGCCGGGCCATCCAGAGCCTGCGAAAGGCCTCGGCGTAAGGCATGAAATTGTTCGCCTTTGCGCGATGATTCTTTGAAACCCACCAGTCCCGCCGGCTGTCGTCAAACCGAGCGTTGCGCTACCCCTAACCTGCCCGGCACAGAGCCGGAAGCCGAAAAATGTATCGCTTGGCCGCGATCACTTCGGCCAACGTAAGCTCCTCGGCTTGCTGCCCACTTTCCTCGCTATTGCTTGTGAGCTTTTGCAGCTCAGTCGCAATTTTCAGCCCGGAAGCGCAATAATCTTTGCGTGATATTTTCTTGGCGCGATATTGCGCTTCCAACAAATCCAACCGCGCCTGGGCAACCTCCACGCCGGTTGCTGTTCCGCCAGCAGCCTTGTTCTCGACCATGTCCACCTCGGCTTTGGCGGTTTTCACGGCATCGCTTGGATTTCCAACATCGATAGCCCCAAAGACGAGCCGCTCGGTCATGGCGATCGCGGCAGCACATTTCGACTCGGAGCCGCCCATGCCGGCCACGTCATCTTGCCAGGCCTGCCGAAGGCTGGCCTGTTGTTCTTGAGAGGATGGTGCGGCCACGCCGGGCTGGCGATAGTGTGCCGCATCGAATGCCGCCGCGACGGTCTGGAGATCGGCCTGCGCCGAATGGCAATACTCCCGGCGCTTCAGCAATCCGGCTTGATATTCCATGGCCAAGACGTTGTACGCGGCGAGCGCGACATCTGCCTTCGTCGCCGTGCCGGCGTTATATTGGCTGATTGTTAGCCTCGCCAATGCACGCGCGTCATCGACCGCTTGGCGCGAAAAGCCGTGAGCCGACGTTGCAAGCGCCACAATAACCACTGCCGCGGACATCAGGCGGAAGCGAGTTGTTGCGATTC
>DATJTL010000154.1:0-8594 GCA_035503415.1 Xanthobacteraceae bacterium
CATTGAGTGCCTGCATCCAGCCGCGCAAATCGCCAAAGGCGACTGGCTTTCGTTTTGCAATCATAGTTTGTTCCGATGAATCAGAGAGATAGCCCTTTTGCTCTGTCGGTGCCGGGTGTGTCAACGCGGCGGCTTATCCGCCGGCGCGACGCGTGCAGTACAGGCGGCCGGCAAGGCCACGAGGAAACAGAACGAAAGTTATCGCACCCGATAAAGCGCGTGGCGGCGGTTGCGGGTGAAAGGGCGCACGTGCGTTGGCCAGCGGCCCATTTCCACCGCCTTCGCCCATTCGGAACCGACCAGCACCTGCGGGTCGTCGATCTCGTAGAGCGCGCTGTAGCGCGGGCCTTCGTGCTGGATGCGCTTCTCTTCGCCGCCAAGAGAGACTGTGAACGGCTCGCCCGCCATGCGCGATACTGCGCGCACTCCGGGCACCTTGAGAAGATTGGGCACGTGCTCGACGTCGTAGACCTCGTTGAACAGCGCTTCCTTATCGGCATCGACGTCCATGGAGACAACAAAAAGATATTTGGATGTTATAGGCATCGAGCCCTCGCTGTTGCGTTGATAGGGCTGGCGTCGAACGATGTTCATCCGCCAGGCGGTTTTAATCGCTTGCGAAAATACACGACCCGCTCCGTTTCGGAAAAGCCCCAGGCCAAGTGCGCGGCCTGGGAGGTGTGATTGTCGAGCAGCGTATCCGATCCGAGTTCGCGAAATCCGTGAGCGGCGGAGAACGTTTCGGCATCGGCGATCAGGCGCGTGCCGATCCCGCGCCGGCGGAACTGCGGCGCCACCCAAATGCCTTCAAGAAACGCAACCGGCGCGGTGTCGCAGCCGTTAGCGTATTGCCTTATCGCGATCTCGGCGAAGCCAACGGCACTACCGTCGGCGGCCTCCGCGATGAACCCCCAAGCGGCGTCCCCCGCCAAGAATTCGTCGATCGCCTTTGCATGGTCGGGTCCGCTTTCTTCCGGCCACAAAGCGGCGCGCATCTGCGCCCACATCGCGCGATCACCGGGGTGCATACGCCTGATGACGATATTCATCGGACCAAGGCGCACATGCTGGGCGGCAAATTTCTCCCGCACCGCGCTGCGGCCTCGGGGGTCAGTCGATATGCGAGACGACCGCGAGCCGCGTAATCTCGTGGTTTTCGTAAGCACGCAGGAAGGCGTCGTAATCCTTGAACGACACGCAGCCGTTAGACTGGCCGTTGGGGCCCAGCATATAGGTGTGGGCGAGGAGGCCACTGCGGCCATACACCTTCGTCTCGTCAACCGGGATCAGCCGCAGCGCCGCGACGCCGTGGAACAGCGCCTCGCGCGGCTTCAAATCGTAGACATCGGGCGGAGTGGCGCCGCGGTCTCGCGCGGAGACGTAACGCGGATCGTCGAGCATCGAGCCCAGGCCTGAATGGGCCTCGAGCGCCCTTCCATCCGGCATATAGACCATGTGCGCGGAGATATCGTAGACGGCGGTTTGCCGGTCGTAGAGACCGGCCGTCAGGGCACCGCTGTCGCGTGCTACGCCGCTTTCGGTGTTCGCGTACGCAAGGGTCGCCCCGGAAGGCGAAGAGCCGAACAGTTTGGCGAAGATCGAATGCGGCTGTCCGCCGAAGATTCTTTCAAAAAGGCCTGGCGGATCGGCCGGGGGGCTCCAGGTGTCGGCAGCAGCGGTTTGAGTTGGCAGGTTACCCTCACGCGAGGGCTGACTGCTATGCAGATGCCATCCTGGCCGCACCGCTGGTGTGTTTTCGGCGACCCGGCGGTCCGCCTGTCGCGGCGGGGCTTGCGTCGACGCGAGCGTGGGTGGCGGCACGGTCATCGTCCATTCACCCGAAGCAATCGGGACGCTCGACGAAAACACGCCGGGCGGAAAGGCTGCGGAAAACCGCGAGTCGAAGGCGGCGACCTCATTGGTCGGCAAAGTCTGCTCCGGCAACGGGATGACGGTATGCCGGTCGGCGCGCCTCGCGGCGAAGGGAAGCATGTCCGTGCGGGCGGCCTCATCGTTGCCGGGGAGCACGCCGCCGACATTGATGCAAATGGTCCAAGCGCAGACAACCGCCACGCATACGGCGGCAGCGCCGCCCACGATCTGTTGCGGCGCCACATCTTCTAACAAGCGCCCTCGGCTGTAATCCGCGAAATTACAAGCCCATGCGGTAGCGACCCTCATTCCCCCTCGCGTCCCTTACGACTTCACGCGCTCGCCTGAACATTATCCGGCGCCGCCGCGCTCGCGGCGGGCACGAAAGCCAAGATGGGCAGGCAAGTCCCCGACGACCCCGAAGGATCAGTGGCGAGAGGTGAAGGATCATTGCGGCAGCTTTTTGATGTTTTCCATTAACCATTCAAGGGGATGCGGGTCGCTCATGCCGTTAAATCGCCGCAATTGGGCGGGTGGGCACGACGCAGATTCGTCGCGGCAAGGACGTTTCAAAAGAGAGATAAATTTGCGAGCGCGTTTTAATAGAAGCCACGTGCAGTTTGCGTAGAACCTCGCCACCACCTTTTGACGGAGTGCGCCGCGGGCCCAGCCTCGCCGGCTTTCGATGGCGCCAATTCGATATTCGGAACGATTACCTTCGGGATGAGCCTTATGGCCGAACGTGCGCGCGAGCAAAGGCGGCGGCGGCGTGTGCAGACGCGCCGTGCCGCCTTGATTAAATCGGGCGACAGTCCCAAGGCGATCCGCTGCGTGCTCTGGGACCAGTCGGATAGCGGTGCGCGGCTTGCGGCGCCCTACGCGAACAAGCTGCCGCCGGTCTTTACGCTGATCAACTCTGATGAGACTTCCCGCGTCTGCCGTATTGTCTGGCGCAAGGGCCCACTCGTCGGGGTGCAGTTCGTGGAAGGAAGCGAGCGCGAGGAGCTGTCCCGCGTTCGCGCCACCAAGCCGCAGCACGGCGAACCGGGCCGGCCGCTGCCCGGCAACATAAAGCTGCTGGCGGGCGCGAGGGCTATGCACGATTGTGTTGAGCGGAAAGATGTTCCGGTATCGTTTTTCGCGCTCGGGTTTTTGTTGGTACTGATCGCGCTGACCGCCCTATTTTATTTCGCCGGCCACGAAAGCGGATCGGGCAGCGTGTGGGCTGCTAATGTTTGCAGCCAAGCCGGCGCCATGTGTCAGCACCCCGAATTCTCCGGCGGCGCCAGCGTATTGATGGCGGTGGTTTACTTCGCTGTCAGGGGAATGGAGGCTTAGAGCGCAATCGCTTTATGGTGGACCGATTGACGCTCTAGATTTTCAGTGGAGCATGATCTTTTCGGGAAACCGGTTCCCATCCCGGATCGGGTCCGGGACAGGCTTTTTCCGGATCATGTTCTATTTGAACCGCTCGCTTGGCGGCGCGATCTCGGTGACCAGATCCCGGACCAGTTTCTTATTGGGCAGCGGGGTGAGCGTCATCTCGCGAGGCTCGAGACGCGCGGTGCAGGCATAGACGGTTTCGCCGTCGACCTGGATCATGCACTCCTTGCAGGCATTGGCGTTGATACAGGAGAAGCGCACCGCAAGCGTCGGGTCCTGTTGGGTGCGCAGCCAGCGCAGTCCGTCGAGCACGGATTGGCCCGGCTCGAAGGGAACGTCGTGACTGTCCCATCGGCCGGCGTCGCGTGCGTAACCGCGCCAGATCTTGAGCCGTGCGACGTTGCGGGCTGCGGCGCTCATGAGGCGAGCGCCCTTGTGGCAGCCGGTGCCCCGGAAACCTGCACGCCGCCGTCGCGCCAATCCACCGCCTGATGCAGTTGCCATTGCGGCAGCATGTTGGGGAAGTCCTCGCGCTGGTGCGCGCCGCGACTTTCAGTGCGATTGCATGCCGCTTGGGTGACCGCACGGGCGACAACGAGCATGTTGCGCAGATCGAACCATTCGAGCCGCTCGAGGTCGAATGGGTCGCCGCCGCCGGGAGGCCTGTCGCCAAGCTCGGCGTCGAGCGCGGCGATTTCATCGAGCGCGCGTCGGAGCCTTTCACCCGTGCGGAGCGGGCCGACATTGTCCGACATGGTGGCTTGCAGGCGTACAACCATGGCGGCGGTGTTGGCTTGCGGGCGCTCGTCGCCATCGGCACGGACAAGATCGAGCGCGGCAGCGGCGTCTTGCGGGCGAACTTGACGGCGCGCTGTTTGTTTGACGCGCGTGGACGCGCTTTGGCCGGCACGGCGGCCGAACACGAACGCCTCGGTGAGCGCATTGCCCGACAGCCGATTGGCGCCGTTGGCGCCGCCGACCACTTCGCCGGCGACGAACAGGCCTGGAACTTCCGTGCTCATGTCCGCACCGGCTTTCACGCCGCCCATGTGGTAATGGGCGATCGGCGCCACCTCGATCGGCATGCGGGTCAGATCGATGTTGTTTGCTGCGAGCCGGTCGATCACCGGGCCGAAGGCCGCGCGCAATTCCGCCGGCGTGCGATGCTGGAAGGACAGATAGGCGCCGCCATGCGGGGAGCCGCGGCCGGCCTCGGCTTCCTTGAGGATCGCGTAGGTGGCGAGGTCGCGGGTCAGCACGTATTTGCCGTCTTCGTCAGAGCCATAAGCGGACGTGAACTCCTGCATCCGGCCATTGAGCAGCCTGCCGCCAAGCTTGTAGCGGAACGGGTCCCACATGATCGGGTCCATGCCGATCAACCGCGGCGCCAAGTGTCCGATCGGAAAAAACTGCACGAATTCCATGTCGATCAGTGACGCGCCGGCCCGCAGCGCGAGCGCGTAACCGTCGCCGCCCATGTTGGCGGAGGCGCTGTTGCGGCGAAACAGCCGGGTCAGCCCGCCGGTCGCGAGCACGGTTGCTTTCGCAGCGATCACGACCGGCGCGCCCGTCGCCAGATGATAACCGACGGCGCCGGCAACCTCGCCGTCGCTGACCACAAGATCGACGATGCAGAGATCGCCGGCCTTGTGGATGCTCTTTTGGTGGCGCGCCATCTCCCCGCGCAAGGTCTTCGACACCGCCGGCCCGGTATTGATAAAATCGACGTAGACGCAGCGCGGCCGGTCGTGACCGGGCGCCGTGGTGGCGGTGACGTGCCCGTCCTTGCGGGCCCAGCCGACGCCCCAGCGATCGAGCTCGCGAATACAGTCTGGCGCGTCCTCACAGAGCAATTGCGCCAGTTTTTCGTCGCACAGCCCGCGTCCGGCGGCGATCGTATTGTCATAATGATGGCGCGGATCGTCGGGCACTTCTTCGCCGAGCGCGGCGGCGACCGTCATCTGTGCCATCACGGTGGCGCCGCTGCGCCCGATCAGGCTGCGGTCGGCGAGCAAGACGCTCGCCCCGCCGCGCGCCGCCTCGATCGCCGCATACATGCCGGCGGCGCCGGAGCCGATGACCAGCACATCGGTGTCGATGTTTATGGCTTCATGCTTCATAGTTTGAATATAGGTCACGCCTGCGGCGCGCCAGGCGCTGCAAATGCGGCGGCGAGCCGCGCGGCGAATTGTTTTTCCATCTCCTTGGCCTTGGAACGCAGCACCGGCTGACCGAGGCTGCCGAGCTTGCCGGTCAAGGCGGCGTCGACCGCGTATTCGATCTTGGTGTCGCCGCCGGCCTCGGTCAGCGTGGTGAGCGACGTCGCCGTGAGCCTACCGACGATGCCGAGCGGCGTACCCTCGACCTTGGCCTCGATCTCGCGAGGCTCCTCGGCGCGCACGACCTGGACCGTGACTTTGAACTTGAAAGTCATGTACGCGACCTTGGTCGCGAACACGGCCGAGTACGTATCGGGCGCGGTCTCCTGCAGATCCTGCACACCCTCGACGCAGGAAGCGAAAAAGCGCGCATCGCGCACCGCCTTGTAGACCGCGTCGCGCGGTGCCTTCACCGTCAACTCACCAGTAAAATTCATCGTTTGTCCATCTCCGACGCCACATCCCGCTCAGGCGCGCAACGCCGTGAGCATGTCCTTGATGTATTCGTCGGCGCTGGAGATCACCAGCATCATGGCGTGCGGGCGCAACTGTGCCAGCATTTTCGACAGCGTCTCGTCGTTCGAATTGGCGCCGCCGAGAATCAGCGCCGTGGTCATCACGTGCTTGACGCTGCAGGCTTCCCCGATGATGGCCGCTGCCGCGGCGCTCTCGCCCGCGGTCGCCACCATCACCACCAGGTCGGCCGCGTTGACCTCGTCGACGAGATTCTTGGTGCGGCCGGCGAGATCGTTGAGCCAGCCATCCATGGAGAAGGGCTGGCCGCGCCGCGGCGCGCCGGAGAACGCGGATGCGGTCAGAAAGCTCGCCCGCTGCCATGGCGTGGCCGACAACTCCTTCACGACGCGTTCGCTCGGCGGGTCCAGCGCGATCACCTTCACCGCCCGCGGCTGCGAGTTTGGCCGGTCGATGCGGAACTTCGCCTCCGCGGCCGAGCTCATGCGCGCCGATTCACTCTGCATTGCATTCTCCCAGTGGGGCAACCCGCGATCCCTGCATATAGCCTGTTGGCAGGGATTTTTCATTATGCGCCGCGTTCTGTATAAGGACGCCCGTTCAACCGGGAAAGGGCAGGGTTTTTGCAGATGTCCGGCGCCAAACGCATCGAGCTATGCTCAACCGATGAAGTCGCCCCCGGCGCGGCGCTCAAGGTCGAAATCGGGGATCTGATGCTGGCGGTATTCAACCTGGAAGGCGAGTTTTTCGTCACCGATGATATGTGCACGCACGGGCCGGGGTCGCTCTCGGAAGGCTACATCGAGGACGACGTGGTCGAGTGCAACTTCCACAACGGCCAGTTCAATATCCGCACCGGCGAGGTGGTCTCGCCGCCCTGCATGGTGCCGATCAAGACCTATCCGGTCCTCGTCGTCGACGGGAAGGTCACGATCGAGGTTGAATAGCCGTCATGCTCCGCCAACGGGTCCGGCCCGAAGTGGCCGGCCCGATGACAAGCTCCGGCGGAGCATCCAGTAGACGCCATCGCTCCGGATTTCCCTCACCGTTGCCGGTTACTGGATCGTCCGCTTGCTCGGACGATGACAGCAAAAGCGCGCAATTGGGACGCCGCCCATTGGATACCGGTCAATCGTTTTTGCCGTTGACGAAATGCGCGCGCGGGGCTTGTTAACAAGCCAACAAAGTGGGGAGAAACGCCGATGACCAGAACCAAGCCGCCGTTCCGCGCCGACGTGGTCGGCTCGATTTTGCGCACCGCGCCGCTGAAGGAAGCGCGGGCCAAACGCGAGAAGGGCGAGATCAGCGCCGCGCAATTGAAGGAGGTTGAGGACAGCGAGATCGAGAAGATCATCAGGAAACAGGAGGAGGTCGGGCTCAAGGTCGCCACCGACGGCGAATTCCGCCGCTCTTGGTGGCATTTCGATTTCTACGGCATGCTCGACGGGGTCAAGGTCGAAGACCTTGATCACGGCATCCAATTCCAAGGCGTGCAGACGAGGCCGCGAACCCCGCGCATCTACGGCAAGCTCGGCTTCTCCAGCCACCCGATGCTGGAGCACTTCAAATTTCTGAAGGCCCATTCTCGCGTAATGCCGAAAATGTGCATTCCGAGTCCGGCCACGCTGCATTTCCGCCTCGAGCCCGGCGCCATCAAGACCAAGGACTACGCCGATCGCGACGCCATCTTCGACGATCTGGCGAAGACTTACCGGCAGGCGATCCGCGGCTTCTACGACGCCGGCTGCCGCTATCTGCAATTCGACGACACGGCCTGGGCCTATCTGTGCTCGCAGGCCGAGCTGAAAAAGGCGCGCGACCGCGGCTTGAACGCCGATCGCCTGCAGCAGGATTATGCCCGCGTCATCAATGGCGCGCTGGAAGGCAAGCCCGCCGACATGACGATCACCACCCATGTGTGCCGCGGCAATTTCCGCTCCACGTGGATTTCCGAGGGCGGCTACGAGCCGGTCGCTCAAACGATGCTCGGCGCCTTGAATTACGACGGCTATTTCCTCGAATACGACAGCGCGCGCGCCGGCGGCTTCGAACCGCTGCGCTTTCTGCCCAAAGGCAACAAGATCGTGGTGCTCGGTCTCATCACCACCAAATCCGGCACCTTGGAAAAGAAGGACGACATCAAGCGCCGCATCGACGAGGCAACCAAATACGCAAGTCTCGATCAGCTGTGCTTGTCGCCGCAATGCGGCTTCGCCTCCACGGAAGAAGGCAACGTTCTCGCCGAAGAGGAGCAATGGGCGAAGCTGCGGATGGTGGTGGAGATCGCGCAGGAGGTTTGGGGTTAGCCGCTTGATCCCTTCTCGCCGCTGCGCGGGGAGAGGTGAACGCACGCAATCTCATTCTCGCGGCGCCTCGTCATTGCGAGGAGCGATAGCGACGAAGCAATCCAGAGCGGCCTCTTCGCCTTCGCAAACCGCCCTGGATTGCTTCGCTTGCGCTCGCAATGACGCAAGCAATCCCGCTCTCGCGATGCGTCTTCGCACCCGAGTTTTGCAGTACGGCACGAAAGCTTTGCCTCCCGAACAAAGAAGGGAGGCGGAGCGCCGATAGGCGCACCTCTAGTCTCCGCTCCGCACTGCAGGCGTTGCCGCCCGTTTTCGTGGGGTCGCGGCGCGCGCCCTCATCGGACGCGCTCGCCTTCCGGCGCTCCACCGCGGCTCTTGCCAAAAGCCTCGCGGCCTTTAG
>DATJTL010000155.1:0-22519 GCA_035503415.1 Xanthobacteraceae bacterium
TGTGGGCCAATTCGCATCTGTTGTTCTGGCTCTCGCTGGTGCCGGCCGCGACGGCGTGGATGGGCGAAAATCTGGCGGCCCCGCTGCCGACTGCCGTCTACGGCGTAGCCCTGCTGATGCCCGCCATCGCTTATTACCTTCTGCAGAAGGCGATCGTTCACCGGCATGGCGGGCATTCGGTGCTGGCAGAGGCGCTTGGCCGCGACCTTAAAGGCAAACTCTCGCCGGTTCTGTACACCACCGCTATCGTTCTGGCGTTTTTCTCGCCTTGGGCATCGATCGCGATCTACCTGGCGGTGGCGTTGATGTGGCTCGTTCCCGACCGGCGGATCGAGAACGTGATCGGAAGGAGCTGATCGGCGCATCACAGGATATGACGCGAGGTGCCTTTCGCGACCAAAGCGCACCGCGCTCGAAGGCAACGCATCAGGGATGCATGTCTTCGGTGAACCAGATGGTGGGAAGCCGCTCACCTACGCCTTCGCGTTCCGCCGCAGACAAAATCTGCTTGGCCACCGCGGCGAATTGCAGCCCGGTGCCGACCGGGTTGAGAAAGACCACGCGTTCGCCTGGCTTCGCCCGCGCCTCAATACGTCCGCTGACAGCGTCGGCAAGGTCGGGCGTGCTCACTGCGAGCGACTTCAAAAGCTCACGGACATCGCCGTCACCGCGCTGCGCCCCAAACAGCGTATCGACGAAGTCGGTGTCGCGGAACGGCTGGTTGCCCTTGCCGGCCACATAGTTGATCGGATCGAGGTCTCGCGTGTGGACGACGATGCGATCCGCACCGGTGAGAATTTCCCGGCCCAGTTCTTGCGCCTTCACGCACGCGACCAGAGCGCCCGGTTCAATCCAGTCCGGTTCGACCACACGGTCAAGCGCGTTGGTGGCGGTCACCACGACATCGGCGCCGCGGGCCGGCTGCTCGCGAGAATCAACAGCCGCGATATTGATTCCCTGGCCGCGGCAGCGTTGCGCCAAGGCCTCGCGATTATTGCGGTTCGGACTCCACAACCGTATTTCGCTGTCCGGGAAAGCCGCGGCGATCGCCAGCACGGCACCTTCGGCCTGCGAGCCGCTGCCATAGACGCCAAAAATCCTGGCGTCCGGCCGCGCCAGATGGCGGGCGGCAACCGCCGTGGTGGCGCCGACCCGCCGCCGCTGCACCTCGCCGTCGGGGAAGATGCCGCGCAGCTCTCCGGTCAGTGTGTCAAAGACGAAGACCAAGCCGACCCAGCGGCCGCCTTCGGCCGCCGGCACCTTTTCCTTGCGCAGGTTGCCTTGGTGCCGCGTCCAGGAGATAACGTCCGAGTTGATGCGCAGCGCCACGACGTGGTCCTTCGGCAGCATCCCGACCATCGACTTGAACACGCAGTATTGGTTTTCCGCAGGCGACTCGCCGTAGAGATCGGTGCGCGTCTGATTCACGGCGCGCCCCATGCCGTATTCGCGATAGGCGGCTTCGATGGCATCGACATAAGCACCGATTGGCAGCAGCGCTCCCACCTGTTCGTTCGTCAGTACGATGACCGGCATAAAAATTCCCACCCTTCCTTTTTCGTGGAGTGCGTTCGGATCAGACCTTTTGATCTATTTGATGTTCAGCCGCGCGGCGGCAGCCTTTGCGAAGCTCTGGTCGATCAAAAGTGATGGATCTACCGTCTTCAGCTTTGCATTCGTGGCGCTTAAAGCTTGTTTGGCCACTTCGAGCTGGGATGCGTCCGGCAGCGGCACCGTCGGCGCCACTTCGTTGGCGTAGAAATTGTAGGTGAAGTCGAGCACGTCCTGGTCCTTGATGCCCATGTGCTGGCGCATCTCGTTCTCGGCGTAAGCCTTGTCAGCTTTCTCCCGGCGGAAACCTTCGGTGATGGCTTCCACCACCGCCGTGACGATCTCAGGCTTGGCCTGAATGTAGGAATCCAGCACCAATAGCCCGGTATTGACGTTGGGTATCCGCTTCTGCGCGAGGTCGACCATGTCGACGAAACCCTGCTGTTGATAGCGGTAGGTGGCGGGCGGATGGGAGGCGGCAGCGACGATGCTGCCGGCAAAGAGCGCGCTGTCGACATTCGGCGTGCTGCCGAGCGGCGTGAGTTCAACATCTCCGGGCGACAGTCCGAGCTGCCGCAGCGCCAGCAAGGTCGCGATATAGAGCGAACCGCTGGTGCTGGTGATTCCGATGCGCTGGCCCTTGAGCAAGTTCGGCTGCGCATATTGCGGCCGCGCCCAGAACTGAAACGTATAAACCGGAGAAAAGTTGGCGACGTATTTGAGTTTGACCCCCTGCGCGGCGGCGGCGAGCGCGTCACCGCCGCCAATGGCCGCCATCTGCACCTGGCCGGTCAGCAATGCGGGAAGCCCTTCCTGGCTTGGCAGGTACAGTTCAGTGACGTCGAGGCCTTGCGCCTTGAAATATCCGGCATCATCGGCGATCCACAGCGCGAGTTCGTCGGCGATCTTTTCGCTGTAGGAAATCGTGAGCTTGGTCGGCGTTGCCGAGGCGGCGAGGGCGGCTTTATTCGGAGCAGCCGCAAATACGAGGGCGAGAACGGCCGCAAGTCCCCGCCACAGCATTGGCGTTGCCGCGCGCAGCTTCTGTAACGTCGATGCCATGGAGCTTCTCCCCTCAGTCCCGTCAAGCGTCGCTCGCTGGTCTATCGCACGGTTCGGGACCGGATTTCGCGGATTGCCTAGCACCGTCATCGTACATCTTAGCCCAAGCGTCGCAACATCCGAGCGCGACTGCGGCAGGCCGAGGTTGGGTCATTGAGCGCCTTCTTTGACCGCATGGGCAAAGGTCCGCTTTGGCTCCGGTGCGCAGCGTGGAATCGGGTGCGCAGAGCGCGAACCGATCACGGAGACTAATGCCAGCGCAGCAACAATATTCTATATTGGCGAGCAACTGGATTCTATATTAGCGGGCAATCAGTCTGCGCCGACCAGTCGTGCAGAAAGCGAAGGCATTATCGATCGGCCGTCCATCGAATGGGCGCATGAGCCTAGATCGGAAGATTGATATGTGGGTAGATCAAAAATCCAGAAAGGATAGCGACAGCAAACGGTGGCACTTCTGCATTTGGTATCCGATGTCTGGTGAAAAAGCACAACGCGTTTTCTTTTGGGATGATAGCAAGGAGAATTGTGGAGTTGTGTTTTTTCCCGAACCGACCAACTTTTCTCGATTAAGGCAGGCGATCGAAAAGTTGGCGGCGGATTCGACCCTTCGAGAAAAACATCGCAAGCAGTTGCGCTTCCCATTACAGCGGTATTACTCGGACTACGGAGCTTTTCCGGAAGAAAAGTGAACTGGCCGCAAGGTCCAGGATGTCGGTCAAGTGCCCGCAGCGGATATCGGCTGATCACCCCGGCCGGGCCGGTATCGCAAACTGGAAGACCGCGCCTTGTGACGCGTGTCCGGTCGCCCAAAGCCGTCCTCCATGCGCTTCGATCACCGAGCGGCAGATCGAAAGTCCCATGCCCATCCCATTTGGCTTTGTCGTATAGAAGGGTTCGAACAGACGTTCCAACTTCTCCGGGTTCAGGCCGGGGCCGGTATCCCGCACTTTTACGCGCACGCCGTCCTCGGTGTCCTCGGTCGTGATCAGCAAGTCGCGCCGGCCATCAGCAACATCATTCATCGCCTGGATGCCATTGACGATCAAATTCAGCATGACTTGTTGCAGTTGCACCCGATCGGCATCGATGCACGGCAGGCAAGGCGCAAGCTGCGCGCGTACCGTCACCCCGGTCTTGGCGGCTTCGGTGTGGGTCAGCGCGATCACCTCCATGATCGCCTCGTTGAGGTCCAAGACGTCCTTCCGGGGCGGTGCCTTCCTCATCAGTGCGGCGATGCGCGCGACGACATCGCCTGCGCGATCGATGGCGCTCACAATGCCGGCGAGCGCATCCCTGACCTCTGCCAGATTAAGCGGGGTTTTGTTTGCCCACCGCAGTGCCGCGTCGGCACCTGTGCGGGCAGCAGCCATGGGCTGCCTTATCTCATGAGTAATCGAGGCGGTGAGTTGACCCATGGTCGCGACGCGGTTCGCGTGCGCGACTTCCATCTGCACCTCCCGGAGTTGCCGCTCGCGACTGGTAATCTCCAGCGCAATGGCGGCCCCGGCGGCGAAATCCGTCACCAATTCGATTTCTTTCTCGGTAAATGCCTCTACCCTCCGTCGCCCAATACTCAGCACGCCGATTGGCTCATCGTTTCTGAGCATCGGCACGAACAGGCCCGCCCGAACGCCCGCATTGACCACAGCCACCAGGCTGGGCTCACCGGCGCGATAGAGTTCATGTGCGGATTGGTCTGGGATTTGGAGGGACGACTTGCCGACAAGGACGCGACCGATAAAGCTGCTGTGTTCCATAAGCACCGGCGGTGAATACGCCACGGCGGGGGTCTGTTTAGCAGCAACAAGACGAAGCCCTGCTTCTTCGACGAGACGGAAGCTGCCCATCTCGGCTCGGCACAAGTGAACTGCGCTCTCGATGATGGTCTGGAATATCGGCTGCAAGTCGTCCGGTGACTTGGCGATGGCGCGCAGCACTTCAGAGATGGCCGCCCGTTGCCGAAGGACCTCGGCCAGCTCCTGTTGCGAATCTGAGCTGCCGTGAACTGCTTCGGACGCCTGACGGGTTTGCTTCATCATCGCTGCCCCTTCCCGGAGATCGCTCCGGCGCCACTCCGATAGCCGGGCAGCTTGATACTGTCCTGTGCCGGGCGCGCACTTTGACCAGGACAAGAGCGCACCGTGCCGCGTTTATGAAAGCTCGGAAATTATTGCGGGTATCTGGTCTGACGCGGCGCCCGTCAGTCCTTGATAGCTTCTCTGCCCAGTTGCCGCCGCCTTCAGAATGACCTCGGCCACTTTGGCTTTCACTGCTGTGGTTGCCTGGTCCGCGGGAACCTTGGTCATCACCTCGTCCAACGCAGCCCGCATCGTCTGCACAAACTCTACACTGTAGCGCGGCATTCACTTCTCCATTGCCGGTTCACTTATTGGCCGGGCTCGCGTTTTGGGAGTCCGCACCGACAAAGCGATGCGAATACCGACGAAGCGCGAATCACTGCCGTTGACGTTCATAGTGACAAGGAAGCTAGGTCAGGATCTGCTCGCAGTCGTGAGCCCACGGTGCACGTTCGTCAGCATCCAAACGCACTGTTGCGCTGGACCTTAGCTAAGACGCAGGTGGCACCATTGCCACGCGGTATTTGACGGTAATGGCTGATAGTCCTTATTGCCGTTCGGATGTAATGGAACCGATCCTTTTCGTAATCGTTCTGCGTTGGCGGGGTTTCGGCCGTCCAACGGCGCAAGCCTTGTTACGCGGCCGCTCCCTTCCCAATGACACTGCGCGAAAGAGTGGACTGATCCGGCGGCGAAGCGCCGGCCGCCGCAACGGGCGTCGGTAGTTATACCAACTGGTACTGGTGGGATTCGAAAGGTTGGTTATGTAGGACGATTGCCGGCCGTCGGTTCCACAGCGGTACTGTGACGTTCGCGCATATCAGTACAGCGGGCCGTCATCGCGATGTCATGGAAACGGCTGCGACGTACGCATTTCGCCAAATCGAAATCCGAGCGAGGGTTCGATGTTGGAAGGCGTGATGCTGCTGTGGTTTCTGCTGGCGGCGGCGGCTCTGCTGTTCGTCGCGATCGACATTCGCACGACACCGGAATCCCCCGTGTTGAAGTGGGGCTTTGTGTTGTTGACCGCCTATACAGGGGTGGTCGGCGCATTCCTTTACGTCCTCGGATGTCGCGAGCCTTTGCCCGGCCTGCATGAGCGCTACGTTGCCGCGCGCTGGCGACAAACGCTGGGGTCGACGATGCACTGTGTTGCCGGCGACGGCGTCGGGATTTTGGCCGGCGCGGTGCTCTCAAGCGTGCTCGGTCTCACCGGATTGTTAGAGGTGGTCATCGAATACGTTCTGGGTTTTGCCTTCGGCTGGACGATCTTCCAGGCGCTGTTCATGCGCGACACTGCCGGAGGCTCTTACCGCAGTGCCCTTGTCAGCACGTTTATACCTGAGCTGCTGTCGATGAATCTGCTGATGGCCGGAATGGTTCCGACCATGATGATTCTGCGGATGCACATTCCGTCCGCAGACAATCCGGCAACTCCCTATTTCTGGTTCGTGATGTCGATGGCGCTGTTGGTCGGCTTTATATTCGCCTATCCGATGAACTGGTGGCTGGTCGCCAACCATCTCAAGCACGGCATGATGACCGTGCGCCCGGCGGGCGCGATCGCCGGGTCGGCGGAATACGGCGCATATGCCGGCATGAATGGGATGCAGCAGCCTGCAGGCTCTCACGTGTCTATGGCGACGGGCAGCTCAATGGCGATGGACAGCGGTGAGGCAACCCCGATGCTCATACCAATGACGTTAGTCTCCTTCATCGCGCTTGCGGCCGGCGGGGCGATTGCCGTTTTGGTGTCAGCGCATGCCAATTAAATTGCGGTCGCTTTGCGGCACTGGTCGCTAGGCGCGGCTTTTCAGCCCAAATCCCACGAAGATCCAACCGATCCCTATGATGAGAAGGTCGACGCCCAGCAGCACGCCGAGAACGAAGAGGCTGGAGACCGGCCAATGCGCCAGGATCACCAGGCCGAGCAGAAAGGTTAGGACACCAGAAAGGACCACCCAGGTCCAGGCCATGCCCTCATGTATGCTGAAGGCGAGGAAGATGCGCATCACCCCTGAGATAACGAGTGCAATGCCGAGCAACAGGGTCAGGATCGCGGCGGCAAACAGCGGGTTCTCGAACGTCACGAGACCGGCAAAGATGTACAAAAGGCCGAGCATCAGCCAAAGCACGAACTTGCCCCACGACTTGAACTGAAAGGCATTGATCATCTCGGCGATGCCCGAGATCAGCATCATGATACCGACCACGAACACCGTGACTTTCGTGGCGAAGACAACGCTGGACAGCGCGATCAGGCCCGCGATCACATAGACGACGCCGAGCGCGACGATCCAGCCGCTCTTACTACGCAGCGGCTCTGCCGCCGGCCGATCCGGCATATGCGCTTGGTATGCACTGGTCATGGCGGTTTCCTCCAACGGCACGCCGAGCCGTCTTCCTGGGTTTGCAAATTAGTTTGTTCAAATGCTCGGCAGCGCGCTCTGCGCGCAGCCTTGCGATCGGCTCGCCACCAAAAAGGTCAGCAATCGTGCGAGCGTTTCAAAGTTCCAAAGTTCCAATTCACCCCATCCCCTTAGGTTCCAGGGCGAGGGAATTAAATTTCTCAAATCGCGAGCTCAGAGCTCAACCATTTGATCCATCGTCACCCGCGCAGGCGCCAGCGTCTGCGCGAGACCGGTAAGATGCGTGCGGTCGCAGAAGGCGGGGATGATTGTCTTCGGCTTCACCGCCTGCGCCAGCCTGACGATGTCGGAAATGCGCGGGTGAACGTTCCAGCGCACGAATTGAGCGCGGCCGCTTTTAACGAGCCGCTGGGCGGGCGTGTCGGGCGGCACGTAGCCGGTAAAGACGATCGCGGGCTCGGCTTGCCGCTCCCACTCTTGCAGCAGCCGCGCGGTGGCGCCGGATGTGCCGTCGGCGGATGCCGCCACCATGATGCCGCGCGCCTCTTCGATCGGCTTGGCCGTATCGGCCAGACGCGCGATTTCGCCGGCGATGCCGTTCCGCAGCGAAGTACGCGCGCCGTCGCACAAGAGCCGGAGCGCATCGCGCATGGCGTCATCGATATGAATGTCGTTGGCGAAACCGCGGCGAGAGAGCTCGAGAGCGATTTCCGGGCCGCGGCCGTTGGCCGGCACCGGCAACAGCAGCGGGCCGCGCTCGGCGAGCGGTTTCAGATCGTTCCAGCATTGCGCCAGCGGCCGGTCGTGTAGCGCGTAGGAGCAGTCGAGCAGCGCCGTCGAAGCGGTCGTTGCCGGTGCATCGTAGGCATAGAGCATCGACTCGGCCGAGAAGTCGCCGGTGTAGAGCAAGCCGCCGGCAACGGCGAAGTGCAGCCAGACGCCGCCCGGCGCGTGGCCGTTGCGCCCGGTCGTTACCGCGATGCCGAGCACGTCGCCGGTGCCGCCAACCGGCAGCGGCCGGATGTTGAACCCCTTGGGCAATGCGCGTGCGACGACGTCGGTAGCGTAAACCGGGGGATTGCCCAGCCGCGCAAGGAGCGCCATGCCGCCGACGTGGTCCTTGTGGCCGTGGCTGAGCACCAGCGCGTCGATGGGTACCAAACCATCGACATCGGGCAACAGGCCCGGAGGTGGACCCTCGCCGAGATCGAGCATGATTCGCCTGCCGTCCGCCTCGATGACGAAGCAGGCCGGACCCTTCAGGCCGACGCCGGAAACAAGGCGCAGGGTGGCTGGTCCCATGCTCATTCGTGGTCCCTTATTGTCCGGAGATCGTCCCCGGGGTGCAGCGTCCTTTATCGTCCCGACATTGACAAGGCCACGCCGCGTCCTTAATCAACCGCCCAGCAAGGGATCGTGCCATGAAAGTCCGTAACTCTTTGAAATCGCTGCGCGGGCGTCATCGCGACAACCGCCTGGTGCGGCGCAAGGGGCGCGTCTATGTCATCAATAAGACGCAGCGGCGCTTCAAGGCGCGGCAAGGCTGATACTGCCGCCGATGCTGCCGGAGCACAGGCGCCAAGCGCCGTGCCCGCGCGCAACCCATAATCCACATCGGTGTGGTGGCGTGGCACGTGCAGCGGCCGGTTAACCGTACGCGGTTAACGGGAATGGCCGGGCGCCCGCCAAATTGCCTAATTGTTCACGCCTATTTGCGCGGTTTTCGGGCTTGTTGCCCGGCGGCGGGTGAATAGACTTGATATCGATGCGCGCATACTTCGCAGTACCGACTTGGCGATCGTCTTTCTTGCGAGCGTCTGCCGTCATTCTTGGTCTTGCGCTCGGCGCGAGCCTCGCCGTACCGGCATTGGCGCAGGACGAAAGCGCGCGGCAGGACAACGGCTGGGCGCAGCCGCCCGCCGACCTGCCGCCGGTTGCCCACGGCGATCCGATGAGCGATCTCGACACGCTGTTCAAGGCGCTGAAAATCGCGCCCGATGACCAAAGCGCCAAACTGATCGAGAATCGGATCTGGGCGGTGTGGACGATCTCCGGCAGCGATACCTGCAATCTGCTCATGGCGCGGGTGAAGGCCGCGGAGGAAGCAAAGGATTACGATCTCGCGCTCAAGCTTCTCGACGCCGTCATCGAGATCAATCCCGACTACGTCGAAGCCTGGAACGAGCGCGCCACCATCTATTACGCGAAGAACGATTATGCGCACGCCATCTCCGATCTCGGCGAAGTGCTGGCGCGCGAGCCACGCCATTTCGGCGCGCTGTCCGGTCTCGGCCTGATGCTGCAGGAGATCGGCGACGACAAGGACGCGCTCGAGGCCTACCGGGACGCGCTGGCGATCGATCCCCACCTCGAACACGCTTCTGATGCGGTGCGCGAATTGACCCAAAAGGTCGAGGGGCGGAATATCTGATTCAAGACATCAGAGCGCATTGGGAGTCGCATTGGCTTCAGCCATGCTGCGGTCCATAGATGCCGAAGTCGCTGTCATCGTCCCGCCTCTCACCGCATGCCCACTGCCTGCGGATCGATGAGTGGCGTGATGCGTTGGACCGCCACGCGCCGGTTGGCGCGTTCCGCCGCGTCGGTCTGCACCTTCAGAAACTGCTTGCCGTAGCCTTGCGTCACCAGGTTTTCCGGGGGGACGCCAAATTGCTCGGTTAGCGCTACGGCCACCGATTCCGCGCGACGGTCGGAGAGCGAAAGATTGTCGACGTCAGAACCGACTGCGTCCGTATAGCCCTCGACTAGAAATACTTCTCGCGGATTGCGCTGGATCGCGCGGTTGAGCGCGCCCGCGATGACCGACAATCGATCGACCTGATCCGACGTCAGTTGCCAGGATCCGGATTCGAAATTGATTTCCAAATCGAGCCGCGGCATCAACGCCCGCAACGGCTCGTTGTAACGGACCTGATCGAGCGTATAGCGCTGCGTGATCTGCTCGACCGGCTGCGCCACCAAGACCCCGTAAATCAGTGCGTCGTTGGCGTTGTCGGCATCGACGATATAGCGATCGGGGGGCATGTGGATCACCGGCGGCGGAAGGTTGAGAAACATCGTATCCGCCCGCGCACCAGCGAAACCGTTGTCGATGAGCACGATCTCATGACCGTCCCGGTCCCTGCGGACGCGGCGGATGAAATGGCCCTCGTTGTCGTCGTAATCGATAATCTGCACGCCATCGGGGCGCAGCACCACCGTCATCGTCTGATCGCCGTGCCGCTCGACCTGCACGTTGCGCGCGCCAACGGCGAAACGATCGTCTTCGTTATGACGGATGAACGTCCGGTTTCCTTCCTGAATTATGGTGCGGCTCGGCTCTTGGATAATGAGCCGATTGCCCTGGCGCGTTTCGCGGCGCTCCGCGCGCACCGCGTTCATGCCGGGGGCCGGGGCTTGGCCTTTAGGTGCGATGAACTGAGATTTGCTGATTGCCTGCATCGGCGGCGGCACTGCGGCAGGATTGCCTTTCGGCGGCGGCGCGCGAGTGACGACAGCGGCGGGCTGCGCCGGGCTGCCCGGCGGGTGAGGAACGGCACGTTGCGCTGCAGAGGGCGCAGTAGCGGGACTGCTTTTGGATGGCGGCGCACCGCGCACGACGGGAGAAGGCGGCTGCGTCTTGCCCTTTGGCTGGACGACGACATTCCGCCGCCCGCCAGGCGGAGTCACCTCGGCGGGGTGCGGCTTGTTCATAACAGGCGCTTGCGGCGTTCGCTGCGGTACTTGGGTTTGACGGGGCCCAGTCGGCTGATTTGCGTGCGAGGGCTGAATCTTTGGCGGCTCTGGCCGGGCTCGCCGCTCCACATTCGCACCCTCTGGCGGATGCGAAGGCTGCGGAGTCCGCGCCGACGGGGTATGCGTGAGGGGCGGCCCCGGCGGCTTCGGAGCTGCCGGGCGTGCAGGCACCTTCTTTTGCCCGCGATCTTTGGCGTCTTCGGCCGGATTACCCGGGCTGGCTTGCGCGAGCACTTCAAGCTGCACCGGCGCCGCGAATGCATGCGGCCCCGGCGCCATGACAACGACGCCGGAAAGCACAGTGCTCGCAAGCAAAAGGGATCGCGTGGTTCTCATCACCAAAACTCCAGGTGGCTCAAAATTTCAAGCAAACAGACGCCCGACTCAGATGCGCTATCGGTGAAGCAAGCCGCATTGAAAGGCGGTGTGCAGCGAGGCTACAGAGAGAGTTGAATCAGCGGCAGACTTGGACGCGCGGGTGTACCCAGCGGTATCCGTCCCAGTAGGGTCTGCCATACGTCCAATAGCAGGGCCCCGGCGGGGGTGGCGGCGCGGCGAGAAGACCGCCGACGACTCCACCGATCACTGCGCCGGGAAAAAAGCCGTGATGGTGATGGTGATGGTGGTGGTGATGGTGATGAAATTGAACGCGCTCCAGCTTCGCAGCCGGATCTGATTGAAGCTGCACCGCGTCATCAGCCTTCAGTGCGGCGATTGCGTTGGGAATGGGTTGCAACAGGTCTGAGTAGCTGACTGCCGGCGCCACCGGAGTTGGTTGCGCCGGGGCCGCTTGCGCAGCAGTGACCGCTGTCAGGGCGGCCGCCGCCCCCAGCAATCCAGCCATTTTCTTGTCCATTACAATCTCCAGAAGTATCTATGCGCGGCGAGACAGACTGACTCGCCATCATGGAAGTTTACGGGAACGTTACGGCAGGTTTATGGCCCGACTCGATCTATTTGGAGCCTCCCAAGCAGGGACCGGGGTCGTCTTCATCGGCAACCCCCTGATTGGTTTGCGATGAGATTGCAATTGCGTGTGTTCCGCCCCGCGCTCAGCTCCGAAAGCTGCCAAATTTTTCCGCATGATGCGATGTGACACTTTCGACCACTGTGCGGTGCGGAAATGTGCAGCGCGGAAAATTCCAACCTGCTCGACAACTTTCGAGGCGAGTTGAGAACAGCATAGCGAGCCAAGCTGCTCAGCTACGACGAGCCGTCCGCGCCACGTGCTCGAGGGGCCCACGGCCGCAGCAGTGAGATTCTTATCGGGATCAATTGCGCTTATGGAACGTTAATATGGAGGCGCGAATCTCCTGGCGATACAAAGGAGGAGAAAAATGATTCGAGCGAGTTTCCTCGTAGTTCTATTCACAGCATCCTTGGTGGCCTCGAACGTATTTGCCCAAGGCCATCCGCCGAATGACAGATGGTGCCTGCAAGCCGAAGGCTCGACGCATTGTAACTTCCAGACCCTGTCGCAATGCCAGGCCGCAAGGCACGGCGGCTCGCACCATTGCGTGCGGAACTTCTAGCAACGTATAGCCAATACGATTGTCTGGTTCCTTTGCGGCGTTGAGGTGTTAGTGCGTTGAGGTGTGAGTATGAATGAAGGGGCCCGGAATGATCGCCGGGCTATCGCGCGCGCCTCTGCGCGAGACAAGCGAATTGAGACTTCAGGCTTTTGCTTCAGGTTTTTGCCCTTACTCGTCCACGCGCTGATCGCCCACAAAGGCAATCCGCACCATATTGGTGGCACCGGGCGTGCCGAGCGGCAGGCCGGCGACGATGATGATGCGCTGCCCGGCTTTGGCGAAGCCTTCCTTGAAGGCAAGCCGGCAGGCGCGCTCAACCATGTCATCCTGATCGCGCGCGTCTTCGGCGATTACGCCATGGATGCCCCAAACCACCGACAATTTTCGTCCCGTGGTGATGATCGGCGAGAGAGCGACGATCGGGCATTGCGGCCGCTCGCGCGCGACCCGTAAGCCCGTCGAGCCCGACGAGGTCCAGCACACGATCGCAGCGGGATCGAGCGTTTCGGCGACTTGCCGCACCGCCGCCGCGATCGCATCGGCGCCGGTCGCCTCGGGCTCGGTGTGCAGCACATGCAGCGAGGGCAGATAGTTGGCGTCGCATTCCACCTGTTCGGCGATGCGATTCATGGTCGCCACTGCCTCGACCGGATATTGGCCGGCCGCCGATTCCGCCGACAGCATGACAGCATCGGCGCCGTCGAAAATGGCGGTGGCGACGTCGGAAACTTCGGCGCGAGTCGGCACCGGGCTTGCGATCATCGATTCCAGCATTTGCGTGGCGACCACCACGGGCTTGCCCGCGCGCCGGCAGGCCCGCGTCATGTCCTTCTGCACGCCCGGAACTTTTTCCAGCGGCATTTCCACACCGAGATCGCCGCGCGCGACCATGAGCGCGTCGGCGAGATCGAGGATATCTTGCAGCCGCGCCACCGCTTGGGGCTTTTCGATCTTGGCCATGACGGCGGCGCGCCCGCGGGTGATTTTCTTTGCTTCGGCGATATCCTCGGGGCGCTGAATGAAGGACAGCGCCACCCAATCGATACCGGCGTCGAGCGCAGCTTCCAGATCGGCGAGGTCTTTGGGCGCCAGAGCCGCCAGCGGAATGACGGTGTCGGGCAGGCTCACGCCCTTGCGGTTGGAGACTTTGCCACCGATCTCGACGCGCGCCACGATGCGCTGCGGTCCGGTATCGGTCGCGATCAGGCGCAGTTTGCCGTCGTCGATCAAGAGCGTGTCGCCGGGCTTGATG
Organism: Xanthobacteraceae bacterium; assembly: GCA_035503415.1. Classification (GTDB taxonomy): domain Bacteria; phylum Pseudomonadota; class Alphaproteobacteria; order Rhizobiales; family Xanthobacteraceae; genus BOG-931. The sequence goes on from DATJTL010000155.1 coordinate 13,604, forward strand.
GCGGCGAAGATTTCCGGGTGCGGCAGGTGCACCCGCGTCGAATCGCCGGGCGAAGGATCGGTGTCGAAGACGAAGTCCTGACCTTGGTCGATCGTGGCGTAATCGTTCTTGAATGCGCCGAGCCGCAGCTTCGGACCTTGCAGATCGACCAGGATGCCGATCGGCCGGCCGTGATCGGCCTCGACGGAGCGGATCGCCGACACCAATTCGCGCATCCGCGCGTGGTTGGTGTGACTCATGTTGATGCGGAACACATCGGCGCCGGCTTCGAACAGCCGGGCGATGATGGCCCGCTCGCCAGACGCTGGCCCAAGCGTCGCTACGATTTTGGACCGCCGCTGCCGCCTCATTGCGCCGGCCCGGGCGCCGGCGGCGCCGCGGCGGCGCCGGTTGGCGGTCCGAGCGAAGTGCCGGCAGGCGGGGGCTTCACCGGCAGCTGCTCGCTTGCCTCGGTGAGCTGCACCGTCCAGGTGCTCTGTTGGCCGGTATCAACTTCGTAAAAGCCCGTGCGGTCGTAGCCACGCGCCAGACAATTGTTGATGCCCCGAATAGTGAATTCCTTTTCGCGCGTGCACATGTAGGCCGACCCCATCCATTCGCCGCCGCGATCATAGTCGACTGCGTAGACATAATAATAACGCGCGACGAGGTCGCCTTTGACCAGGGTCTCACAGGTGTGTGACGGCAGGTTCCACCAGCCTTCGGTGGTCCAGCCATCGGCACCCTTGTAGCCGATGGCGACGCCGACGTGGCTCGACGTATTGTTGCAAAGCCGGAAATTGGCGGCGGCCGGGCCGGCGGAAGCGGCGAGAACAAAGAGCGCAAGCGCCACCGCGAGCATCCCGCTCAGTCCTGCCAAAGCGGGGATCCGGCGTATTTCCGCGTTGGCCAAAACGAGCACAAACGCGAACATCTTGTGAATAACCCCGCGCCGCATGCCGTTTCAGCTTCCCCGTCAAGACGAGGGTCTGTCAACGATGATGGCGCGAAAGTCGGTCACGTTGGTGAACGTCGGGCCGGGCCGAAACAGATCGCCGATACCGTTGAAAAACCCCGTAGAATCGTTGTCGGCAAGAAACGCGGCGGGATCGAGGCCAAGAGCTGCGGCGCGTTTGACCGTCGCTTCGTCGACAAAGGCCCCGGCCGGGTCGTCCGGGCGCCCGCTACCGCCGTCGGTGCCGTCGCTGTCGGCGGCAAGCGCGGCAATCCCCGGTGTGCCGGCGAGCGCAATGGCGAGCGCCAGCGCGTATTCCTGGTTGGGACCGCCGCGGCCTTGCCCACGCAGCGTGACGGTCAGTTCCCCGCCCGAGAGGATGACAACGCGGCGGTTTTGCTCCGATAAGTGGCGGGCTAGCCGGGCCTGCGCAGCCGCCACCTCGCGCGCCTCGCCCTGCAGGCGGTCGCCGAGAATGAGGCACTCGTAGCCCGCGGCCTCGGCGCGCGTCCGGGCGGCGGCGAGCGCATCGGCCGGCCGCGCGACGATCTTGTAATGGGCGTCAGCGAAGATGCTTTCCCCCGGCTTTGGTGATTCGTTGGCGGGATTGTCCAGCGCGCGCGTGACGGTCTCGGGCAGAGCGAGGCGGTATTTGTTTACGATGCCGCGGGCATCTGCGAGCGTCGTCGGATCGGGCACGGTCGGGCCCGAGCCGATGACAGCCGGATCGTCGCCGGGCACGTCGGAAATCGAGAGCGTGACGATTTTCGCCGGCTGCGCGCGGCGGGCGAGGCGGCCGCCCTTGATGCGCGACAGGTGCTTGCGCACCGTGTTGATCTCACCGATATCGGCGCCGCTGCGCAAAAGCGCGCGCGTCACCGCCTGCTTTTCCGCAAGCGTAAGCCCTGTGGCCGGCGCGATCCAATTGGCTGAGGCGCCGCCCGACAGCAGGACAAGGACGAGGTCGTCCGCGCCGGCCTGGTCGGCGAGTGCGAGCGCGCGCTCGGTCCCCGCAAGCCCCGCCTCATCGGGCACCGGATGGCCGGCCTCGACCACTTCGATGCGCCGGGTCGGCAGGCCGTAGCCGTGGCGGGTGACCGCCAGTCCGGCAAGGCGATCCTGCGCGAGGCCGCGCTCAGCCATCTGCGCCAGATAATGCTTTTCGGCAGTTTGCGTCATCGAGCCGGCCGCCTTGCCGGCGGCGAGAACGATGAGCCGCCCGCGCAGCGGAAAATCGGGCAGATTCGCCGGCAGGCATTGGCTCGGATGAGCCGCGGCGACAGCGGCACGGAACAGCGATTCAAGCAGATCGCGCGAGGACGCGGCCATGTGGTTCCCGGATTGCGGCTATGGAAAGAGGAACGTTAGGTCTCTATCTTTGCCAAGAACATTCTTGCCAAGAACATTTAGGCCGCGGAGAAGATCATGGCTACCGACGAAAAGACCAGCACCGAGCTTGAAGCCGCCGTCTATCGCCGCCTGGTCGAGCACCTGCGCGAGCGCACCGACGTGCAGAACATCGACTTGATGAATCTCGCCGGCTTCTGCCGCAACTGCCTGTCGAACTGGATGAAGGAGGCCGCCGACGCCCAGGGTGTGCCGATGACCAAGGATCAGAGTAGGGAACTCGTCTACGGCATGCCGTATGACGAATGGCGCACCAAGCATCAGAAGGAAGCAAGCGCCCAGCAGAAGGCGGCATTCGAAAAAGCACAGGCAAGCCAAAAGCATTGATGCGTCCCGCGTTACCTGTGCGTTGATGTGGATGAAATGTGAATGATGATGCCCGCGCCTTGACGGCAGGTGCGGCACTTCCGAATGCTCGGGCCCCGCGTCATGAGGAGTGCCCGATGGCCAATGCCGCCGTCAAAGACGACCAGACCATTCATCGTTTCGCCAAGGATCAGCTCAAGGCGATCGTCGAACGAATCGAACGGCTCGAAGAAGAGAAGAAAGCGATCGCCGACGATATTCGCGACGTCTATGCCGAAGCCAAGGTCAATGGCTACGACGTCAAGGCGCTGCGTTCAGTGGTCCGGCTGCGCAAGCAGGACGCCAACGAGCGCAAGGAGCACGAGGCGATCCTCGAAACCTACCTGCACGCGTTGGGGATGCTGCTGGGTTAGCGCTGCGCCGCGTCAGTGCAGCGCTGCGGTGTGCGTGGCGTAAGTGACCGTCGGTATGAAAACGACGGCGCTGCCGGAAAAGCGATCGTCGGTTAAGCCGGGGTTGGGATCGGCGCCGAACGTCATCATCACCGACCGTGTGGGCTTCTCGACCAGCGCGGCGAGAGCGCGGTAGTTCGGCTGGCCCAGCGTGAGCACGGTGAGGTAATTGCGTATGCTCGGCGAAACCATCACTGCGGCGAGCCACGGATCGTCGAACCCCGCTCCGGCTGCCGCAGCGGTGACGCGCGGGTGAGCCGCCACGACAGTTGAGATCGGCTGGTTGGGATCGCGTTCAACCAGGATCGTCGTGTCCGGCTGCGCCGCGCGCGCCTGCGCGACCTGAATCGGTTTGGCGGCCGATGGCATGTCGTGCTCGGGCTGAGCCGCATACGCGAGCGCCAGAGCCGGAGGAACGCGATCATCGTCGGCGTCGGCGACCGAAATGCGGGCGAAGACGCCGGTCGCATCGGTAATGCTCGGGTCGGCGCCGGCGGGCGTCGTGTAGGAAGCGGTCTGGTAAAGCGCGCCGGCATTGGTCGCCGGCGCGGCAGCGGCAACGCCCATTTCTTCACGGCGGCGCGCCGCCTCGCGCTCAAGCGCGGCCGCAAGCGAGTTCATCGCCGACGTTTGCGTTTGCGTTGCGAATGCCGACGCCGTCGGCGCCGTGCGCGCCGCCTCACGCGCGTCGGCTTCTTGGTCCGCGTCCGTCATCGCGTAGAACTGGCCGTAAGGGTCGCCGCCCAGATGCTCGTCGCTCGCCAGAACGATGTTCTTGTTCAGGTGCTGCGCGCGCGCCACGTCGAACCAGGTCTCGGTCGGATTTTTCCCGCGCTTTTTCAGCTCGGCGAGCGCAACCGCATAGCCCGCCAGCGGATGTCCGTCGTTTGGCAGGTAGACGGTGCGTCCGTCGGGGAAGACGTGCAGAAGCTGATCGCGCGTCATGCGCGGCCACATGCGAACGCCGCCAGTGTCCATATGAACGAACGGCGATCCGGAGGTCGGATAGAAGCCGACGCCGCCGCGCTGCATGCGCAGCCCGATGACCCGCAGTTCTTCCAGCGGGACGCCGGGGATGTAGAAGTCCACCGCATGGCCGAGCATGTGCTGGGAAAAGCGTGCGACGCCGTTCGAACGGCGGCGCAGCATGGCGTTGGTTTCCGGCGAGCGGTAGCCGCACACGACGTAGATCGGCTGGTTCGATCCGGTCTCCCGCTGCACCTCCCAGAGCAGGTCGATCAGCTGCGGGTCCATGCGGGTTTCCTTGACGCGCCGCCAGTCGCGCAGGAACCAGTTGAGCTTCTCCAGCGCGGCCTCGTCGTAACGGCCGTCGCGCTTATAGGTGATGGTGATGTTCTCGTCGGTGTGGATGTGGTGCAGGGAGATGGTGCGCGTTTCGCCCTCGGCGACCGCGTTCTGCAATCCCCTGCAGCCGAACAGGACAATGAGTAGAGCGAGACCGCACGCATAGCTCGCGCGTGAGGCAGAGCAACGACAGCGATCCAGACGCACGGTACCGACGGGCACTGGCGATCTCGCGTTAACGCGTCCAACGCCGATACCCGCCGTTTCCCCGTGGCGGGTCACGCTGACGCAATGCTCATTTTTGGGAAGGGCAGACGCGAGAACTTAGCACAATCAACCGTCACCCCACCCCCGACCGGGCTAGGGCTAATGCCGCAGTGTGGCAAAATGTGGCCATATTCGGCCTTCGGCCAGCCGAAGCTGGCCGGCCGAGGCAGCCGGAAAGGGCAGGATGGTTAACGCCGCCGGCTTTGCGGCGGCGTGGTCGCTTACTCCGAGGTGTAGTGATTTCGCGGGTAGCTGCGGCTCACCCGGCGACGGACTGGCGCCGGCGGAGGCGGAGGCGGCGAAGCGAAGCCACTGAAGAGTCGGGCGAAAAAGCCGCCTGGACCGCTCGGGCTGCCGAACGACGACGGTGTGTGGTCGGCCGCGGTCAGGATCTCGCGATGCGCTGCCGAGATCTGATGCTCGACCGGGATGTCGGCGATCCTCATTTCGGAAGGATTGTTCAGAATCGCCAGCAATTGCCTGTCGCGGCCGTAGATATCGTCGCGGAATTCGAGCTTGCCGTCGTCGTCCACGAAGGCGGTCTGGTAGGTCACGTGGATCGGAATGAAGGTCGGGAAATCGATGTTGATCTCGTTCGGCCCGAACATCTTCTTGATGCGTTCCTCGGTGTAGCCGTCGTTGGGGCGCACGAGCGACAGCAGCACCTCGGCGTACTTCGCCGGGTTCTGCGTGCGCATGCAGCCGTGGCTGAAAGCGCGCCGCTGATAGGCGAACATGTACTTGTCCGGCGTGTCGTGCTGGTAGACCAGGAACTTGTTGGGGAAGTTAAAGCGCAGCCGCCCCTCGGCGTTGGCGTCGCCGGGCGGCTGATAAATGCCGATGACCTTGCCCGAGCTGTCGCGCTGGACGACCAACCCCATGCGCTGCATGACCGTCGGATCCTGCGCCATCGCCGGCAGGTACTCGTTGTTGATGATCGACGGCGGCACGTGCCAGGTCGGATTGACCGTGATGAACTTCATCTGCGTCGAAATGATCGGCGTCGGCATGTCGGTCTTGCCGATGACGATTCTCGTCTTCCAGATGCGCTTTCCGTCGTTAAAGACGCTCGCTGTGAAATCCGGAAGATTGATCATCACGTAGAATTTGCCGAGGTCATGCGGCATCCAGCGCCAACGCTCCATATTGGCGAGGATGACATCGACCACGTGCGTCGGGCGGTTGCCGTTGAGCGCTTCGAGCGTCTGCGGCGTCAGCGTACCGGTCTGCCGGAGCTCGTGCTCCTTTTGGAAGACCTTGACCGCTTCCGCCACCGACTTGTCGTAGGTGGTGCCGCCGTCGCCGAGCACGCCAAGCCTCTCGCGCAGCGCCGGTACGCGGTCGTCCTGATCGCCGATCTTGAGCACCCGTCCGCTCGGGATCGGCGCTTTGATGCCGCTGCTGTTGCCGGCGCGGATTTCGGCAAGTTTCGCCTTGAGCGCGAGATAGCCGGCCGCATGAGGCTCGTAAGCGTCGAGCGCCGAAGCGACGTCCTTGGCGTCCGCCATGTTCGCCAGCACGCTCGCCGGATCCGGTGCCTTGGTGTCGTATTCGATGTTGGCATCCACACGCGACCAAGCCACCCGTCCGATCGAGGCGTGGCGCGCGTAGGTAATCACCGTCATGTCGAATTTCAGCTCGGCTTCGGCCAGCGCCTGCGGGTCGGTCAACGACTGGAAGTCGGGGACCGGATAATCCGCCGGGTTCAACCCGTCGGCATCGACATGGGCGAGGTAGCCGGTCGCGGCTTTGACGCGGGCATTGGCGTGGCCGTCGGTGGTCCAGATCGGCGCGTAAGAGCGGCCCGAATAGAACGCCTCGATCGACGTGCGCTCGGTTTTGCCGCCGAGAAAATGGTCGAACTTGCCGGTGGAGAGCTGGTGCAATTGATCGGCGACCTGGTCGTCGATCGTCGGCGCGGGCGCGGCGGTGGCGGCTGCGGGCGCCGGCGTAGCTGGCGCCGAGACGGTATCGGTCGGCGCGGCGGCTGGCGTCGCGCTTCCGGTATTCTCAGGGGTGGAGGCGGCTGCAGGGGCCGCTGCGGCAGCCGGAGTTGCCGTCGTGCTGGCGGGCTGGGTCGCATCCGGGGAGGCGACTGCGGCAGCCGGAGTTGCCGTTGTGCCGGCGGGCTGGGTCGCATCCGGGGAGGCGGCTGCGGCAGCCGGAGTTGCCGTTGTGCTGGCGGGCTGGGTCGTGTCGGGCGTGGCGGCTGCAGCATCGGGACTTGCCGGCTGCGGTTCGGTTGCCGACGTGGACGCGGGAACTGTCGACGCCGGCGCTCCCGCATTGGCCTTATCGGCATCCGTCGATGCGGGAGTGGCTTGAGCGGTGTCGGGTATGGCGACGTTCGGATCGATGCCGCCTGGCGTCGCCGATTGTGCGAATGCGCCACCCGCTGACAACAACAGCGCGACAGCGGTCGAGGCTAGGAATCCATTGAGACGGACGCCCGACATTGCAAATTCTCCCCTGAAGCTACCTGCGGCCCCCAAAGACTTTCGCGGCAACGCGTAAAGCACATAGCCTGGGAACTATGGGCCCGGATAGTGGCAATGCTGCGAAAGGAAGCCCCTACCTCCATAACCTTACGCGACCCTACGCCTTCGTGTCCTCTGCAGAGCGGTCAAATTCTAGGCACCTTATGCGATTTTCCTGCCCTGTCGCTCCGCGGCAACGCCTTCGGCGCCAGCCTCTCCTTGATCCATTCCAATTATGTCGTCGGACGCCGCGGACGCGTTCAATCCAATTGATTCCAGCTTTCGATAAAGCGTGGAACGGCCGATTCGCAACCGGCGCGCCACTTCCGACATTTGTCCACGGTAATGGGATATGGCGTAACGGATCAGCTCGGCTTCGATCTCTTCGAGCGACCGCACTTCGCCGGCGGCATCGAGCAACGGCAAGGCGTCCGGCGGGACCGCCGGCTCGGCAGGCGAGAGCGGCGGCTCATCGATAGGTCCGGTCGCGAGTTCGGCGGCGAACAATTCGGGTTCGCCGGGCTCGGCTTGCTCGAAATGCATAAATTCATCCCGCGCTGCGCCTCCTGCCGGAATTAAGTTCGCGGCTGGCACCGTATGATAAGGCTCATCGCGCGCTGGCCCCGGCGCCAGCATCGAGGCTTGCGCCGCGATCTGCGGAAACTCTGCAAGCCCGAGGCTGTCGCCTTCGGCGAGCACCACGGCGCGGAACAGCGCATTCTCCAACTGGCGGATGTTGCCGGGCCAGCCAAAGGCGGCGAGCAGGCGGAGCGCTTCGGGGGCGACAGCGCGGATGCGCTTTCCCTCTTCGGCGGCAAAGCGCGCGAGAAAATGCCGTGCCAAAGCCGGGATGTCGGCGGGCCGCTCGCGCAGCGGCGGCACGGTGATCGGAAACACGTGCAGGCGATAGAACAGGTCCTCGCGGAAGCGGCCGGCTTTGACATCGGCGATGAGGTCGCGATTGGTGGCGGAGATGATGCGCACGTCGACCTTCACTGCCTTGCGCGCGCCGACCGGCTCGACCTCGCTCTCGGCAATGGCGCGCAGAAGCTTGACCTGCGCGGCCGCCGGCAATTCGCCGACCTCGTCGAGAAACAAGGTGCCGCCCGAAGCCTCGACGAACTTGCCGGTGTGGCGCTCGGTGGCGCCGGTGAACGAGCCCTTCTCGTGGCCGAACAGGATCGACTCGACGAGATTTTCCGGCATCGCGCCGCAATTGACCGCGACGAACGGCTTCGTCCGCCGCTCCGACGAGCCGTGAATGGCGCGCGCGACCAATTCCTTGCCGACGCCGGACTCGCCCGCGACGAGAACCGGGATGGTGGAGGCCGCCGCCTTTTCCGCGATGCGGATGACGGCCGCCATGTTGGCGCTCTTGGTGATGATGTCGGCAAAGCCGAGCGTGCCGGCGCGGCTGTTTTTCATGCGCGCCAGTTCGCCTTCGAGCGCGCTGGTGTTGAGCGCGTTGCGGATGCTGACTTGCAGCCGCTCGGCGCCGAGCGGCTTGACGACGAAATCGGCCGCGCCGGCACGCATCGCGGAGATCACATTGTCGATGCCGCCATGGGCGGTCTGCACGATCACCGGCACTTTGATGGCGGCCTGGCGCAGCCGCGCCAGCACGCCGAGCCCGTCGAGGTTGGGCATGACCAGATCGAGAATGACGCAGTCGATGTCGGCGCCTTCGGCGCCACCAAGCAGCGCGAGCGCCGCGTCGCCGTTGTCGCGCACGATCGCCGCATAACCGAATTTCGCCAGCATGCCCTCG
>DATJTL010000156.1:0-20561 GCA_035503415.1 Xanthobacteraceae bacterium
GCCACCGGCTATCGTCTCTTTGGCGAACATTTCCCGAGCTTCCGGCTGCTCGAAGTCGGACCGGCGCTCGCGCGCTTTGCCTCGATCCCGCTGCTCATGTTCAGCGCGCCCTTCATCATCATGCGCAACACGCTGCGCGGCCGCCGCATCGAAGGCCGCCGCGTCGAATTCATCATGGTAGCGACAGTGATCGCCGGATTGTGGAGCCTTATGTCCGGAACAGTCGTGGTGATGGCGTTGCAGCTCGTGCTCAGCGCCTGATTGAAGAGACATCCTCAAAAGTTTTATTGGACGGAATCTTTTGGCTGAAAAAGATGCGGGCGGCCTTGGGGGAGGCCGCCCGCGCGCGAACCCGGTCTGGGGACGGGGAGGGGTGGGGACGTGACCGGGGACGCGTAACTCCTTTGCGTGTTGCGCGCTCAGCGCGACGATGACGTCAGCGGCGCCGTGCGCGGTTCGCCAAGCGAGAGCCAAACGTTGGGATCGGCCTGCGACTGGCGCTTGACGAAGCGGTAACCGGTTTCCGACCAGAGCAGGATGTCGTCGCGCTGGTTGTCGAGAATGAACTCGCCCTGATCGGTCTTGACGGTGAGCACGGCATGGCCGTCGCCATTCTGGTCGCGCACCACGGTGATCAGCAGGGCCTCGCGCGGCCAGCCGGCCTGGATCAGCATGCGGCGCTTCTCAAGGACGTAGTCCTCGCAGTCGCCGTAGCCGTCGTCGGGATAATTCCAGCGCTCGACCACGCCCCAATGCTCGAGGTCGGTGACCGGCCTGATGTTGGCGTTGACCCAGTGATTGACGCGCACGAGGTCTTTCCAGACTTGCGTCGAGAGCACGACGTCGCGCGGCAGCGAGGGCTTGGTCTTGCACTCGGGATCGTATTCGACGCAGAACTGCACCCAGCCGATCGGCGCGCTCGTCTGGCCGCCCACGGCGATGAATGGCGCCGGGTTCTGTGCGGTGCTGACCGTCGGGCAGCCGAGCAGCGACAGCGCCATGATCCCGGCGGCCGCGCCTCGTTTGACGATTGCCCCTGCACCCGCACTCATGACGACCCCTTCCCGTCTTGTTGGGGTCATCATTCGCACAAAGCATTTGCGGGGCAGCTAAGTTGGTTTGTTCAATTTGAAGCAAAGACAAGTCAAGATACGTCGAGATATGCGCGCGTCTTCGAGAAATTTTTGCATAAAATTTGAACTAACTCGTTTTGAATAAATTTGTCCCGATAGTCGTGAAGCCAGCGTGCCGCGCGCACTTTCGGCGTTATGTTTTGCGTTCATACCGCTGTACTAAATACTTTCCTGAGAGCGCGCGCCACTGGCGTCTCCGCCGCATGATGTCCGGGATTGCAAGCGCGGAACTGAAATTGTCGACGAAGAGTTTACGTGCCGGTCACCCTGTCTGCGACTGAACGGAGCCGAGTTCGAAGTGGACAGTGGCGTTTGACTTAACAACCGCCGCCGATATCGGCGCCGTGCACTATGTTCTTTCGGCAACCGAATACCCGCTCGGCACCCGCACCCGTGAATTTGCCTCTGCGCTAAGCCGATGGGGGCGATGGCAACGCCAGGTCGCCGGGCGATAGCGTGCGGCCGCCTCCCAGCCAATGACTGAGACGATCGAGGTAAAGGTAAATGATTGGCGTGGTGTAGAGCGTCAGCGACTGCGACACCAACAATCCGCCGACAATGGCGATGCCGAGTGGTCGGCGCAGGTCCGAGCCGGCGCCGGTGCCAACGGCCAGAGGCAAGCCGGCAAAGAGAGCGCACATGGTCGTCATCATGATCGGTCGGAATCGCAGCAGGCAGGCCTGATGGATCGCTTCGAGCGGCCCCTTTCCCTCGTTACGCTCGGCTTCCAGCGCGAAGTCGATCATCATAATGGCATTCTTCTTGACGATGCCGATCAATAGGATGATGCCGATGAACGCGATCAAGGTGAGGTCGTAACCGAACATCATCAACATCAGCAGGGCACCTACGCCAGCCGATGGCAGCGACGATAGGATCGTGATCGGGTGGATGAAGCTTTCGTAGAGCATCCCCAGCACGACGTAGATGACGACGATGGAGGCCGCGATCAGGAGCGGCGTCGTCGTTAGCGATGCCTGGAAAGCTTGGGCGGTGCCTTGAAATGAGCCGAGGAGGGTCTCGGGCGCATGGATCTGCGTGTTCAATGCGGAAATCGCGTCGACCGCCTGGCTGAGCGCTACCCCCGGCGCGAGATTGAACGAGAGCGTGACAGCCGGAAAGACGCCCTGATGGTTGACGGTCAGCGGCACCACCGAGTTCGTGTAATGGGCAACCGAGGATAAGGGGATTTGTGTCGTGACTCCTCTACTGCTCGTGCCCGGCACGTAGATCTGTGACAGGTCGGCGCGCTGCCGTTGAAACTTAGGTTGCACCTCCAGGACGACCTTCGCCTGTTGGGTCGGCAGGTAGATGGTCGTCACCTGTTCCTGTCCAAAGGCCGCGTACAGCGCAGCATCCACGGCCGATAGTGTCACGCCATAGGTCGACGCGGCGTCCCGGTCGACTTCGATGTTGAGCTGCGGCGAAGCGATCTGCTGGTCGGACGCCACATCGGTCAGGATCTTCATTCCTCGCATTTTGGACAGCAGGATCGGCGCCCAGTGGTTCAATTCGTCGGAATTGGTATCGGTCAGCGTGTACTGGTACTGGGCCTGCTCCAGCCGGCCGCCGACCGTTATGTCCTGCGCCGCTTGCATGTAGAAGTTGGCGCCGATCACCTGTGAGGCGATCTTGGGCCGCAGCTGCTGCATCACTTTCTGAATGCCGACCCGCTCGGCGAACGGTTTGAGCTGGATGAATATCCGCGCGGTATTCTCGCTGGAATTGCCGCCGGTCGCGCCGGCGAATCCGACCAGCCCGGCGACGGCCGGATTCTGCAGGATGATGTCGGCGGTCTGATTTTCCAGCTTTGACATCGCGGCAAAGGAAATATCTTGCCTCGCCTCGAGCTGCCCGAACAGGAACCCGGTGTCTTCTTGCGGGATGAAACCCTTTGGGATGACGTAATAGAGATAACCGGTGAGCGCTATAAGCGCGATCGTGCTCAGCAACGTGAGCAATTGGTGGCGAAACACCCAATGCAGACCGCGATCATATTCGGCCAGCATCCAATCGAAAAAGCGCTCGAAGGCGCGGCTGATGCGTCCAGGCTGCCTTTCATGCTCGTGGGCGAGAAACAGCGAGCACATCATCGGCGTGAGCGTCAACGCGATGAAAGCGGAAACCACGACCGCGATGCCGACCGTCATGGCGAATTCGTGGAACAGCCGCCCGACGATTCCGGACATCAGCAGCAGTGGAATGAATACGGCGATCAGCGAAAATGTGATGGAGATGATGGTGAAGCCGATCTGTCCGGCGCCCCGCAATGCCGCTTCAAAGCCCGGCTCGCCGGCTTCGATGTGGCGCACGATATTTTCGATCATGACGATGGCGTCATCGACGACGAAACCGATGGCGATGCTCAGCGCCATAAGCGACAGATTGTCGAGGCTGTAGCCGAACAGATACATGGCGCCGAACGTGGCGACGATGCTGAGCGGCACCGTCACGCTCGGGATGGCTGTGGCCCACGGTTTGCGCAAGAATGCGAAGATGACCAGGATCACCAGAGCGGCGGTAATGAGCAGGGTCCGTTCGACATCGCTAACCGAGGCGCGGATGATCTGCGAACGGTCGCTGAGCAGATCAACGTGAACGGACGGTGGAATCGATCTCTCAAGCTGCGGCAATATCGATTTGACCTGATCGACGACTTTGACGGTGTTGGCGTTGGCCGCACGGAAGATGAGCAACAATTCGGCGGGCTTGCCGTTGAACCATGCGCCGGTGCGGGTGTTCTGGGCGGAGTTGATTACGGTGGCAATGTCCTTGAGCGTTATCGGCGCTCCGTTTTGATAAGCCACGATGATGTTGCGAAACTGGCTGGCGTTCACGAGCTGGTCATTGGTATTGAGCGTCACCTGCTGCTGCTCTCCCTCGAGATTGCCTTTCGGAGAGTCGAGCGTTGCGTTGCTGAGCGCAGTGCTGATTTGGGCGAGGCTTATCCCGCGCGAGTCGAGCGCTCCCGGATCGACCTGCACCGTCACGGCCGGCTCCTGCTCGCCGCCGATCAACACTTGGCCGACTCCGGGCACCGTCGACAGCGATTGAGCCAGGACGGTGTTGGCGTAAGCGTCGAGCTGGTACAGCGGCATCGCGTCGGAACGCACGGCGTAAATGAGAATTGGCCGATCCGCCGGATTGGTCTCCCGATAGGTTGGCGGATTCGGCATGTTCTTGGGCAAGTAGCCGCTCGCGGCTTGGATCTGTTGCTGCACTTGGCTGGCCGCGGCATTGATGTCGACGCTCAAATCAAACTGCAGCGTAATGGTGCTCTGTCCCAATCCGCTGGTTGACGTCATCTGCGACAAACCAGGAATCTGGGTGAACTCGTTTTCCAATGGCGTCGCGACGGTTTCCGCCATGGTGGTTGGATTTGCGCCCGGCAATTGCCCCGTGACGACGATGGTCGGAAATTCCACATTGGGCAGCGCGGCGACGGGCAAGAGCTCGTAGGAAACCAGGCCGAACAGAAAAATGCCCGCCATCAAGAGTGCGGTGGCAATGGGCCGGCGGATAAAGACCTCCGAGATATTCATTGCTCTTGTGCCTCGGCGTTGGCCGGCGCTGCCGGTCCAACCGCCTCCCGGATGGTGACTTTTGTTCCATTGTCGAGGCGATACTGGCCGTCCGTAACCACCTTCTCCCCGCCGGAGAGTCCTTTGCCGATGACCGCTATCTCTCCGCGCTGGGACGTCACCTGGACGTCTACGCGTTTGACCTGATCGTTCGCGCCGATCACGTATACGTATGAGCCGTTCGGACCAGCCATGACGGCGGACGGCGGCACGGTCACAACGTTCTGGTTCGTCGAAACGGTAAGGGCGATCCGCACGAACTCTCCAGGCCAGAGAGCTTCGTCTGGATTGGCAAACGTTGCCTGCATCGTGACGGTGCCCGCACTGGTGTTGACCTGATTGTCGATAACCGTGAGCTTGCCCTTCTCCAGCAATTTGCCGGCCTGCGAATAGGCGTCGACCTCCAATGCGCCTGCAGCCTGGTTACGTTTGATCTGATCCAGAAAATTCTGCGGAATGGGGAAGGTCACATAGATCGGCTGCAGTTGAGTAAGCCACACCAGAGTGCTGCTGCTGCTTGGTCCACCGCTTGTCACGCCGGTCAGGGTGGACGTGCTGCTGGCGCCGCCGGTGCTGCTGGCGGTGTTGCCGGCGCTGCCCGTCGGGCCGACGAGATTGCCAAGATCGACGAGCAGCATGCCGACGCGGCCCGATACCGGTGCGGTGATGTGGCAATATTCAAGATTGAGTTGTGCCGCTTCGACGTTGGCCTGATCGAGCGCAACCGTGCCCTGGTCCTGTTGGACCACATAGACCTGGTCTTGCGCCTGCTGGCCGGCGATGGACTTCTGCTGCTCCAGTGTCTGGTAGCGCTTAAGGTCCATCTGCGCTTCAGCGAGCAGCCCCTGATCGTGCGCCAGTTGGGCCCTCGCCTGATCGAGCGCGGCCTGATAGGGGCGCGGATCGATAAGGAACAGTTCCTGCCCCTGCTTCACGTCCTGGCCAGGAGCAAATTCGATCTTCTGTATGTTGCCCATGACCCGCGGCTGGATGGCGACGATGTCGATGGACTGCACATTACCGATAGCGTCGATGATGTCTGGAACGTCTCGGCGTGTGGCGATGGCGGCGGTCACCGGCACGGGCGGTGGGTCGGTCGCGCCCGCCGTCGGCGGCCCGCTGCCGGTGTAGTGCCGGACGCCTACTGCGATACCTGCGATGATTGCCAGCGCGGCAACGATCATGATGTTGCGGCGCACCCGGAAACGCAATTCTTTCAAATAGTTCATCAAAGTCCAACCGGTGGCAATCTGATCTGGAACGCACATGGTGCTTCGATTGTTTCCGCGCATGTTCCGCCGCGTGTGCCGCGGATGGGCGCATTGACGCACCTAGGCCTTCCAGCCGCGGCGATTAACAATTTTTAATTCGCAAGGGCGCGACGCCGGGGCAGGCGCCGGGTTGTAGAGGTGAGCAACCTCTTTCCGTGAATTTGGAGACTGACATGAGCGGAGACAGTGATTTTCGTGCGCTGCCGCGCAGGTCGCCCGCGAAACTGCGCGTCATCCTTCTGGGAACGGCGGTGGGACTGGCTGCTGCCGGCCTCGTCGCAGTGCCGGCGGTGTTCGGCCCCACCGTCTTTCCGACGCCCGCCGTGGGGGCGGCTCACGCTGCGCCCGAGCAGGTACAGGGTCCGCCTGGATTCGCCGCCCTCGTCGCCAAGGTGAAACCGGCGGTGGTTTCGGTGCGGGTGCGTATCAGTGAATCCACCAGCGAGCCGATACCGCGCAATTCGCCCTTCTACTTCTTCTTTCACGGGCAGGGACAGCAGCAACAGCAACAGCAGCAGGACGAGATCATCACCGGCGAGGGCTCCGGTTTTTTTATTTCCTCCGACGGCTACGTGGTGACCAACAACCACGTGGTCGATGACGCCAAGACGGTCCAGGTGACAACGACCGATGGCGATATCTATACGGCGAAGGTCGTCGGCACCGACCCGCGGTCGGATCTTGCCCTGCTCAAGGTGAACGCGAACAAGCAGTTCTCCTACGTCAACTTCGCCGAGCACACGCCGCAGGTGGGCGACTGGGTGGTCGCCGTCGGCAATCCCTTCGGGCTCGGCGGCACAGTGACCGCCGGCATCGTTTCGGCGCGCAGCCGCGACATCGGCAACAATTCCTACGATGACTACCTGCAGATCGACGCCCCGATCAACAAGGGCAACTCGGGCGGCCCCGCCTTCGACATGGAAGGCAACGTGATCGGCGTGAACACCGCGATCTTTTCGCCGTCCGGCGGCTCGGTCGGCATCGGCTTTGACGTTCCAGCCGGCACCGCCAAAACGGTGATCACTCAGCTCAAAGATAAGGGCTACGTGACGCGCGGCTGGATCGGCGTTCAGGTGCAGCCGGTGACCGCCGAAATCGCCGAGAGTCTCGGCTTGAAGCAAGCGGAGGGAGCGCTGGTCGACGAGCCGGAACCAAATAGCCCGGCCGCCCAAGTCGGCATCAAGGCCGGCGACGTCATCACGCAGGTGAATGGGCGGCCGATCAAGGACGCCCGGGCGTTGGCACAGATGATTGCCATCGAAGCACCCGGCAGCAAAGTCGAAATCACCATTCTGAGGGATGGTAGAACCAGCACGCTGGACACGACGCTCGGCACGATGCCGAAGGAGCAGGAGGAGGCCAACGCGCAGCCACAGCCACAGCAGCCGACCGCAGAGCCTAACCTTGGTCTGAACTTGGCTCCGGCCCATGAGGTGGAGGGCTCGGGGAATAACGGCGTCGTGGTGCTAGCCGTTGACCCGAGCGGGCCGGGCGCTCAGAGCGGCGTGCAAACCGGCGATGTGATCCTCGATGCTGGCGGCAAGACGGTGCAAACCCCGGCGGACGTGCGCCAAGCCATCGACCAGACCCGATCGCAGGGCAAACACTCCATCCTGATGCGGCTGAAAAGCTCTGATGGGACGCGGTTCGTCGCGCTGCCAATCGGTCAGGGCTGACCGAGCGGCAGATGCTTTGGCGGCTGATGCTTTGTCGGTCTGAAATCTGCCGCGTAGTGCCGAAAACTATCCTGGCGGTCGCTGATGCGACCTGCAGTGATCAGCCGCCGGAGACGTTCTCTTCCAAGAAGTCTGGATGCTGCAGGCGGGTGAACTCGATGGCAAAGCCGTCTTCGAGGTGGCGCACGACGCGGCCTTGTACCTTGCCGAGCGTGATCAGGGCGCCGATCGGCGGCCTTTGATCGGTCGAAATGCCGGCGCCCGATTGCGACACGTCGATGATGCGGCAGGTGAGGTTGAGGCCGTTGGGCATGATCAGGCGGCTGATCGGATTTCGCGGAACGATACGGCCATGGCGGCGGTCTTCCGGCAGTCCGAGAATCTGGCGGTTGGCGAGCCAGGTGAGCTGCGCGGCGAGCTTGTCGCGTTTGCGCGGCGTTGCCGAGATCGTCATGGCAAAGCCGCTTTGGAAAATGCGCGCGACATGACCTTCGAGCCGGCCAAGGTGATCTACATAGGCGATAATGCGCTCGCCCGACGCGCCGGTGACCGGCGTAATCAACGCCATGCCGCCCGGCGACATATTCACCACTTGGCAGGGAAACTCGCGCCGGTCCGCAAGCATGTAGCGGCCGAGCAAATTGACGCGCACGCGTTGAAAACGCCGGCGTTCCTCGTTCAACGTCCGTAAACTCGGTATCCGTTCCGCCAGCGCCATGCGATTGCTTGCCTGCGATCGTCGCGGAAAGCTTAAGTCGCGCGGTCTTAACGGCTCGTTAGTTCGCATGAATGCGCGGATACGCGCGACGGCTGTAAAATGCCTACGAGCGCCCGCCGTCGTAAACGACGAAACTGCGCCGGCTGCGCGGGGCGAGAAAGCGCGGCAACAGCCGCTTTTCCACTGCGGCACCGATGTGGCGCCTGCTGCCGAGCGTGAGCGCGCCGAGCGGATCGAGCCCGAGCGATTGCGGCGCCTTCAGGGGCGCCAAAACGCCGATGCTGCGGGCGAGGCTCGGCCGGCCGGCGCTCAGTGGCAGGAGCAGGAGTTCAAGCTCGATCAATGCGCCGCTGCGGGTAAGCGCCGTCGCCCCGGCAACAGTGCCCACCCATTCGTCGGCGAGAACGGCAACCAGATCGCGGATCGCCGGCCGGCTGGCGTCGTCCCAGAGCGCGGTGAAGGAATAGCTCTTCAGTTCGCGGCCAAACAGCGCGCACACGCGCGTGCCGGCAAGCCGGAACGGGTAGCCCGCTCCTTGATCGAGCGCGAGGATGAAGGCATCGCTGAGCACCTGCCGGATGGCGCTCGGTTCGATCTCCGCTCGCTCGGGCGCCGGCCGACGGCCGCGCAACTCCTGCCAATATGCGTACAGCTCGCGACTTGCTGCGTGTTTCATAGACGCTCTTCCCGTGCACCGATTGCGCCGACTGTCCCTGATCGGGACAGGCTTCGACGGTTCGGCTTATGCGAGGAGCTTCGAGCAGGAGGCGTGCCGCGCCGGCCTGTTTGAGCTCCATGGACCCGGCTAACGCTGTGTTAGTCTTAACCAAACGTTGACGTTGGCCGGCGGCGAAAGCCCACCTAGGGTCGCGTCACATTCATTCGTCCGCTGCCATCCGACGGCGGGCATCATCGGGCAAAGGGAGGCGAGGGGGAGGTCTTCGGCGCGGCGCGTTCCCGGCCAAACGGGGGAGCCGCGGCACGGCAGGTTTTTCGCCTGTAAATCGCCGAGTCGAATACTCAATCCCCCCGCACAGGGTGCAAAAGGGAGGGCAAATTGCCCTCCCTTTTGTTTTTGGAACCGGCACTGCGGCAGCGGCGCGCTTGCCCCCGCACTAGGCGCAGCCTATGTCGGCTGCGCGCAGGTCCCTAGTGGGGCGGATTTGACATTCGCTTCCACTTCGCCCGTGAAGCGAATGTCAAATCCAAAGCTCCACTAGAACAAATACTTGCTTGTGGTTCCTTGATTCTAACATTCGCCTGAGAGCCTGCCGAATCCGGATGCAAATGTTGGAATCGGACACTTGTGACGCAGCCTTTTGAATCCAAACCTTCCGAACCGATCTTCAATCTGCCGCCGATCGTCATTGCGACTGTCGGGGTGCTCGTGCTCGTGCACGCGTTCCGCATGCTGGTCTTGAGTCCCGCCGCGGACGACCAGTTCGTGCTCACATTTGCCTTCATTCCGGCCCGCTACAGCACCGTTCCGACGGCAGGGGTATTTCCGGGCGGTTTCGGCGCCGACCTGTGGACGTTCTTCACGTACTCGTTTCTTCACGCCGATCTTCTGCATATCGGTCTCAATCTCGCCTGGCTCATTCCGTTTGCCACTGCGCTCGCGCGCCGCTTCGGAGCGTGGCGATACGTACTGTTCATGCTGGTGACGGCAGCCGCGGGGGCGTTGGCGCAGCTTATCAGCTCGCCGCAAGAGGCCGCGCCGATGATCGGCGCTTCGGCGGCAATATCGGGCGCCATGGCGGCGGCGATGCGTTTCATCTTCCAACCACATGGTCCGCTCGAAACTTGGCGCGACGGCGCCGGTGACGGCGAAGCCTACCGGGTGCCCGCGCTGCCGCTCTTGGCGACGTTTCGCGACCGGCGATTTATTCTGTTCCTGGTCGCCTGGATGGGACTGAACGCGCTGTTTGGCGTCGGCGTGCTTTCGCTTGGCAGCGAGCCGGGACAGCAGATTGCCTGGCAGGCGCATATCGGCGGCTTCCTCGCCGGCCTGCTGCTGTTCACGGCCTTCGATCCTGTCGTTCCGCGCGGCGAACTTGATACCGAGGCGAGCGGCTGAGATCACATTCGCGGAGCGGGCTCCTTCGATCATGCGGGGGCCGCATTCGGCCACAACGATATCGGCGGAGCGGGTGCCGACTGCGCCGATTGCCGCGTATTGCGGTTTCATGTTGCGCTGCAAAGCGTGCTGCGCCGCAAATTAAAAACGCGATCGCGGGATGGGAACTCGGCGGCCCTCCGGGCGCTTAACAACAACGCCTTCACCGGTGCCCGCCGGTCTGCGGCGGGCGGACCTTTGAGGCTAGGGAGGCTACCATGAACGTCAGCACCATCCTCGCGGAAAAAGGCCGCGACGTTGTCACGATAGAGCCCGGCGCCAACCTCGCCGAGGCCGCCAGGCTCCTCACCGAGAAGCGCATTGGCTCGGCGCTCATTCTCGGCGCCGATCGCCGCCTCATCGGCATCATTTCCGAGCGCGATATTGTGCATGCGCTCGCCGCGCGCGGCGCGGATGCGCTCGATGAGTCCGTAAGCCGGACGATGACGCGCAGAGTCGAGACCTGCAATGAGAACGAGCCGATCTGCAACATCATGGTACGGATGACGGACGGCAAGTTCCGCCATGTGCCGGTCGTCGATCAGGGTCGCGTAGTCGGGATCGTCTCGATCGGAGACGCGGTTAAACACCGCCTGATGGAGATGGAGCACGAATCGGCGGCGATGCGCGACTATATTCTGACCGCCTGAATTCCTGACTGCCTGACGTTAGCGGCAGTCGCTTCGGCGTGCGCGCGGAGGAACCTTCTGCGCCTGCATTCCTCCGCGCCAGAAATTTCGTTGCGCTCAGCGCGCATGATCTTGGCGGTGCGCGGGTGCCGTCCTCCGCGCCAAAGATGGAGTTATGCTCGGTGCCCTTGACCTTTACGGTGTGAGGGTGCCGTGCGCGGCGTGACAATTGTTTTTGCGATTTTGGCGAGTGGGGGATTTGCCGCGGATACATCCGCAGCCGGCGGCAACAGACCGCTACGGTTCGCGCAGAGCTCAACCACGACCAATTGCATGATGGTCTGCAATTCGGTGGCGGCGACCTGTCAGTCCGCCTGCGTGGTGCCGGGCACGGCGCCGACAGGCGCGGCGACCACCACCAGCAACGCCAATGCCAGTTCCTCCTGTTTGCTGAACTGTTCCACGGAGCAGCTCGCCTGCCAGACCAATTGCGCGCGAATTTCTCCCTCGCAATGAGTTTGCGCGTGGACGCAGTGCCTTTCACCGCAATGCGGCGATCGCTTCGCTGATTGAGTCGAGCGCCCTCTCGGCCGCCACGCGGCCGACCTCGATCGTCTCCGCGGCGCGATGGAAGTCGAGCCAGCCGACGTGGCCGATGCGCGGCGTGATGTGTATGTCGGGCGGATCGCCGGCCAGCCGCATGCGGGTAAGACGATCCTGCATGATGTTGAACGATTCGATCATCACCGTGGAGAAGCTTGGCCGCGCGGCGCCGGCGATCAGCTCGCGCTTAAGCTCGCGCTCGATACCCAGAATGCTTCGCAAGCGGGCAAAACCGTTGCTGGTCGCTCCCGGCGGCGTAACCGGATGCGCGTCGCCGGGATCAGCGCCGTGGCTCGCGATCGTGGCGCCGCGGCCAAAACGGTCCGCGTCGAGATTGACGGCGATGACGATGCGGGCGCCCAGCGCGCGCGCTGCCGAGACCGGCACTGGATTGACCAGCGCGCCGTCGACCAGCCAGCGCTTGCCGACGTGCACGGGCGGAAATACGCCCGGCAGCGCGTAGGAAGCGCGCAAAGCGAGCGACAGCGAACCGCGCGTGAGCCAGATTTCGTGGCCGGTGCCGACCTCGGTCGCGATCGCCGCAAAACGTACCGGCAGATCCTCGATCAGGGTCGTGCCGATGGAGTCATGGAGCTCTTTCGCCAGCCGGCCGCCGCCGATCAGGCCGGAACCGCCAAAGCGTACGTCGAGATAGCTGATGATGCGCCGCTTGGTCAGCGAGCGCGCCCAGGATTCGAGTGCCTCAAGACGATCGGTGACGTAACAGCCGCCGACCAAAGCGCCCATCGACGTGCCAACGACGATGTCGGGAATGATGCCGCGCGATGTAAGTGCTTGGAGGACGCCGATATGCGCGTAGCCGCGCGCTGCGCCGCTACCGAGGACGAGGCCGATCACGGGGCGTCCCCGACCGGGATCGACCGGCGTGGGCGCGAATTCGGCCGTACTCACCTGATGCTCGCCTTTTGCACGCCGGAACAACGCATCCAACACGATAGGGCTCCGCTTGCCGGCCTTGCGTGGTTCGCATGATCGGCCGCACGGACGACGACAACAAGCCGCAAGGAGGAATATGGTGAAAGCGATCGAGGCGCAAAAGCCGGCGAAAGCAGAGAATTCAAGATTGGTGCCAACGTTCTGCTGTAACAGATTTTTCTCGACAGGCGGCGTTTCCGGCAGGACGCTGCTTGAACGCTCCTTGGCGGCCGGTCACGGCGGCGCAACAGTCGCCGGGGCGGCTTGAAATTGCCGCGATTGGTTTCGAATAAAGGCAACTATGGCAGGGTGGGGATCAGGGACGTTGCTGCGGTGCTGCGCGGTCGTGGCCTTTGTGCTGGCCGTCCTTTTGGTGCCTGCGGGCGCCTTCGCGCAGATGCAGAGCTTGGTGTCGCCGGGAGCCATAGCGCCGGCGCAGCTCACGCCCGGCCTCGGATCGCCTGGCTCCAGCATCGAATTTCCGGCGCCGCTGGCGCACCCCTCGGCGGTGCCATTCGCCCAAGCCGCACCGGCCGTCCCGGCCGGGCGGGTGGCGCTCATGGTGGCCGCACGCTACGGCCATGACGAGCCGCTGATCTCCGGCGGACTGATCTGGCGGGTTTATACCGCCAGTCCCGACGGCGGCGGCATGTTTCAGCTGGTCAAGGAGGAGAAGGCGGCGGCGCCGACTTTTGTGCTGCCGCCCGGCGACTATGTCGTCCATGCGAGCTTCGGGCTCGCCAGCGCGGCAAAAGCCGTGCGGCTGCGCGCCGACGCGGTCCGCGAGATTTTCGATATTCCGGCCGGTGGGGTGCGGCTGCAGGGACGGGTGAACGACGTACGCATTCCGACCACCCAGATCAGCTTCGACGTTTATGCCGGCAGTCAGTTCGATACGGCCGAACGCCGGCCGGTGGCGCAGAACGTGCTCACCGGTGACGTCGTGCTCCTGCCCCAAGGAACCTATTACATCGTCTCGACCTATGGAGACGTGAATTCGGTGGTGCGCTCGGACGTGCAGGTCCAGGCCGGCAAGCTCACCGACATTGTGGTCACCCATCGCGCCGCCGTCATCACGCTTAAGCTCGTCAACGAGAAGGGCGGCGAGGCGCTGGCCAACACACGATGGACCGTGTCCACCCCCGATGGCGACGTCATCAAGGAATCGATCGGCGCTTTTCCCCGACTCGTGCTGGCCGAGGGCGACTATCACCTGATCGCGCGCAACGAAACCAATACCTATCAGCGCGATTTCAAGGTCATCAACGGCGTCGACGGCGAAATCGAACTGTTGGCGAAATGAGCTGAGCCACAGCGCATGGTTGCGACGAAACGCAAACTTCGAGAAAAGCTAAAAACCGTCCCGTGGGACGCCGCTGCTAATCTGAAAACTGCCGAAGATGTTGCGAACTATCTTGAAGCCGTCTTCGAGGAGGGTGACCCAGCATTGGTCGCGGCGGCGCTCGGCGACATTGCGCGCTCCAAAGGTATGACCAAGATCGCGAAGGCGACCGGCCTCGGTCGCGAAAGTCTGTATAAGGCGCTTTCGCACGAGGGCAATCCCGAGCTTGCCACCGTGCTGAAGGTGATGCGTGCGCTGGGTCTCAAGCTCAAGGTGGCGGCGTAGCCCGCGGGCTTTAAGCCGCCTTTTGTATCCGTTGCACGTCCGGCGGCACTGCTTCCTGCGCAAGTGCTGCAAGCGCGGCCTCGAGCGGCATGACCGCTTGCTGGTCCGAGCCGAGGCGGCGGACCGAGACGGTACGTTCGGCCGCCTCTTTCTTGCCGACGACGAGCAGCGCCGGCACCTTCGTCAAGGAATGCTCGCGGACCTTATAGTTGATCTTCTCGTTGCGCAGGTCGCCTTCCACCCGCAGCCCCGCGCGTCGCGCCGCCGCGATTGCCTCGCGGGCATAATCATCGGCGTCGGAGGTAATGGTGGCAATCACTGCCTGCACCGGTGACAGCCACAGCGGCAGATGCCCGGAATAGTGCTCGATTATGGTGGCGATGAAGCGTTCCAATGAGCCGAACATGGCCCGGTGCAGCATCACCGGCGTGACCTTGTTGGAATGTTCGTCAATGTAGAAAGCGCCAAGCCGGCCCGGCATGTTGAGGTCGACCTGCACGGTGCCGCATTGCCAGTCGCGCCCGATGGCGTCGCGCAGCGCGTATTCGAGCTTGGGGCCATAGAAAGCGCCTTCGCCCTTGTTGAGCGTCCACGGCCGGCCGGATGTTTTCAGCGCCGCCATCAATGCCGCTTCGGCCTTGTCCCAGACCGTGTCGTCGCCGATACGCTTCTCGGGGCGGTCGGAAAACTTGACGTGCACGTCGTCGAAGCCGAAATCCTCATAGATCGAGAGGATCAGGTCGTGGACCTTGAGCACTTCCTCGGCGATCTGGTGCTCAGTGATGAAGATGTGAGCGTCGTCCTGGGTAAAGGCCCGCACGCGCAGGAGGCCGTGCAGGGAGCCCGACGGCTCGTTGCGGTGCACCCGGCCGAATTCGGCGATCTTGTACGGCAGGTCGCGATATGATTTCAGCCCGTTCTTGAAGATCTGCACGTGGCCGGGGCAATTCATCGGCTTGACCACGTAGGTGCGATCGTCCTCCTCCTTCGGCTCGACCAAAAACATCACGTCGCGGAATGTCGCCATGTGGCCGGAGGCGACCCAGAGCGAGGAATCGATCAGCTGCGGAGCGTTGACCTCGGCATAGCCGGCGTCGAGCTGACGGCGGCGGATGTAGTTCTCCAGCGTCTGGAACAGCGTCCAGCCTTTGGGATGCCAGAATACCGAGCCGGGCGCTTCCTCCTGGAAGTGGAATAGATCCATCTCGCGGCCGAGCTTGCGGTGGTCGCGCTTTTCAGCTTCCTCGATTTGCTTGATATAGGCGTCGAGCTCTTCCTGCTTGGCAAATGCGGTGCCATAGATGCGCGAGAGCATCTCGCGTTTGGAATCGCCGCGCCAATAGGCGCCGGCAACCTTCATCAGCTTGAACGCATTGCCGATCTTGCCGGTCGATGTCATGTGCGGGCCGCGGCACAGATCGAACCAGTCGCCCTGCTTGTAGATCTTGATCTCCTGATCGCCCGGAATGGCGTCGACCAATTCGACTTTGAACAGTTCGCCCTTGTCGCGGAAAACCTTCTTTGTCTGTTCGCGCGACCACACCTCCTTGGTGAACGGCTTGTCGCGGGCGATGATCTCGCGCATCTTTTTCTCGATCGCGTCGAAATCCTCCGGCGTGAACGGCTGGTTGCGGAAAAAATCGTAATAGAAGCCGTTCTCGATCACCGGCCCGATGGTGACCTGGGTGCCGGGCCACAGCGTCTGCACTGCTTCGGCAAGTACGTGCGCGGCATCGTGGCGGATCAGTTCGAGCGCGCGCGGGTCGTCGCGGCTGACAAACTCGATCTTGGCGTCATGCTCGATCGGATCTGTCAGATCGGCGAGCTTGCCGTCGAGCGCCATCGCCACCGTGCGCTTGGCGAGCGAGGGCGAAATGCTCTTGGCGATATCGAGGCCGGTGATGTGCGCGGGGTAGTCGCGGCGTGCGCCGTCGGGAAAGGTCAACGCGACCATTTTCAGCTCCTGTTGCTCACTCGCTGCCTACGAATGCAGGTAAGCGCGTCCGACCGATATAGCAGTTGAACGGTGCGTTGCAACCACGCGCGATCGATCGCTACTTGCGCGGGCGGTGGTATTCGATGGCCGGCATGTCGTGCCGGCATGCATTGCCTTACCGCCGCCCCATTCCCTGACGACGGTTAAGCGTGACCGCGCGGGGCACGCGTATCGCAAAACAAACGTGGCCTGTCTTCAAGCGCGGCGAGGGTTGGGGTCGCAACGTCGCGGGTCTGCTGCGCAAGTGTGTGTGTTGCGTGAGGGGGCAGGTCCGCAGCTCGGGTGAGGACAGTGAGGGGGGGCTTGCGGCGGCCGGACCGGCCATTTCAGGTGGTTTGCGTACTGGTCGCGGTTGCGCTTGCCGCAGCCTTTTCCCCTTATTCGGCCGTCGCCGATCCAAGCCGGCAGCCGATACCTGACAAGCCGTCCCTCGGCAGCTTCCGGCACGCGGCTCTGCACCAAAGCGATCAGCATCATTTCCGGCAATCTGAACGTCGCCTTCGATCTCTGCGACATGCTCGACGACAAAGACAACCCGTAATCGCGACCGGCTCGATCGGTTCTCGACGGAGCAGAATTGTCGGTACGTCTACCGCGGCGATGAGAGAGGGCGACCGCGACCGGCTCTATCAGGAATTTCTCGTTTGGTTGGCGCGCGAGCGTCCATGATGACGAGAATCACAAGCGACAACTTTGTAACCGAGTACGTCAGCACTGAAGGCGTTCATGAGTTCTCCGGTTCATCACTCCAAGAATCTTCACGCGGCCAAGAATCTTCGCGCGGCTAAGAATCTTGACGCGGCTGAGGATGTTGACCCGGCTTTGATCTATGCGCCGCCCCGGGTCCGCGCGGACCACAGCGTGCGCGGCTTTCTTCGTCGGCGCGCCGGGATTCCGCCTGAGGGAGAAACAGCCGAACACTGGAGCGAACGCAGCGATGATGCCGAACCGCAATTTGACGGCGATCGCGCGGTGCTGCAGTTGCGCCGCTGGCTCTCGCGCGATCCGGAAGCGGTCCCAGTGCCGCCACGGCTCGACAAGGGCATCCCGATCGAGCGGATCGCGCTGCGGCTGTGCGTGGTGGGCTGCGTCGGCGCGCTGATCGCCTGGGCGTTGACCTCGAACATCTCGTGGGTGACGCGATTGCCGGCGACTGCGAGGTTGGCCGACGCCGAGCTAACCAAGGCCGATGCGGTGCCGCAATTCGTGGCCAAAGAATTCGTGGCCAAAGAATTCGTGGCCAAAGAATTTGCAGCCGAGAGCGTCAAGCTCTTCCGTTTCGGGCCTGCAACGGCAGCGCAGCCGGCTCCTGCCGCGGCGCTTGCGAATGCGGAGCCTGCTCCGGCCAAGCAGACCGTCGCTGCAAACCCGCCGCATGAGGATCCCTCAGGCATCACGCCGCCGGCGACGAAGCCCGCCGTCGCGAGCAGCTCTCCCGCGCTTGGCTCCGAGGAAGTTGCCCGGCTCGTGGAGCGCGGCAAGTCTTATTTGAACGACGGCGACATCGCCTCGGCGCGGCTGTTGCTGGGACGCGCCGCCGAGGCCGGCAGCGCGGAGGCCGCTCTGACGCTGGGCTCGACCTTCGATCCGCGCGTGATCCAACAGCTTGGCGCGATCGGGGTGTCCGCCGATCCTGCGCAGGCGCGCGCGTGGTATCAGAAGGCTGCCCGCCTGGGCTCGCCGACTGCCGCGCGCCAGCTCTCGTTGCTGGCCGACCGCTAGCGAAGCACTATGCGAGGCTAGTCAAGGACAGGCTTCGCCTGGATGGGCGGCCGGCGCGCGATCATTGACACCGCGCCAACGGCCGTACCGCCAGGGTAGAAACCAGCGGGCATTCGCCGGCAATGCGTCAGGCACGAAATCGAGCCCCTTGGTGCCGAACGGATGACAGCGCAACAGTCGCGCCAGCGTCATCCAGCCGCCCGCCCACAGGCCGAACCGGCCGACGGCCTCTTCGCCATACTCGGAACAAGTCGGCAGGTGGCGGCAGCGCCCGACGAACAGCCACGACAGCGTGAATTGATAGAGTTTGATCAGGCCGCGGCCGAACTTGCGCGGCGCATTGCGGCACAATGTGGCGATGCCGGACAAGTCACTCCGCGGCCGCCTTTGCCGCGTCGTTGGCGCCCCGTTTTGCCTCGATCTGGCCGATGGCGTCGACCACGGCGTCAAAGGTCAGGAGCGTCGAGGCATGCCGTGCCTTGAAGTCACGCACCGGCTCGAGCACCGCGATATCGGCCCACTTGCCTTCGCGCGGCGGCTCGCCGTTCTCCTTGAGCATCTTGCGCACGGTCTCACGCAGCGCCCGCAGTTCCTCGGCATTGGAGCCGATCACGTGCCGCGCCATGATCGAGGAGGAGGCTTGGCCTAGCGCGCAGGCTTTTACGTCGTGGGCGAAGTCGATAACGGTGTCGCCCTCCATCTTCAGGTCGACCGTCACCGTCGAGCCGCACAGTCGCGAATGGGCCGTGGCGCTTGCGTCCGGACCGGGCAGGCGGCCGATTCGCGGGATATTGCCGGCAAGTTCGATAATTCGCTTGTTATAGACGTCGCTGAGCATGACCCCGAATATATAGGTATTGGTTGGCTGCGGCGAGAGTCGGGGCAAATTCGGCCGAGAGGGCGCAACGACGGTCTCGACGGAGCGGGCGGCGCTCCTCATTCCTATATTAACTCGGTGGCTTCTGTGCTTATGGGTTGAGGGTCCGCCTCCGGCGCGGACCGGAGCGACATAGCGAGATCATGTCCGAGCAAGCATCATTCCCCGCTCCCGGCGCGGCCAACGACCTTGAAGAAGGTTTGGCGCTGACGCCGAAATTCGACGATGGCGGCCTCGTCATTTGCGTGGCGACTGACGCCGCGAACGGCGATTTGCTGATGGTCGCGCACATGAACGCGCAAGCGCTGGCCAAGACAATCGCGACCGGCGAGGCCTGGTACTATAGCCGCTCGCGGCGGGCGCTCTGGCGCAAGGGGGAAACCTCGGGCCATACCCAGCGCGTGGTGGAGATGCGCGTCGACTGCGATCAGGACGCGGTGTGGATCAAGGTCGAGCAGGTGGCGGGCGCCTGCCATACCGGGCGCCGCTCGTGCTTCTACCGCGCCGTGCCGCTCGGCCAACAGGGTAGGACGATCAAGCTCGAATTTTCCGAGGACCGCGTGTTCGATCCCAAAGCGGTCTACGGCAAATAAGGCGGTCTACGGCAAATCATGAGCGCCACGCCGCGTATTGATCTGCGGTTCGAACAGCGTACCGGCGGCAGCGTCGCATTTGTGACCATCGACAATCGCGCCAAGCTCAACACGCTCGGCCGCGTGCTGATGCGCGAATTCATCGCGGCGGTCGATGCGCTTGCGCCACGTGAGGATTTGCGCGCGCTAGTGCTGACCGGCGCCGGCGAGCGCGCCTTCATCGGCGGTGCCGATGTAGCGGAAATGGCTGCGCTCGATCGCGACAGCGCCAAGGACTTCAGCGCCAAGGACTTCATCACGCTGGTCCACAATACCTGCGACTGTCTGCGACGGCTGCCGGTGCCGGTGATCGCGCGCATCGACGGCTACGCGCTCGGTGCGGGCCTGGAAGTCGCCGTGTCTTGCGATCTGCGCCTGGCGTCGCGCCGCGCCCAATTCGGCATGCCCGAGGTCAGGGTCGGCCTGCCGTCGGTGGTTGAGGCGGCGCTCATTCCCCGTCTGATAGGCCTGGGCCGTGCGCGGCGCCTGCTCATGCTCGGCGAAACGATCGACGCGCAAACCGCGCTCGATTGGGGGCTGGTCGAGCGCGTGGTAGAGCCCGATGCGCTTGATCGCGAGGTTGAAAAAATCCTCGAGGCGCTTGCAGCCGCCGGGCCTCAGGCAGTCCGCCTTCAGAAGGCGCTGATGCGTCGCTGGGAAGAACTGCCGCTCGAAGCCTCGATCGCCGTCGGCATCGATGCCTTCGTGCGCGCCTTCGAGACCGATGAGCCGAAGCGGATGCTGGCGGACTTCGTCAATCGCAAACGCGATTAGCCTCCAAAGAAGTGTTCACTTCCGGCAAGCCGACCAAGCGTGATGATTTTTTCACACTGTCCGTCCAACGGCTGCATGCTCCTGTTTGTTGTTGCTGCGGACTTCAGGTTTCGGAGACACGCAACTTGTCGAGATCGGCGATCAAGCCCGGTCCGGTCGGCCGCCATCCCAGCTTTTTTCGTGTTTGCTCGCTGGAGGCGGGGGTGTCCAGCCCTGCAAACATTGCGAGCCAGCCAAAATAGTCTTGGGCCTGTTCCGGGGCGACGGATT
>DATJTL010000157.1:0-18073 GCA_035503415.1 Xanthobacteraceae bacterium
CCACGCATGCAGGCGACCAGCCGCATGGTCATCAAGGACAGCCGGGGCGAGGCGAAATACCTCATCGCGGTCATCGAGGACGCCACCGAGCGGAAAAAAACCGAGCAGCGCATCGCCTTCCTCGCACACCACGATGCGCTGACGGGACTCGCCAATCGCGCGGCACTCGCGCAAGAAATTGAGGAGGCCGCGACGCGCCAGCGCCGCCACAATGAACCCTTCACTGTCCTCTTGCTCGATCTCGACCGCTTCAAACAGGTCAATGACACCCTCGGCCATCCCGCCGGCGACACGCTTCTGACCGAGGTTGCAACGCGGTTGAAATCGCTGCTGCGGGAAACCGATGTATTGGCGCGGCTCGGCGGCGACGAATTCGCCATCATCCAGGCCGGCGACACCGAACAGCGCGAGGCCGCCAAGGCCCTTGCCGAGCGCATCATCGAGATGATGGCAAGACCCTTTGTGATCGACGGGAGCGATATCGGCATCGGCGCCAGCATCGGAATAGCCTTGGCGCCCGAGCGCAATACCGACCCCGATGAGCTCCTAAAGATGGCCGACCTTGCGCTTTATCGGGCGAAGTCGGCCGGCCGTAACGGTTATTGCTTTTTCGATCCGCAGATGAGTCGCGTAGCCAGCGCTCGGCAGGAAATCGAAAACGATCTGCGTCACGCGATCCAGCAAAACAATCTGGAACTCCACTATCAGCCGATCATCGACGCCAAGACGCGCAAAATCTGCAGTGTCGAGGCATTGGTTCGCTGGCGGCATCCGTCGAAAGGTCTGATCTTCCCCGATCTGTTCATTCCGCTCGCGGAGGAGACCGGATTGATCACTCAGATCGGCGATTGGGTGCTGCGTACCGCCTGCACCGAGGCGGCCGGCTGGCCCGCCGACATCAAGGTCGCAGTCAATCTATCGCTGGTACAGTTCCGCAAAAGCGATTTGCCCGATGTCGTCATGCGCGCGCTCGTCGAATCGGGGCTGCGGCCCGAGCGGCTGGAGTTGGAAATTACCGAGACGGCGCTCATCGAGTCGGCGGCGGAATGCCTGCCGGCGTTGCGACAGTTCAAGAATCTCGGCATCACGATCGTGCTGGACGATTTCGGCACCGGTTATTCGTCGCTCAGCCAGCTGGCGATGTTCCCGTTCGACCGGATCAAGATCGACAAGTCGTTCACCCAAAACCTCACCAAACGCAGCGAGTGCGCCGCCATCATTTCGGCGACGCTGACACTGGCGCAGAGCCTCAACATCGCGACTACCGCCGAGGGCGTCGAGACCGTGGACCAATATCGGCTGCTGCGGCTCGCCGGCGTGACGTCGCTGCAGGGTTATCTGTTCAAGCGTCCGGGCCCCGCCGACGAAATCGATTTCGGTGCGACATACGGCAGCGATGCGATCGGCGAAGCGGCGTAGCCCGCCAACCGACGCCGCCGGGTCCCGCGATATCCACGCCCGCTGAATCCCAAAAGATTGAGGCATTACGCCCGCGCGGACACGGGTTGCGGGACGGGCTGAGCGCAGCGATTCAGCCCCCGCAACAAGATCACAGAATCACATCGACAATGCATTGTCATAATGACAATATTGAACCATGAGAACCGCAACCAAGCCGCAAGCCCTGGTGCCGATCATAGTGGCCGATGTCTACGAGCTCGCCGGGCGGCTGCGCGACTATGGCGGGACGATCGCCCGCACAGTCGGCCAGACCCAGGCGCGCTGGCAGGTGATGAGCGCGGCCTCGGGGATGCCCCACAGCGTGCCGCAAATCGCGCGGGTGCTCGGCGTCACGCGGCAGAACGTGCAGCGCATCGCCGATCTGTTGGTCGCCGAGGGTTCGGCGGAATACCGGGACAATCCCGATCACCGCGCCTCGCCACACTTGGTCCTGACCCAGCGCGGGCGCACGACGCTCGATCAGTTGACCGAGGCAGCAGACAGCTACCACGCCCGCCTCGCCCGCAGGCTTTCGTCCGCCGACATCGTTTCGCTGCAGCGCGGGTTGCGCCGCCTTCTCGAGGCGCTGGCGGACATCGATCCCGTCAGTCCCTGAAACGCAGGAGTCCACACCATGAATACCGACACCATCGCCGAATGCATGAATCTCAGCTTCGCCGACACGCCGTTCCCGAAAGTCGTCGAGCGGCTCGTCGGAGCCGGCGTAAAATCCTATACCGCCGATCTCATCAAGCTGCGCAACACCTATTACAGCGCAAACGGCGAGGCCTACGACGAAGCGCTGCCGCTCAAAGACTGCCCGACGATCGCGCCGGCATTCGACCAGCGGGCCGTGACGGCCTTGATCAAGGCCATTCAGAAGGGCGAACTCGGATATGCAGAATTCCTGCGCCGGATCATGCGTTCAGGCTGCTCGCACTACGAAGTGTTCATCGCCGGACGCAAAGCGATATATTTCGGCTGCGACGGCGACTTCTACACCGAGCATTTCCCGGCTGGAAAATAGCGAGTAACCCGGATTGAGCGCAGCGAAATCCGAAGTCGGCATGGGGCGCGAACGCTGTTGCCGGGCTTCGCCTCGCTCAACCGGGCTACGACGCCGCCGCCTGCGCTTTTTCGTTCGTCCCCGTCTCCGGCATCAGCGCCGCGGCTTTCAACCCTGCCTGCACCTTCGGCACCGTCACTTTCACATCGGTGATCGGTAGACCGTGCGTGGGCGCGATCGTCTTCACATCAAGCCGCGCGATCAGATGGTCGAGCCGATCGCAATAGGCGTTCATGTCGGCGAACTTGGTCCAGAATAGCGCGAGGTCGGCGAAGGTTGACGACACGTCAGGCAGGTCAAGCGACACCGCCTCTTCGGCGACGAGGCCGCAATGGCCGTCCTCGTGATAATGGCTGTAAGCGAAGCCGTCGCCGGGAAAGAGCACCCGCTCCCGGGTATCGAAGCCCCAATAGGTAGTGCGCAAATCGCGGATCACCGGCTCGACCGCCATGAAGGCGCGGCCGCCGAGGTCGATCTCGTCGCCTTCCTTCATCCAGCGCATGCGGTGCTCGTATTGCGGAAAGGCAAGGTGATAATCGCTGACATCGCCGACGAGGAGCGCTTCGGGATGCGTCTTCAGCACGCGGCCGAGCCCGCCGCAATGCGGCGTTTCCTGATGGGTGACGAAAAGATATTTGAGCGGAGCGACACCGCGGGCGAACAACTCGCTCATATGCCGCTCGATGACGGGAAAGTCCTTCGGATGTCCGGTTTCCACTAGGATCGAAGCGTCATCGCCTGCGACCAAGAACGCGGCATTGTAACCGTGATAGACCTTGCCCTTGTGGCGCTGGGCAAGGCAATCGCCGATCCAGAACACTCCGGGCGCGATCTCGCGCGGCATTCGCTGCCCCTGCGGCACCTCGAGCATGCTTTTGATGTGCGGCTTATCGAGCATTCAGCGCTCCTCGTCGCGGAAGACGTAGCGCGAGGTCGCCACGGTCTTGTCGCAAGCTTTCAGAAATTCATCGAGCATTCGGTAATGCCGCTCGACCACGTTGCGGCCGGAGAGGATACAGCCATAACCGGGCGCGATAGTCTCGATGTCGTACTTGTCGAAGATGGCCCCGATGCCGCGTCGGATCGAGTCGGTGGGTGCCCCTTCGAGCCACCAATAGCGCGTGTTGAGCATGAACGAGCGAACATCGCGCTGCGAGGTGGAATCGTTATCGGCCTCGGTCAGAAACCAGGGGCCGCTCTCACGTTCCCGCCAGAGGTGGGTGAACAGGTCGGAAGAGAACAACGTCTTCGTCGCGTGATCGTAGAGCCAGCGCGTGGCGATAAGCCGGATCGGCGCATTCATCACGTCAATCGAGCGGCCCTGCTTGCCCAGTTCGATGGTGTCCACCCGAGACACCGCGGTAACCTTCATCGACTTGAGGATGTCGCGGCCCTCGGCCTTGGCGCCGAAATCGAACCACAACGCCGCATCGATATTGCTGGTGTAACAGGTCTCGACCTTAAAGTGCCCGGCGAAGCTCTCGACATTGTTGATCGACATGAACTCGTTGAGCCGCAGCGGGAACATAGACAGCGGCATACCGGGCGCGATGAGCGATTCGATCTCTTCGCGGATCGCCGGCTCGTCCTTGCCAAAGCCGGTATCGATCAGCATGGCGGCGTCGGGCTGGGTGAGCAGGTAGGAGTTGGCCACGGAGAAGCCGCGTGCGCTCGCGGGGTAGAAGCTGACCCGGCCGTCGAGCGCGTAAGGATGCTGCAGAGCGTAAAGCTTGCCCTTCGCCAGTTCGGCAATGCCGCCGGCCCAGTCCTCCCGTTTGCGCGCCTCCCAGGACGCGTGATGCGTTACGCCCGTCATCGCGGTTACTTTATCGGGGCTCCCCGACGATTGGAACTGCCTCGCGACCGGTCTTCGGCTCATCGTGCGCGGGCTTGCTGGGCTCGCCATCCTGCTCGGCGCGACGGAGACCCAACCCGCGCATGCCATACGCGTGTTTGCTATAGTGCGCCCGAACCGTCTGCGGAGGACACCCATGAGCGCCACCGACATGCCGCCGAACGCGCCGCCCACCGGCCGTTCCTACGACGAGACCCGCGCGGCGTGGCGAGCGGCCAATCTTCATCCGCTGTGGGAAAGCGCAACGGCGCATAGATCACGCGAGGGTGGACCGGCGCCGAGCCATTGGCCGTGGAAGCAGATCCGCCCGCTGGTGGACGACGCAGTCCGGGTGACGACGCCCGCGGCGGTGGAGCGGCGCGTACTCACGCTGACCGATCCTGACATCGCCGGCGACAGCGGCGCCACGACCACCAATCTCACGACGGCGTTGCAAATTCTGTTGCCGGGCGAAAGAGCGCGGCCGCATCGGCACACAATGAATGCGCTGCGCTTTGTGATCGAAGGCAGCGGCGCGTCGACCATCGTGGACGGCAAGGACTGTCCGATGGAGGAAGGCGACCTCGTAATCACACCCGGGTGGACCTGGCACGAACACGTGCATCGCGGCAGCGCGCCGATCATCTGGCTTGATGCACTCGACGCACCGCTGCACCGCTACCTCGGCACCGACGCTTTTGAGCCTGGTCCCGCGCACGATGTGCCAAGCCTGCCGGACGATGCCGCCTTTGCTTTTGCCAACATCGTGCCGGAGCTGGATGAACGCGCACCGGCGTTCTCCCCGGTATTTCGCTATCCCTGGGTATCGGCACGGCAGGCAGTGGGCGCAGCGCCGAAAGGCAAGGATGGGGCGCGGCGCGTGCGTTACGTCAATCCTATAACCGGTGGCTCCACCATGCCGCTTATGGACTGCTACCTCACCCAGATCGACAGCGGCACCGAAACTGTTCGTTTTTGCACCACCGCCAATGCGGTGTGTCTAGTTTGCGAGGGCAGCGGCACTACGCGTGTCGGCGAGGATACTGTCTCGTGGAACACCCACGACGTATTCAGCCTGCCGCACGGCAACTGGATCACGCACCGGGCCAACGAGACCGCAACGCTGTTCGTGGTTACCGACCGGGACGCGCTGCGCCGGCTCGATTTGCTCAAGGAGCGGTACGGCAACCAGTTCTGAGCCGCTGCTGCGGGATTAGTTGCCGATCATTCGCGCAAGGATTTGACCGGCCTCTGCGGAGCCCAAGTCCTTTGCCCGTTGGTACCAAGCGCCCGCCGTCGCCCGGTTGCCCTGCATGCCGAGGAAACTGTGCGCGGAAAGGTATTCGGGGTCGTAGGTCTTGGCGAGCGCGAGAGCTGCATCGGCGATCCCAGCATCTGCCAGGCGGCGGAATGCGACCCGTGCCCCGGAGATGTCGCCAGCGCTCAGGGAGTCGCGACCCTTTTGCATGAGAAACGCGGCTTCGCTGGGATCAATCGTCTCGATGGCCGCCGTAGGTGGCTTCGCTGTGCCAACATGGCCGCCGGCTGTTGCTTCGGCACTTGCGATCTTCACCGGCGGCGCCGACGCCGGGTCCGGCTGCCTAGCAACCCATTTCAGCTGCATGGTGCGGCTGTCCAGAAGCCGCTTGTCGGGCCCGAGCAGATCGACGCCTGCATTCATCACACCGACGAAGCCTTTCGGCGCATAAAGATAAAGGTCGCTCAGCTTGCCGTAGGGGAGTTGCCAGCTGGACCCACTCGTAGACGTGCCGGCCGACAGTGTCGTGCCCTGGGCAAGGCCGTCCACCAGCAGCGACTCATTGTCCATTGGGTGCTCGACGCTAAGTGAAAGCGGAAGGGGCTCGTTGGCAAGCGTCTGCTGATCCGCCACGATCAGCCGCGATGGCGGTCGCGAATCAGGTTGGACTTGCCGCGGTTGCGGCGCATTCCCGGCAACGCGCTGGCTCGTGCCCTTGATCCAAAGTTGGGATGAGGAAAGCATTGTCAGCCCATAAGCCACAACCGCGGCGAAGATGATCACCGCGGAGAATCTTATGACCAATGGAAAGATGCTGGTCTGCTGCATTGCCGGCGGCGGCTCCGGCACGATCTCAGGCTCGAGACTGAGACGGCGCGACTTAATGTTTCGCCTGGTCCCATAATCCTGCGGCCCAGGATTCGATGATGCCGGCGCCTCGTCATCATTCCCGACCTCCGAGGGCGCGACGGGCCGAGATTGCGGCGCAGCGACCCGCGGAAGGGACGCCGCCGCTTGGTCCGCAGCATGCTCAATCGCAATGACGGCGCGGATCGCGTCCTCCACCCAGTCCAGCGCATCGACGTCGTCCGCTTCATTCTCGAAGTCTGCGGTTTCGACCGTTCCGGACTGATCGTCTTCGACTTGGTCCGTTTCAGGCTGATCCGCTTCGGGCTGTTGCTCCGCCCATTCCTCCGTTTCCGGTTCCGTGTCAGGTTCCGTTTCGGGTTGCGTCTCCGCGATTGCAATGTGGCCTCCCGAGAAGAGGCGTTCTCGCACGCGCGGTGGCGCGTACAATGCGGGACCTTGCAGCTTGCTGTTTCGCGAAATCGGCGTACTCATACTCGTACTCGCCTCCTCGACCTCGCGGTCGACCCTCACAAAGCGCCGGTGTTCTCAATCTCCTGCGTGGCCCGCCCCGATCGGTCGTACCGCCCCTTAGGTTGCTCACTGGACAGTTTTTCGATTGCTTCGGGGTGGCCGTGCAACAGGCTCGTCTGAAACACTGATTTCCAGCTTTTCAGATTGTGCATGCGCCTCGTCCTCCCCCTGGTGTTCGCAGCGCCGGTCAATCGACCGACACGCCGCTTTCCTTGATCGGCCCCGCCCACTTCTTGATCTCGCTGGCGACGAAGTGTTGCAGATAGCTTGGGCTGGTGCGATCGACGGCGACGAGATCAGTGCCGATCTGCTCCATCCGCGCGCGCAGCGCCGGCGTCTTCATCGCCTCGACGGTGGCGTCACGCAGGCGATCAATGATGGGCTCGGGCGTGTGAGGCGGAAAGAACAGGCCGATCCAGTTGTTTGCATCGACGTTAAAGCCGGCCTCTTTTGCCGTCGGCACCTGAGGCAACACAGCCGAGCGTTGAGCCGCCAGCACGGCGATCGGCTTCACGCTACCAGCCTGGATGGGCGAAAGCTCGGTGGATACCGCGTCACACATGTAGTCGATTCTCCCGGCGACGAGATCTTCAAGGGCCTGGGAGGAACCACGGTAGGGAACGTGCTCAACGTTGATGCCAAGTTTCGAATCCAACAACACGCAGCCGAGATGGGTAGCAGAGCCGGCGCCCCCCGAGCCGAATGACAACTTCGCAGCGTTCGCCCTTGCGTAAGTGGCGAACTCTTTGAGCGTGCTGGCTGGAAAATTCTTGCGTACCACGAGCACCAAGGGCTGCTCGGCGACGAGCGCGACAGGCGCAAAATCCTTTGTCGCGCTGTAGAGCGGTTTTTTGTAGAGCGTCTGACTGTAAGCCTGGGTACCGACGGTGCCGAGCAGAACCTCGTAGCCGTCAGGATTGGCTCTCGCGACCCGGTCCGCGCCAGTCATTCCGCCGGCGCCGCCGACGTTGAGGACGATCACCTGTTCTTTGAGTATCTCGCTCAAGCGCCCCGCCAAGATTCGACCGACTACATCTGTTGGGCCGCCGGCCGCAAACGGTACCACCATGGTGACCGTCCGTGTCGGCCAACTGGCGGCGTGCGCCAAACCCACGGTGGCCAAAACACCGGCCAGAGCCACTGCGGTCAAATTTCTCAGCATAAAGTCCTCCTGTTGAGTTTGGCGCGACGCCTTCCGTAAGAGCAGCGAGGGTCCGCGCTCGGAATCTCGTCACGCCAATTCGTCCGCCCCGCGGTCGGCATCAATGCCTGCCTCGCCGGACGTGCGGTCTCGCGAAATTTCTTGTTCGAGTTGAAGTAAGATCAGAAGGTCAGCAGTTTACGCATCACACACTCCCCCGACACTCACGAATGGCGCCGCCATGTTTGCCGCACGCACGCACGCCATATGCTGATCATGGCCACCTTGGTGGCGGTACAACCGTGCCGACTCTTTATGGCAACATCACGTCTTGTCGCGGGTGATCGCGTGATCTCTTTGCAGCAGAGCTGCTACTTCAAACAAGTGACGCGCCGATCGCGCTACTAAAAGTTAGCGGTACAGTACTACTCCAAACACTCATGTATCAGTCACGCTACTAAAAGTTTGCAGAAAAGGTACTACTTCGAACAAGCCTGACATCAGTCGCGCTACCACAAGACGAAAATCGAATCTCGAGCGAGCGCGATGTTTGCACGGAATCGCCGTGCGTCCCCAGGCCGGCCACAATTCTCGGATCAGGCTTTTATATTGGGCCTTCGGTCCAGCGAGCGTCTCAAAAGGGGGGAAGTACATGCGCGGTCGTCTTGTTCTTGCGTTGCTGGCCGCAGCGATAGTCGGCCTGTTCAGCTTCAATCTCGCGGCTCAGGTCATTCCGAAGTCCATTGGGGCGCCCGGCTCCGAGACCGACATTCGCGGAACTAAAAATGCGTGGACGGTGGGCATCGTCGGCGGCCTGTTCAGCGGCACCTACATGCGCCTTGCCGTCGAAATGCAGACCGCGCTGGACGACGGCGACAACCTGCGCATTCTGCCGATTGTATCGTTCGGCGCCGCGTCCAATCTGGATGATCTGCTCTATCTTCACGGCGTGGATTTGGCCATAACCCAGTCGGACGTGTTTGAATATTTCCGCACGGTCCGCAAAACGCCCCATCTTGAGCGCCGCATAAACTACATTATTCGGCTGCCGATCTCAGAGCTCCACATCCTGGCACGGGACGACGTTCACAGCTTGGAGGATCTGCGCGGCAAGAAGGTCAATTTCGGCCCGCCTGGAACCGGCGCGAGTCTGACCGGCACGATCGTATTCCAACGCCTGGGGATCAACGTCCAGCAGGTCATGATCGATCAGGCGAGCGCGTTGCAGAAGCTGGAGTCGGGTCAGATTGACGCCATCGCGCGGGTAATACCGAAGCCAGTCGATTTCTTCTCGAAAATTCCGCCGAATTCCGGGCTGCATCTGGTGAACATCCCATTCACCAAAATGTTTGAGGACTACTACACGCTCGGCGAATTCACCAAGAACGATTATCCGAATCTGCTGGACGGCCAGGACCGCATCGACACCATTGCGGTTCCGGCGGTGCTGGCGGTCTACAACTGGCCGAAGGACAGCGATCGCTATCGTAGAGTACAGCGCTTTACCGAATATTTGTTCAAACGCTGGGACAAATTCCAGCATCCACCGTATCATCCGAAGTGGCGTGAGGTGAATCTGGCGGCGACAGTTCCCGGCTGGACCAGATTCGGCGCCGCCCAAGATATGTTGGACCAGCTTGAGGCGCAGCAACAGCAGCAGCAGAAAGCGGACTTCCAGACGTTTCTGAGCAGTCGCCATGACGTGCCCAACAGCGCGGCCGAGCGGGACGCTCTGTTTCGTGAGTTCCTGCAATGGCGGGATCAGTCGAAACAGCCGTAGCTTTGGGAATCGGCAGGCGGCGCTGGATTTGTTGTAGGGTGCAGAGCCGACGTCCGGAGACGACGCCTGCAACGGGGCGGCAGGGGCATGATCGAACCCAGGGGCAGGTTCGATCGTGCCCCTATCGTGTCTTACTGAAAGCTATTCCGCCGCCGCGACCTTCGCCGCCTCACGCTCGCGCACGAACTTCTGCAGCGCCATATGGTCGACCTTGCCGGAACCGAGTAGCGGCAGTTTGTC
Organism: Xanthobacteraceae bacterium; assembly: GCA_035503415.1. GTDB lineage: Bacteria > Pseudomonadota > Alphaproteobacteria > Rhizobiales > Xanthobacteraceae > BOG-931. Next base: position 10,140 of record DATJTL010000157.1, read on the forward strand.
GAGCACGATGACCTCCGACGGCAGCATCAGTTCGGAGGCGTGCTTGCTGCGCGCGTAGGCCTGGAAGTCGGCGCGCGTTGCACCCTGCTTGTCGGTGACGAGGATGAGGCGTTCGCCCTTGCGCGGGTCGGGCGCTGCCGCCACAGCGGAGATATTGTTCGGCCACAGGTCGTTTGCCAACATTTCGACGGCCGCAAGCGAAACCATTTCGCCGCCGACCTTGGCGAAGCGCTTGGCGCGGCCTTGGATCGTGATGAATCCTTCCGCGTCGATGGACACGATGTCGCCGGTGTCGTGCCAGCCCTCCGGCGGCGGCTCAAGTGCGCCCGGCCGGTCGGCACGCAGATAACCAAGCATCACGTTTGGGCCGCGCACGTACAGACGGCCGCCCTCTTCGACGCCCTCGACATGTTCGAGCTTTGCCGTCATCCCGGGCAAAAGGCGGCCGACGCTGCCGAACTTGTTGAACATCGGCGTGTTGAGCGCCAGAACCGGCGAGGTTTCGGTCACGCCGTAGCCTTCGAGAATGCGCAGTCCGAACTTTTCCAGATAAATCTGCCGCGTCGTTTCACGGATCGCCTCGGCGCCGGCGACCACATAACGCAGCGAGCGGAAATCGTAAGGATTTGCCATGCGCGCGTAGCCGGCAAGGAACGTATCGGTGCCGAACAGCACGGTTGCGCACTTCCAGTAAACAAGTTCCGGCACGGTGCGATAGTGCAGCGGCGACGGATAAAGAAAGATCGGCACGCCGGAGATGAGCGGGAGCACGACACCGCCGGTGAAGCCGAACGAGTGGAAAATCGGCAGCGCGTTGAACAGTTTGTCTTCGCGACCGAAATCGATACGTGCAGCGCATTGCGCCACGTTGGTCAGCACATTGCGGTGGGATAGCACAACGCCCTTGGGCAGGCCTTCGGTGCCGGAGGTGAACAGGATTACCGCCCAGTCGTCCGGCTTGCGCGCGACCAGCGGCTTCTTCCAACGCAAGAGGCCGCGCAGCTTGTCGAATGTCGTAATCGTTGCACGAACGTCTTCCAGATAGACGATGCGCACCGCCTTATCGAGTTGCGCGACGAGATGTTCCAGTCGGCCCTTTTCCACGAAGGCGCGCGAGGTAAGTATGGTGTCGATTTCGGCCGCCCGGCACGCAGCCAGAACGTTGGCGGCGCCGGCGGTGAAATTGATCATTGCCGGAACGCGGCCGGCCGACATGACCGCAAATAGCGTGACCACCGCGCCGTTCGAGGTCGGCAGCATAACGCCGAGCGCGCGGCCCTGCAGTGCGAGCGGCATCAGCTTGGCACCGAGGATGGCAACCGCTTGCAGGAGCCTCCGGTAGGTGAGCGCCCCGCTCACCGGGTCTTCGACGGCGGCCCAACCCGAGCCATGGGCCTTTACCGCCTCGATCAGCGACTCGACCACGGTGCGGTCAACGTCGGTAGAGCGGAACATCAGGTCGGACATGATCTCGTAGAGAGCCGCGCCCGCGGCTTGCCGGCGCTTGCGGCCTTTGATTTCTGGGTCCAGCTTGAGCTTCACCGGCTCCATGATTGTGACGGTTATCTTCGGAAACAGCCGGCGGCGAACCTGAGAGCGCTTCAGCCGGCTGAAGATAGTCGCCTCCGGTCCGTCAATGTGTACCGGCACCACCATTGCATCCGAGCGGTCCGCGATCATTGCGGCGCCGTCGTAAATCTTCATCAGGCTGCCGGTGACGGTGATGCGGCCCTCGGGAAATATGACCAGCATGTTGCCGTCTTTCACCGCGTTGATGATGGCGCGCAGTGAAAACGGCTTCAGCGGGTCGAGCGCCATGGTGCGCACGAATTTGAGGAACGGCTGTATCCACCAGTGGCGCGACATCGTCACGTCGATGGCGAAAACCGGCCGCTTGGGCAGAAGCGACATAGCCAGCGGCGGGTCGAGAAAGCTGACGTGATTGAGCGCGATGATCGCGTTGTCGCCGGCCTTGGCGATGTTCTCGTAGCCCTTCACTTCCAGATGATAGAAAGCGCGGAACACGATGGAGAGGAAGTCGATCGTCCAGCTCACCGGCATGGTGCGGCCAATGGCGATGGCGACAAGAAGATTGGCGACGCCGACAATGGCAAAGAGCGCCTCGACACCGAGGCCGAATTTCTGCAGCAGCGCCTGGACGAGCGCGCCGACCACCATGAACGCGGCGTTGAGGACGTTCACGCCGGCGACTACGCGGGCGCGGCGGTCTGGATGCGCCCACGCCTGTACCGCAGCGAACGTCGGCACCACAAATAGACCGCCGCCGATCGCGAGCCCAGCGAGGTCGATGGCGATCCGAATGCTGTGCGGTTGGGCAAAATAGCTACCGACACCGAGCGGCGCGGCAGCGGTCGCAAAGCTGTAAGCGGCCCAAGCGAGATCGAGCGAGAACAACCCGAGCATCACGGCGCCAATCAGCGTGGGCAGGATGACGATGCGGCCGGCGGCGAGCCATGCAGCAAGGCCGGAGCCGACGGCCACCGCCACCGAGAAGATCGTGAGGAACAGCGTGATCAACCCGTCGGTACCGTTGATGCTGACGTGCACGAGCGGCAATAACAGCGACAGCACAAGTGCGCCCGTAAGCCAGAACCAACTCACTACGATGGCGCCCCACCAAAGCCGCGGGTCCTCGCGCAATTCTTTGATCAGGTCCCAGGTGGACACCACGATGTTGCGGTGAATCTTGAGATCCGGAGCACCCTCGCCGGTTGGCGGGATCAACAGGCTCGACAGCCAGCTCGCAAGCGCCGTCACCAGCATCAGCCAAGCGAAATGGATCGGATTGCTGGAGGAGTTAGCGGCGATGCCGGCCAGAATGGTGCCGAGCAGAATCGCCAGGAACGTTCCGCCTTCGATCAAGGCGTTGCCGGCCGGCAATTCGGCGCGGGCAAGATGATCGGGCAGGATGCCGTATTTGATCGGACCGAAAAAGGTCGCCAGCGTTCCGAACATCAGGACCGCGACGAACAACAACACGATCGAGTGAAAGGCGAAGCCGGCGACAGCAAAGGCGGCAGCGCCCATCTCCACGAGCTTGATGCGCTGGGCCAGCCAGGCTTTGTCGTAGCGGTCGGCGAGTTCGCCGCCGAGCCCCGACAGGAAGAAGAACGGTGCGATGATGGCGGCGCCGGCAAGCGTGATCAGCGCGGCAGCGTTGGCGCCGGTTAGCTGCGCCAGAATGACGAACCCGAGCGCGGTCTTAAGGAAATTGTCGCCAAAGGCGGCAAAGAACTGGCAGAAGAACAAGGGCGCGAAGCGCCGCCGCGTCATCAAGGATTTGAACATCGCTCTCCCGCCGCTCAAGTCTCGCCGGTAGCACGGACGCGCCACCCACTACGGTCCCGCCGCCAGTCTAGACTGCGGCGCGCAGGTTGGCGACGCGACACCACCAGCGAATCGCATTTTTCAATAGAGTCAGATGCTTACTGCCGAATTGATGGTCCAGAGGCAAGCGCCTATCGTGGCGGCCGCGGCCAGTTCCGGCGGCAAGTGCAATGATGGGGATTATAGAGAATGAGGCTCAAAGATCAGGTGGCGGTCGTAACGGGCGCCGGCCGCAATATCGGCGAGGAGATCGCCAAGCTGTTTGCCGCCGAGGGCGCCAAAGTCGCCATCGTCGATATGGATAAGGTGCGCGGCGAACGCGTGGCCAATGCGATCACGACCGGGGGTGGCGAGGCCGCGCTGTTCGCCGCCGACGTGTCGAAGGGCGCGGACGTCGCCGCTTTGGTGAGGAATATCGTCGCTCGTTACGGCCGCATCGACGTACTGGTGAACAACGTCGCCATCTCTGACAACAAGCATATCTTCGACATCACCGAGGAGGAGTGGGACCGCGTGCTGGCGGTGACGCTGAAGAGCCAGTTTCTCATGGCCAAGGAGGTCGGCAAGCAGATGGCCGCCCAGGGCAGCGGCGGCCGTATCGTCAATGTCGGCTCGACGTCCGGATTTACGGGCAGAAGCCGCGCCGTCGCCTATTCGGCCGCCAAGGGCGGCGTCGCCAACCTCACCCGCGCGATGGCCGCACAGCTCGCCCCTCACAAGATCCGCGTCAACGCCATCGTGCCGAACAAGATCGGCTCACCGGTCGGCAAGGACGAGTTCGATCCGTCGCGGCCGGTGCCGAACATGGCGAAGCGGCCCGGGCAGCCCGAAGAGGCCGCCAAGGCTGTTCTTTTCCTCGTGAGCGACGATTCCTCGTTCGTCTGGGGCGCTAACCTGTTCGTGGATGGCGGCGTCTCGGCGATGGATTTGTCGTAAGCCGAGGCAATCAGCCTCACGGGAAGGCTGCAAGCTCGGCAACCAGTTCGCCGAAGCCCGGGGACCACAGTACGACGTTGACCGTCAGCAGAAAACCGATCGTGCAGAAAACGGCGATGGCCTGCAGATCGGAATTCGAAAGTACGGCAGCCAACCTCAACCAGCCGGTTTCCCGGGCCGGCGCACGCGCTGACAATCGTGCTGTAATCGGTGGCAGCTCGCCTCGCATGGGCATGTCGATGACTCCGGTTAGCCCCACAAGCCCAGCCTTGCACAACGCGTGCCAGTTCTTTTTGCCGCTCCTATCACGGCAAAAAATTGCAGCGCAGATGAAATTCACCGCAGAATTGCGACTAGATTTTTGTCGTGAACTTTTTGTCTGATTGTCAGTTCTTTGTAATTGAACTTTTCGCCACGAAGGTCGTGGCGAAGGGATCATCCATATTTCACCGGTTTGTTGCCGGTCCAATTCGGCGGATTACTCGCCTTGATGCGGCGCGCGTCCTTGACCAGTTCCTTGATCGCGCCGGTAATCGGCAACGACAGCCCGGCCTTGTCGGTCATGTCGGCGACGATCTGCATGTCTTTCAACGCCCAGGTGAACGAGATCATGTCCCATTCCTTCAGCGCGTCGGAAGCGCCAGAACTCATCAGCAGCGCTTCGCGCAGCTTGGTGAGATCGATGCCGGTGGTTTCGGCAAGCCTGCCTGCCTCCAGCAGGCCGATGGCGTTCACCCACAGCAGCAGATTGTTCATGGTCTTGCCGACTTGGCCGTGGCCGACTTCGCCGAGGTGAACGATATCTGAGGCGAACGTGCCGTAGACGGGCCGCGCGCGGGCGACCACGTCCGGCTTGCCGCCGACCAGTGCGAGCAAGGTGCCGCTATCGGCGGCAAAGCGCCCGCGGCAGATCGGCGCGTCGAGCACTTCGATGCCTTTTTCGGCCACGCGCGCCGCAACCGCCTTCACCGTGTCGGGCTTTGCCGTCGACGATATGGCGATGATCGAACCGGACGCCATCGTTTCGATCAAGCCGCTTTCGCCGAACACGACGTCGTTGACCTCGTCGTCGTAACCGACGCCGAGAATGACGATGTCGCTTGCCTTGCCGACCTCCGCCGGCGTTTGCGCGATCGCGGCGCCGGCTGCGCGCGCGGCCTCGCGCTGCTTCTCACCGATATCGAAGACGCTGACGGCGTAACCCTTCTTGACCAGGTGCCTGAGCATGGCGAACCCCATGCGTCCCGCACCAACAATACCCACGCGCTCTTTTTTGCCGTCCACCATGATGATCAATCCTTGCTGCCGTACTCGCGCGCCGCCGCGTCGACGGAAACGTAGCCCTCGGCGATATCGCGCTTAAGCGCCACGGGCTCGCGCTTTTCCGCATCGCCGTAGCCGCCGCCGCCGGCGCTCTGCAATAGAAAGCGCTCGCCGGCACGCAATTCGTAGCGGCCCGATGCCGGCGTTTCTTGCTCCTCCTTCGTCCCAAGGCGAATCACAAACCGGCTGCGGCTGCCGGGCTTGCCGCCGGCGACACCGTTGGGCGGGAATTTCGCGCGGTCATAACGGCGCACCACAGTTGCATCCTGCAGCAATTCGTAAGTGCGGCGAAACGCGAGCCCGCCGCGGAATTCGCCGGCACCGCCGGAATCCGCAACGAGATCGAACTCTACGATGCGGCAGGGGAATTCGGATTCGAGAATCTCGACCGGCGTGATGTGTAGATTGCTCAAATGGGTGGCGACCGCGGAGCAACCGTCGTTGCCGTTGCCGCCGCCATATGCCGAGCCGAGAATTTCATACTGCAGGGACGGCTGGCCGGGCCGGCCGCCATCCTTCCACGAAATCGACAACGCGCCGCTCGATCCGCCATTGGCGACCGCGCGCTGCGGCCGGAATGGCGCCAGCGCCTGCAGGATCACATCGGTGAGCTTGAGATTGGCCGCTTGATAAGAACTCACCGGCGCCGGCGGACTCGCATTGGTCACGGTATTCGGCGCGTAGACGAAGCGCACCACCTCGCGCATGCCGTCATTGAAATGAAGTTTTGGATCGAGCGCGCCGATCAGGCAGTAGAACACGCAGGCCTCGACCATCGACGGACGCAGGTTGACCGGGCCTTTCGCCTGCCGGTCGCTATTGCTGAAATCAAATTCGATCTCGCCCTTTTCGGCGCGCACCGTGACGGCGAAACGCACCGGCCGGTCAAGCTCGACGCCGTCATTGTCCATGAAGCCTTCGGCGGACGCTTCGCCGTCCGGCAGCGTCGCAAGCGCCGCGCGCAGTTCTTCGGCGGCGCCGTGCAGCAGTGCCGCGAACGATTCCATGACCGCCTCGACGCCGAATTGCGCGCACGTTTGCAGAATGCGCTCGGCCCCCATTCGCGTTGCCGCCATCTGCGCATGCATGTCGCCGCGCACGAGTTCAGGCTGGCGGCTGTTGGCTAGAATGAGCCGCTCAAGATCCGCATTGAATACGCCGCCCGCATGGATCTTCACCGGCGGCAGCAGCAGGCCTTCCTGGAAAATTTCTGTGGCGCTGGCCGAGGTCGAGCCCGGCATGGTGCCGCCGACATCGGCCTTGTGCGCGATCGAACCGGCAAAGCCAACGAGCGTGGTGCCGGACAGGATCGGCGCCACAAAGGCCATGTCGGAGACGTGCGGCAGGCCGCCCTCGTAGGGGTGATTGCAGACGAACATGTCGCCGGCGTAGATGTTGCCCGCGTAGCGTTTGAGAATGTTGCCGACCAAGTGGCGGTAGACCGGCGCGTGAAAGAACATCGGCGGCGCCACGATCAGCCCGCCGCGATGGTCGAGAATGACGCAGGAGAAATCGCGCGACTCGCGGATGATCGTCGAGTAGCCCGAGCGGTAGAAATGGTAGTGCATCTCCTGCATCAGGCTGGAGATGCGGTTGCGCACGACCTGCGTGGTGATGACGTCGACCATGGACACTGCTTGCCGCAAAACGCAACGCCCCGAAAGAGGGGCCGGCGCAGGGCTAGCGTGTCAGAAGTTAATGGCGCGCTTGGCAACCGCCAGCGCGGCTTCTTTCATCGCCTCGCTCAAGGTCGGATGGGCGTGGCAGGTGCGGGCAATATCTTCCGAGGAGGCGCCGAACTCCATGGCGATGGCGGCCTCCGCAATCATCGTTTCGGCGTCGGGGCCGAGAATATGTACGCCGAGCACACGGTCGGTCTTGGCGTCGGCAAGGATTTTGACAAAGCCCTCGGTGGCGAGATTGGCGCGGGCGCGGGCATTGGCAGTGAACGGGAATTTGCCGACATTGTAGGCGATGCCGGCTGCCTTCAATTCCTCTTCGGTTTTGCCGACCGAGGCGATTTCAGGGAACGTATAGACGACGTTGGGGATCACGTCGTAGTTCACATGGCCGGCCTGACCGGCGAGGATTTCCGCAACGGCAACGCCTTCATCCTCCGCCTTGTGCGCCAACATCGGCCCGGCGATCACGTCCCCAATGGCGTAGATGCCGGGGACGTTGGTGCAAAAATGCGGGTCGATGATGACGCGGCCGCGATTATCCTTTTTCACACCGACCGCTTCGAGACCGAGACCATCCGTGTATGGCACGCGCCCGATCGCTACCAGCACGACATCGGTCTCGATCGTTTCGGCGGTCCCGCCGTT
>DATJTL010000158.1:0-2382 GCA_035503415.1 Xanthobacteraceae bacterium
GTCCGGCGCGGCGGATTTCCTCGATGAAGATGTCGTCGGCGAGCCGCAGGATATCGAGCCGCTCGGCGGTGATTTCGCCCGGGCAGCGGATCGCAAGCCCGGGGCCGGGGAACGGATGGCGGCCGACGAAGGCCTCGGGCAGGCCCAACTCGCGGCCGAGCGCGCGCACTTCGTCCTTGAACAATTCGCGCAGTGGCTCGACGAGTTTCAGGTTCATGCGCTCGGGCAGGCCGCCGACATTGTGGTGGGACTTTATCGTCACCGACGGGCCGCCGGTAAACGACACGCTTTCGATTACATCCGGATAGAGCGTGCCCTGGGCGAGAAATTTGGCGCCGCCGACTTTCTTCGCTTCGGCCTCGAACACGTCGACGAACAATTTGCCGATGATCTTGCGCTTCTGTTCCGGCTCAGTGACCCCGGCGAGTTCTTTCAGAAACAGATCATGAGCCTCAACGTGCATCAGCGGAATATTGTAATGGCCGCGGAACAGCGCGACCACCCGCTCGCCTTCGCCGAGGCGCAACAGCCCGTGGTCGACGAACACGCAGGTGAGTTGGTCGTGCAACGCCTCATGGAGGAGGACGGCAGCGACAGCGGAATCGACGCCGCCTGACAGCCCGCAAATCACCTTGCCCTTGCCGACGGCCTTGCGGATCTTCTCGACAGCCTCGTCCTTGAACGCGCGCATGGTCCAGTCGCCGGCACAGCAGGCGATCTTGCGCACGAAGTTGCGAAGGAGCGCCGCGCCGTGCGGGGTGTGCACGACTTCCAGATGGAACTGCACGGCGTAGAATTTGCGCTTGTCGTCGGCGATCATGGCGATCGGCGCATTCGACGAAGTGCCGGTCACCGCAAATCCCTTCGGCAACTGGGTGACACGATCGCCGTGGCTCATCCATACCGGATAGCGCTGGCCGACATCCCACACGCCCTGGGTCAGCGCCGACGCCCTGGTCACCTCGACCTCGGCACGTCCGAATTCGCGATGATGGCCGCCTTCGACCTTGCCGCCGAGTTGGGCCGCCATGGCCTGCTCGCCGTAACAGATGCCGAGCACTGGCACGCCGGACTGAAAGATCGCTGCCGGCGCAAGCGGCGCATCTTTGTCGAGGACGGACGCCGGACCGCCGGAGAGGATGACGCCCTTCGGCTTTAGCGCGGCGAACGCGGCTTCGGCTTTCTGGTACGGCACGATCTCGCAATAGACACGCTCCTCGCGCACGCGCCGCGCGATGAGCTGGGTCACCTGCGAACCGAAATCGACGATGAGAATCTTGTCGTGATCAGCCATGGGGGGTTCTAGCCGCTTCTGCCGGAAAAGTCATGTCGTGCGGCGTAAGAGGCTGACGAAGAAGCCATCGGTGCCGGTCCGGCGCGGCGTCATCAGCAAGCCTGCGTCGCAAATAAGAACGGCGCTGTTGAAAAGATAGGCGCGCTCGCCGAGCGGCCGGGCCACTTCGGCCGGATTTTCCAATGTAAAGCCGGCCGTGCGGGCGAGAAAGGCCCTCACCTGATCGCCGTTTTCGTCCTCAAGCACCGAGCAGGTGACATAGGCGATGCGGCCGCCCGCTTTGACGAGCGTGGCAGCGCGGTCGAGCAGCGCAGCCTGCTGCTTGACGCGCTCGGCGAGCGCGCCGGGGCGCACGCGCCATTTGGCGTCCGGATTGCGCCGCCACGTGCCGGTGCCGGTGCACGGGGCGTCGATGAGAACGAGATCGGCCCGGCCGGCGAGATCGGCGACGACATCGGCCTCCCCGCGCGGCGTACGCACCTGGATGTTGCGGGCACCGGCCCGCGCAATCCGCTCGTGAATCGGAGCAAGCTGGCGCTTGTCGATGTCGGTGGCGTAGATCTGGCCGCGGTTCTCCATTGCGGCGGCGAGCGCCAGGGTCTTGCCGCCGGCGCCGGCGCACAGATCGATCACCTGCTCGCCCGGCCGGGCGCCGGCCAGCAGCGCGGCGAGCTGCGAACCTTCGTCCTGGACTTCAATCTCGCCTTTGCGGAACACCGGCTCGGCGTGGATTGCCGGATTTTTGGCATCAGCCGACAGCCGGATGCGCAGGCCGACGGGCGACCACCGCGTCGGCTCCGCGTTGACGTGCGCGAGCTTCGGCAAAACCTCCTCACGCTCCGCTTTGAGCAAATTGACGCGCAGGTCGAGCGGCGCGCGCGTTGAAAGCGCGGCGCCCTCCTCCGCCCGTTCCTCGCCGAACACCCGCGCGAAATGCGGATCTAGCCAGTCCGGATAGTCACCGGCGACGGGCGCCGGCGCGCCGGCGAGCGTGTTGGATGTGAGCGCCGTCCGCTCGGCTTCGCTCAGCGGCCCCGGCGCAAAGCGCGCGCCGCTGCACAGCGCCTCAATCGCCGCGATATCGAGAC
>DATJTL010000159.1:0-24317 GCA_035503415.1 Xanthobacteraceae bacterium
TGACTTTATTTTCGCGCCGCGCGACACTATTAAGGCGTCATCGCGAGGACAGCAGCGGCGAAGCAATCCGGCTTTGATTTTGAAAGCTGGCGTGCTGCGCTTGGCTCGCAACGACGAACGGAATCAAGCCATGGCCGGCCACTCACAGTTCAAAAACATCATGCACCGCAAGGGGCGGCAGGATGCGGCCAAGTCGAAATTGTTCGGTAAGCTCGCGCGCGAGATCACGGTATCGGCCAAGCTCGGCGTGCCCGATCCGACGATGAATCCGCGGCTGCGCGCTGCCATCATCGCTGCGCGTGCGGAAAACATGCCCAAGGACAATATCGAGCGCGCGATCAAGAAGGCGGCGGGCGGCGACGCCGAGAATTACGAGGAAATCCGCTACGAAGGTTACGGTCCAGGCGGCATCGCCGTGATCGTTGAGGTGCTGACCGACAACCGCAACCGGACCGCCGGCGAAGTGCGCGCTACCTTCACCAAGGCTGGCGGAAATCTCGCCGAAACCGGCGCCGTCGCCTTCATGTTCGACCATGTCGGCGTGATCGAATTCGATACCAAGGCAGCGGGCGCGGATGCGATGTTCGAGGCGGCATTGGAAGCCGGAGCCGACGACGTTACCTCCGGCGATGGCGGCCATGAGATCTATGCGGCGCCGGACAAGTTCGGCTCGGTCGCCAAGGCGCTCGAGCAGAAATTCGGCGAGCCGCGAAAGGCCACCCTGGTCTGGCGGCCGCAGAATACCGTCGCGGTTGACGACGAGCAGGGCGAGAAGGTTTTGAAGCTGCTCGAGCACCTCAACGACAGCGACGACGTGCAGAATGTCTACGCCAATTTCGAGGTCTCCGATGCGCTCGTGCAGAAGATGAGCGCGTGAGCTTATCCACCGTACTCCAGAATAAATAGTCCGGCATTGTAGTCGGTCGAATAAATCAGGCCCGCGGCATCGACGAACACGTCGGCCGATTGGATCGCACGAGCCCGGTTCGGGCGGTGATCCATGAGGCGCTGTGGCTGCGGCGGGACCCAGGCGCCAAGTTCGGTCGGTGCGTGGGCATTCGCGATGTCGAAGACGCGAATGCCGGCGTTTTGATATGTGGCGAAGATCATTTGCGAACTAACAAAGCTACCGGGCCGGTTCTCGTGCAGATTATGCGGGCCGAAATGGCCGCCCTTGCGCTTGTAGTCAGCTTCGGCGGGCTGAGGAAACGCGGCAATGATGCGCGGCTGCGCTTTGTTGCGGCTGCCGAGCGTCCAGATGTTCTTGACCCCGTCCTCCTGGTGATCCAGCACAGCCTCATCAAGCACGATCAATAGGTCGCGGTCGGGCAGCGGCAAGCAATTGTGCGTGCCGGCGCCAAACGGCGGTGCGCCATCGCAGTGCGCGATCAGCTTGGGTCTGGCGCGGTCGGCGATGTCGAGTACCACCATCCCAGCGTCGCGCCACGCCGCATAGGCCGTGTCGCCGTGGACGATGGCGTGGTGCAGTCCATAGCGCCGTGTCGTGAGCCAATTCGGCGTCTCGCCGCCGGCGGCATGCATGCCGGGAATCCACCAGCGGCCGGCTTCGCGCGGGCAGGCCGGATCACTCATGTCGATGGTGATGAAAATATAGTCCGTGAAGCCGTCGATCAGCGCCGACGCGTACGCCCAGCGCCCGCCGACGTACCACAGACGATGAACACCGCCGCCGTCAACCGGCATGAAGCCGATGCGCTTTGGTTCGGTCGGCCGCGAAATATCGTAGACGGCAACGCCCGCCGTCCAGTCGCGCGCCGCAGTGTGCTTTGCGTCAGCAGTACCGACTGCTTGGCCAAGTTGGCCCTTGTAATAGGCCTTCTCATCGGCAAATTCGGCTGCGGCGAACATATCCTTGGCATTGATGACCAAAAGCAGATCATCATGGGTTTGCAGGTGGATGTTCCAGGTGTTCGGCGGCGCGGCAATATATTTCACAACGCGTGGGCTTTTGGCATCGCGTACGTCAACGATCGAAAAGCCTTTCGAGAACATGTGGCCGATATAGGCGTAGCTGCGATGCACCATAATCTGCACGCCGTCGGAGCGGCCGCCTTGATCGCTGCAGCCGACCAGCCGCATATGGCGCGCGTAATCGGGCTGCGGCAGAAACTCGCTCATTTGTAAGCGTCTAAGAAGTTGGGCACCGCGATCCAGTCGAGCATCGCGCCGTCGCTCTGCAGAAGCTCATGCATGCTCCGGTCTTCTTCGGTTTTCAGATCGACACCCATATGCGTACCGAGCTTTCGGCCGTGCGTGACGATAGTGTTGCCGATCGGCTGGCGCGCGGCATTGTAGGTTTCAAGCGCAGCGTCGATGTCATCATGGTCGCGCAGCGCTGCGGCAAGCGCAGCGGCGTCGCCGCCGGCCTTAGCGACGCCGAATCCCATATGCGGCCGCGTATTGGCGGCAGCATCGCCGACCATGGCGACGCGACCGAAAACGATACGAGGCGCGGTGAAATCGTAGATTGGCGTGATGAACGGCTGCGCCATCTTCATGACACAGTCGAGCAGGACCGGTGGCATGATCTCACGCGCGTCGGCGCGCATCGCCTCGATCAGGTCCTTGCGAATGAGCGGCGGCGGCACCGAGAATTCATGCTGCACGCCATTTTCGTCGACGTTCATCGCGCGCATTTGCGTCGCGTCGGCGGTGCGGTACCAGATGAAATTATGGCGGCGATGGCCGGGTCGCAGGTCGTCATTGAAACCCGCGATCGGGTAAGTAATGACCTCCTGCCGCGGCGGCAGGTAGAAGACGAAGTAGGGGAAAATTTCTCTGAGCGTCTGCGGTGCAAGGTCGGCTTCGTTTGGCGAACCGCGCCAGATGTAATAACCGGCGTAGATCGGCTGCAGCTCCGGAGCGACTTGGCCACGCACCGCGGATCGGACGCCGTCGCCGCCGACAAGGATATCGGCGTGTTCCACGCGGCCGCCGTTGAAATGAGCGCGCACGCCGCGGCCGTCCTGTTCGACGCGCTCGAATGCCCAGCCGAGATGATAGCGCGTGGGGTCGATACTCGCGCGTAAGAGCCGCTGCAGCCGGTCCCACGAGGTGAGGATTTGCCGCAGTGGCCGCTCCTCGGTGATGCGGCCGTGACGATCGAGCGCGATCCGCTTCGGTACCTCAATTCCGAGGTCGCGTGTGCCCGCGCCGCTTGCCTCCAGCGCCTCCAGGAGTTCCGGGTGCGTGGTGATGCCGGCGCCGCGACCGACCAGTTCGACGCCGGACCGCTCGTAGACGTCGCATTCCCAGCCGATCTGGCGCAGGAACGCGGCGCTAAACAGCCCCGACATCGACCCACCGATGACTATCGCCCGCCTTTTCGATCGTGATCGCTGCATTGCGGGCTAGTGCTAAGGCATTGGAGGAGCCCTGACGAGTCACCAGGATGCGACTGCGCGCTTTGCCGACAGGCGGGCGCGGGTCTATCACGATGGCAAGATGACCCGCGCGATTCGCATTCTCGGCATCGATCCGGGGCTCCGCCGCACCGGCTGGGGCGTGGTCGAGATTACCGGCAACCGCCTCGGCTTTCTCGGCTGCGGCTCGGTCGCGACGCGCGACCAGGACACGCTTGCGGCTCGGCTTCTCGCCATTCACGACGGTCTTGCGCGCATTCTTGACGAATTCAAGCCGGACGAGGCGGCGGTTGAGTTCACCTTTGTGAACAAGGATGCCAAGTCCACGCTTAAACTCGGCCAGGCGCGCGGCGTCGCCATGGTGGTGCCGGCCAAGGCGGGTTTGCTGGTAGCCGAATACGCGCCGAACCTGGTGAAGAAAAGCATTGTCGGTGCCGGACACGGCGACAAGACACAGGTGCGCATGATGATCGGCGTATTGTTGCCGAAGGCCGATCCGCGCTCCGATGATGCTTCCGACGCGCTCGCCATTGCGGTGACGCACGCGCATCACCGGCAGAGCGCGATATTAAAGGTCGCCGTGGCATGATCGGCAAACTCAAGGGCGTGATCGACAGCTATCGCGAGGACGCCATCGTCCTCGACGTCAACGGCGTGGGTTATCTGGTGCATTGCTCGGCGCGCACCTTGCAGGAATTGCCGGGCGCCGGCGAACCGGCCACGCTCGCCATCGAAACGCACGTGCGCGAAGACCAGATCCGCCTGTTCGGCTTCACCACCGACGTTGAGCGTGAATGGTTTCGGTTGCTGCAAACGGTACAGGGCGTCGGCACCAAGGTGGCGCTCGCCGTACTCGGCACGCTCAAGCCCGCCGACCTCGCGTCGGCCATCGCCATGCGCGACAAGGCGATGGTCGCGCGAACGCCTGGGGTCGGCGCGAAAGTCGCCGAGCGCATCGTCACCGAGCTCAAAGACAAGGCGCCCGCGTACACAGACGTTGATCCGGCCCTGGTACGGCTCACCGGTGCGCTCGACGAGAAGCGCGCGCCGCAGCCGGTGAGCGACGCGGTGTCCGCGCTGGTCAATCTCGGCTACGGCCAGCCGCAGGCGGCAGCGGCCATTGCAGCAGCGGCGCGTAGCGCCGGCGAAGGCGCGCAGGTGCAAACCTTGATCCGGCTCGGCTTGAAGGAACTGGCCAAGTGACGCGGCCGGAAAAGTTGACCAAGTTGGACCGTGAATTGGTTGCCGCCGCCACCGACGCGATCAAGCAGCGTTACCGTAACGATTGGCAGGAGGTCGGTGCCGCGCTGCGCACGCGTTCGGGAAAAATCTTCACCGGCGTCAATCTCGACGCCTATCTCGGTCGCATGGCGGTGTGCGCCGAGGCGGTCGCGCTTGGCCGCGCCTTCGTCGACCTCGGCGACGACGGCATCGACACTATTG
Source organism: Xanthobacteraceae bacterium (assembly GCA_035503415.1). Classification (GTDB taxonomy): domain Bacteria; phylum Pseudomonadota; class Alphaproteobacteria; order Rhizobiales; family Xanthobacteraceae; genus BOG-931. The sequence goes on from DATJTL010000159.1 coordinate 4,827, forward strand.
TCGCCGTGCGCCATCCGCCGCCGGAAGAGGAAAATCAGACCATCGCGGTGGTGTCGCCATGCGGGGCGTGCCGTGAGCTGATTTTCGATTATGACCGCAAGGCGCGGGTGATCGTGCCGCACGGCAAATCGGCGGCTGTAGTGCCGATCGCCGAGTTGTTGCCGAACAAATACAGGCGAGGGCCGGAGCGGTGAACTCGCCCCCCGGACGCAAACTGGTTTCGGCCGAACGTCGCGAGGAAGATGCGGCCGAAGCGAGCCTGCGTCCGCAGCACCTTGCGGACTTCATCGGCCAAGAGCAGGCACGGAAAAATCTCGGCGTGTTCATCACCGCGGCGCGCGCGCGCAGGGAAGCGCTCGATCACGTGCTGTTCGTCGGGCCGCCCGGCCTCGGCAAAACGACGCTGGCGCAAATCGTGGCGCGTGAGCTTGCGGTGAATTTCCGCGCCACATCCGGGCCGGTGATCGCCAAGGCCGGCGATCTCGCCGCGCTGCTCACCAATCTGGAAGAGCGCGACGTCCTTTTCATCGACGAGATTCACCGGCTCAACCCGGCGGTGGAAGAAATCCTCTATCCGGCCATGGAGGACTTTCAGCTCGATCTGATCATCGGCGAAGGGCCGGCGGCGCGCTCGGTGAAGATCGATCTGGCCAAATTCACGCTGGTCGGCGCCACCACGCGCGCCGGGCTCTTGACCAATCCCCTGCGCGACCGCTTCGGCATCCCGATCCGGCTGAATTTTTATTCGGAAGCAGAACTCGAGCAGATCGTCAATCGCGGCGCGCGTGTTCTTGGCGTCGGTCTCACCGCGGATGGCGCCAACGAGATCGCGCGGCGCGCTCGCGGCACCCCGCGCATTGCCGGGCGTCTCCTGCGCCGGGTGCGCGATTTTGCTTCCGTAGCGGGTGCGTCTTCGATCGACCGCGGGGCTGCCGACAAGGCGCTCGCCGCACTCGAAGTCGATGCCGCCGGTCTCGACGCCATGGATCGGCGCTATCTTTCCACCATTGCGGTGAATTACGGCGGCGGCCCGGTCGGTGTCGAAACGCTCGCCGCTGCGCTCTCGGAGCCGCGCGACGCCATTGAGGACATCATCGAGCCTTATCTGATCCAGTGCGGCTTTCTGCAGCGCACGCCGCGCGGGCGGCTGATAACTGGGCACGGCTTCCGGCATCTCGGCTTGGCCGAGCCAGCGCGTGAAACGGCGCAATTCGGATTGTTTGCCTCGGAAGAGGATGAGTGACGCCATGCCGCAGGACTACGAAGGTGGCTGCCATTGCGGCCGCGTGCGCTTCCGCGTGAGAGCGGAGTTGTCTCGTGTGACCTATTGCAATTGCTCGATGTGCGCCAAAAAAGGCTTTCTGCATCTCATCGTGTCGCCCGATTGCTTCGAGCTGATCAGCGGCAAGGACGCGCTCACGACCTACCGATTCAACACCGGCGTGGCGCAGCACACGTTTTGCGCGATTTGCGGCATTCATCCGTTTTACGTGCCGCGCTCCGACCCCGACAAGATCGATGTCAACGTGCGCTGCCTCGATGGCGTCGATTTGACAAAGATCGAGGTCAAAGAGTTCGACGGGAAGAACTGGGAGCAGGCGATGACCGGCCGGGTGCCGTGGAGATAGGCCGATGACGGTCGTTCACCTCGACGGCGAAATCCGCGACGGCCGGCATGTGCTCGCGGTGCGGGTCTATTACGAGGACACCGATTTCACCGGCATTGTCTATCACGCCAACTATCTGCGCTACATGGAGCGCGGGCGGACCAATTATCTGCGCCTGCTCGGCGCCGATCACCGGGCCTTGTTCGAGCAAACCGAGGAAGAGGCGCCGGGTTTCGCTTTTGTCGTGCGCTCGATGAGCATCGACTTTCTCAAGCCTGCGCGCATGGACGACGTGCTGGAAATTTCCACCGAGCCAGAAGAGGTCAAGGGCGCCTCGATCACGCTCCATCAGCGTATCAAGCGTGGCGAGGAGCTCCTGGTCGAGGCGTCCGTGCGCGTTGCCTTCGTCAGCGGGGGCAGGGCGCGGCCGATCCCCAAACCGCTGCGCATCGCCATGAAGGCCGATCTGGAGACAGCACGGCCCTGAGGTTCAACAGCAACTTGGCTAGTTATAGCAATTTGGCGAGTCGTGCAGAGATCGGGTGGTTCCGGTCAACGCATCGATTATATTTCCTACATGATTGCCGATCTCAATTTTGCACTGTTCGACACAGCAATCGGCTGCTGCGGTATCGTATGGAGCGCGCGCGGGGTCGCCGGCGTGCAGCTTCCCGAGAAGGATATTGCCGCGACCCGTGCGCGGTTGCGCCGGCGTCATCCGCAGGCGAAGGAGACGGTGCCGCCTGCGGATGTTCAGCGCGCCGTGGACAGGATCATGCGCTTGCTCGCTGGCGAACGATCCGATCTCACCGGCGTCACCGTCGATGACACTTCCATCCCCGCATTCAATCGCCGCGTCTACGTCATCGCACGCGCCATTCCGCCCGGCGAGACCAAGACCTATGGGGAAATCGCCGAGCAACTCGGCGACAAGACGCTGGCACGTGAAGTTGGCCAGGCCATGGGCGAAAATCCGACACCGCTCATCGTGCCCTGCCATCGCGTGTTGGCGGCAAACGGCAAGAGCGGCGGCTTCTCTGGCGCGGGTGGGGTGCTCACCAAGTTGCGGCTCCTTAGTATCGAGGGTGCACAGCCGGGCGGCCCCACATTATTCGAGAAGTTGCCGCTCGCTGCGCGGCCGCGTTGAGCTATTGCGAGCCCCTAAATCCACTCCTCCTGCTCCTCAAAATCCGCTGGAAACATGTTGACGTATTGCACCATGCGCGGCCGCGTGCCGTGGTTGGGGCTCGCACCATGCGGCAGCGCCTGATGCCAGATGATGAGATCGCCGGCATGGTCGCCGATGGCGCGCGCGCCGAGCGCATAAAGATCCTGTCGGCGCGGATCGGCGTTTAGCGGCAGCGTTTTGAGCCAATCTTCGCCCCAGCGCTGAAAGCTAGGCACCAGCGTGAACGCACCCTGCTCGGGCGGCGTGTCGGTCAGATAGAGGATGCCGGCCGTAGTAAACGGGATCGGCGTCTTCACGCTCACGTCCCAGTGCAGGTGCGGGCCGGGAAATTTGAAGTCTTCGCGCTCCGGCGGGTTGAAGCCGACGCGGTCGGTGGTCGCCCATAAATCGGCAGTGCCCCAGAGCTGCGCGAAGGCCTTATGGATGCGCGGGGCGCGGCGAATGGCCTCGAAAGCCGGATGCTGGAAATATTGCACCATGATGCCATGGTTGTTTTTTGTCGCGTACCAAGTCTCCGGATTATCTTCGCGCGCGCCGAGATGCTTCCACAAAGCCTGCGCCGCCGCTTCGCGAGTGGCGGCTGGAACAGCGTCGTGCAGCACGACGTAGCCATGCTCTTCCCAGAACGCGAGATCGCTGACGGACAAGACCGGTTCGCTCGCCTCGATTGCGGCTAGCCAGCGCCCGGTCTCGGCAGGGGGATTACGGCCGACGACAGCGGCATTAATGCGCGCGACCCGCTCCGGCTCGACGCCGCCCGTCGTCATGACGATCCAGCGTTCGAAGTCTTCGAAGCTCGGCGCTTCGCGCAACAGATAAGTGGTCGCTTGTTCGAGCCCGAGCCCGCTGGCGTGAATGATCAGATAGTCGAGATGCCGCTCGCGCATCGGGGCCGGCGGAGGACGGCCTTGCCGCACCGCCATGGCGCGCGACCATAGGCGCTTGAGCTGATAGATGCCGAGCGCGCCGGTCTCAGTCGCTGGCGGTAACTCCGCAAGCTGCTCGGCTTTCGATCCACTGCTTGGCTCTGCGGCTGGCGCGATCAAGGGCATGCCGGGCTCACAACCATTGCGTGTTGGCGGATTAAAGCCGCAGCAAATGCCGACGTCAAAGGCTTGCGCCGATGCGCGGTTGCAAAGCGCCGGCAAACGCGTCTGATTAGACGGAATCGCGACCGTAATGTAAAAGCCGTTTACATGAGCTGGTCGAAAGACGAGAAAGACAGCCCGCGCGGCTATCACCACGGCAATCTGAAAGAGGCCTTGCTTCGCGCCGCGCTCGAATTGATCGCGCAAAAGGGGCCTGCCGGCTTTACCTTTGCCGAGGCTGCACGATGGGCGGGGGTCAGCCCGGCAGCGCCTTACCGCCACTTCCGCGATCGCGACGATCTGTTGGCCAACGTGGCGCTGCGTGGATTTGAGCAATTCGAGATCGCGCTTGCGCGGGCGTGGGACGACGGCCGTCCGGATGCGCTGTCCGCGCTCGAACGCATGGGAAAAGCTTATCTTGCCTTTGCCCGTGCCGAGCCGGCCTATTATTCGGCCATGTTCGAGTCGGGCATTCCGCCTGCCAGCACCGCCGAACTGCGCGCAGCCGGCGATCGCGCCTTCGCCGTCCTGCGCGGCGCGGCGGAAACGCTCTGCGCGCAAATGCCGCCCCAGGGCCGGCCGCCGGCACTGATGGTCGCACTACACATTTGGGCGATGTCACATGGCGTTGCTTCGCTGTTCGGGCGCGGCGATGCGGCGCAACGCACGCTGCCGATGTCGGCGGAGGAACTGCTCGAGGCCGAGGTGCTGATTTATCTGCGCGGCCTCGGCGCGGCGGGTGTGGTTGCCGATCGCTGAGTGCACCTTAAATTTGCTGGAGGCCCCCTTGACAGGGTTTTCGGCGGATGTAAATGTTATTTACATTCACACGCGAGGTGTCCCATGCCAATAGCAGCAGGCTTGCTTATGCTCCTCGGATTTTGGGCGTGGTGGCCGTTGGGCGTCATCCTCCTCATGATCTTCGGTTTCTGGGCCTGGTGGCCGCTGGGACTTGTTGTTCTTGGCTTTATGATCTGGAGCTCACGAATGGGAACGGGATGCTGGAGTTATTGCGGCGGGCACGACCGCGGCGAGGGAGGCTTCGACCGGCACATGAGCCGCTGGCAATCAAAGATGCAGCGCATGCAGGACAAAATGGATCGTCTGCGCGAGCGGATGGATCAGTCGCGCGGCGGAGGCGACTGGTGGGGACGCCCCCGCTCGAGCGGCAACCGCGCCTTTGACGATTATCGTGCCGAGACGCTGCGGCGGCTTGAAGACGAGCAGCGCGAGTTCAAGGAATTTCTCGAGCGCTTGCGATTCGCCAAGGACAGGGCCGAGTTCGATCAGTTCATGGCCGAGCGGCGCAATCGTCCCCCGGGCGAGACGCCGCAACCGCCGAGCAGTTAGAGTCCCAGAGGTATTCGGGCCAAGTCTCTGGGCCGTCGTCTGTGGGCCGTCCGCCGCCGAGGCGGGCGGCCCAATTGCGCGTGACGGACGTTTTGTCGCCGCGCCGTGTCGGCGATTAACGGGCCATTAAGGACACTTGGGCTTCGTAGGCCGAAATGATTGGTGTAGCGCCCTAGTTTGGACACGTTTCGCGACTGATTTCGGTGTGGCCGGTGACGGGTCCGGCTTGGGTCCTCGCGAAAACTCGAGTCTTGGTCGACGCGCGCGTTGCGGCTTGTCTCGGCTTTTTCTTTGGTCGTGGTTTTGCGCGCCACATCCGGTCAGGGCCAGTGCTAGTAGTTCGGTTTCGGCTCGCACCGGCCGGACCATTGGATGGACGCCCAGAGGACGGACGCCTCATGTCATCGTCAGGCCTGCAGCTTTTCACGCTGTTTTGGAATTCGCTGTGGATCGTCAAGCTGGTGATGGGCGGACTCCTGCTGTGCTCGGTCTGGGTCTGGGCCATCGCCATCGACAAGACGTTGCTGTTTGCACGCGTCCGCAAGGCCGGCGACCGCTTTGAAGAGGCTTTCTGGTCCGGTCAGTCGCTTGAGGAACTCTACAAATCGCTGGCGGGCGCTCCCGGGCATTCGACCGGCGCGGTGTTCGTGGCCGCCATGAATGAGTGGAAGCGCAGTTTCGAGGGCAATATCCGCTCCTTCACCGGGCTACAGATGCGCGTCGAGAAAGTGATGAACGTCACCATTGCGCGCGAGATCGAACACATGGAGCGGCGGCTCCTCGTTCTGGCCACGGTCGGCTCGGCCGGCCCGTTTGTCGGGTTGTTCGGCACGGTGACCGGCATCATGACCAGCTTTCAGTCGATTGCGGCCACGCAGAACACGTCGCTAGCCGTCGTGGCTCCTGGTATCGCCGAGGCTTTGTTCGCGACCGCAATCGGCCTCGTTGCCGCCATCCCGGCGACGATTTTCTATAATAAGTTCACCGTCGAGGTGAACCGGCAGGCGCAGCGGCTAGAGGGCTTCGCCGACGAATTTACCGCGATCCTGTCGCGGCAGATCGACGAGCGGGCGTGAGGGGACATGGCGGCAAGTGTCGCAGGTACCGTATCGGGCGGCCGGCGGGGACGTCAGCGCCGCGTCGTGATGAGCGAGATCAACGTGACGCCGTTCGTCGACGTCATGCTGGTGCTCCTGATCGTCTTCATGGTGACGGCGCCGCTGATGACGCTGACGATCCGGGTCGATCTGCCGGACACGCGCGGGGGCACGGCGCTCAACTCACAAAAAGCCCCGCTCAGCATCACGCTCAAGAAGAGCGGCGGCGATTGCTCCAGTCAGGCCGACCTCTTTCTGGATAAAACCCCGATCACGTTCGACGATATCGAGACGAAATTCCAGGCGATCAAGAGCGCCAATGCCAGCCCGGGCCAGCAGGCTCCCACCGTGTGGGTCAACGCCGACAAGCAGCTTTGCTACAACGAGGTCGCGCGAGTCCTGGGCAGGCTGCATGATGCCGGGTTCGGCACGGTCTTGAACATCACCAACGAGAAGCCGGCGGGAGAATAGGATGCGATCCGACTGGGTCATATCCGGGTTTGCTCACGCGGCGCTTATTACGTTCGCGCTGGTTAGTCTTGCCAATTCGAAGCCGAGCGACGATGTGACGAACCCCGTGCCGGTTCAGATCGTTACCGATAAGGACATTTCGCAAGCTGCGCAGGGCGAAGAGAACGCGCCTAAGCTGGAGCTGCCGAAACCGCTTGCCGACAAGGTCGGGGATCCCAAGCCGGTCAATCAACTTGCTCCCAAGGTCGCGGACAAGCCGGCGATCACCACACAAACCGCGCCGATGCCGCAGCCCAAGCCGAAACCGCAGCAAAAGCCGCAGCCGAAGCCCGATCAGAGAACCGCGCAAAAACCGGACAAACAGGACAAAAAGCCTGACGACTTCAAGGCGGACAAGATCGCCGAGCTTCTGAAGAAAACGGACCCGCCGCCGTCGCCGGAGAAGCCGAAGCCCAAAACTCCCGCATACGATGCCAACCAGATCGCCCAGTTGCTCGACCACCGCGAGCCTCAGCGTGAGGTGGCGACGAATAGCGTCGCCAACAGCGCGACGAGTCTTGGCGCGCAAACGGCTCCGCCGAACGCGCAGCTGTCGCAGACCGAGATCGATGCGCTGCGCGAGCGGATCAGGGAATGCTGGAGCCCGCCGCCTGGCATCGACAGCAACTCGAATCTCTACGTCGCGCTAAGAGTTCTGTTCAAGCCGGACGGCTCGCTGGCGCAAATGCCGGTGGTGGTGGCAGGCTCGGCGTCGCCGCTGGGACCGGCGCTTGCGGAGAGCGGCGAGCGTGCGCTGCTGCAGTGCCAGCCGTTCACGATGCTCAAGCCCGAGCATTATGCGCAGTGGAAGGATATTACGGTCAACTTCAATCCGCGTGACTTGTCCAACTGACGGATCAAATCAAATCACCCCAACCCGCTTCGCAATGCCGCTGTTGGCAACGCAAGCAATTGACGATGCAAAACGATGACGCGTTCGCACAAGCCGACGACTTTGCTTACCCGCAGACACGCGCTTGCTCTCGGCGCCATGGGAACCGCGATGACGCTTTCGACGCGTCATGCCGCGGCCCAGGCCAACATCGTTATCAACAACGGCAACTTCCAACCCATGCCGATCGCGATTCCGGAGTTCATTCCGGGGACCGCCAACGATGCCGACACCGCGCACGGAATTACCCAGATCGTTACCGCGAACCTGCAACGCAGCGGCCTGTTCGCGCCCATCGATCCGTCGGCCTACATCGAGAAAATCGTCAATTTCGATAGCATGCCGAATTTTCAGGATTGGCGCTCCATCAACGCCCAGACGCTGATCACCGGGCGCGTGGCTCAGCAGAGCGACGGGCGCTTGAAGGCGGAATTCCGCCTTTGGGACGTGCTCTCCGGCCAGCAGCTCGGCGCCGGCCAGCAATACCTGACGACGCCCGACAACTGGCGGCGCCTCGGCCACATCATTTCCGACGCTGTCTACCAGCGCATTACCGGTAACAAGGGCTATTTCGACAGCCGCATCGTGTTCGTCGACGAGACCGGTCCGAAGCAGCGCCGCATCAAGCGGCTGACGATGATGGATCAGGACGGCGCCAACGTGAGATATCTCACGCGCGGCGATGAACTCGTGCTCACCCCGCGCTTCTCGCCGTCAAGCCAGGAAGTCACCTACATGGCTTACGGCGAGGGTGATCCGCGGGTGTATCTGCTCAACATCATGACCGGCCAGCGCGAGATCGTGGGCAATTTTCCCGGCATGAGTTTCTCGCCGCGTTTCTCGCCGGATGGGCAGAGCGTGATCATGAGCCTGCAGGAAGGCTCGAACTCCAACATTTTCATGATGGATTTGCGCTCGAAGGCGACGACGCGGCTGACCGACACGCAGGCAATCGACACCTCACCGTGCTATTCGCCCGACGCGACGCGGATTTGCTTCTCCTCGGATCGCGGCGGGCAGCCACAGATCTACGTCATGCCCGCGGCCGGCGGGGCGGCGCAGCGCATCAGCTTCGGCGACGGCATCTACTCGACGCCGGTTTGGTCGCCGACCGGGGAGTACATCGCCTTTACCAAGCAAACGACCAACCAGTTCGCGATCGGGGTGATGAAGCCCGACGGCAGCGGAGAGCGCATCCTCACCGAGGGATTCCACAATGAGGGGCCGACGTTTGCGCCCAACGGCCAAGTGATCATGTATTTCAGCGACGTCATGGGCGGTCCCGGGCCCTCGCTCTATACGATCAATATTTCGGGCCGCAACCAGCTGCGGGTTCCTACCCCAAGCTTCGCCTCCGACCCTGCCTGGTCGCCGCTGTTGACATAATACCCCGTCATCTTTCCGCCTGATCCCTCGTCATCTTTCCGCCTGACCATACGCTTGCCGCATTGAGGCCTCATTAACCATTCCAAAGGGTTTTCGGGTGTTGTGCGGGGACTAGGCTTCTTTGCAACGAGGCATCAAGGTTGACGGAACCTTCGCTTAACGAAGGCGCTGCTAGACCCGCCTTAGCCGCCCACCGCACCTTCCCTACGGGAAGGGGCAGGTTCGGGCTCAAGACACAAGTGACGCAAGTACAAGTGACGCAAGTAACGGAGGCACCGGAATGAACGCGATGGGGATCGTCCGCGGCGCCAAATTCGCAGCCGTCATCCTGGGCGTGCTCGTAATGGCGGGCTGCGCCAAACACGACGCCGACCCGACCAGCGCCATGGCCTCGGCCGCCGTCCCGGGCAGTCAGCAGGACTTCGTCGTCAATGTTGGCGACCGCGTCTTCTTCGACACCGACTCCTCTGACCTCTCCGAACAGGCGCGGGCAACACTCGACAAGCAGGCCGAGTGGCTCAACCACTACAGTCAGTACGCCTTTACCATTGAAGGCCATGCCGACGAACGCGGCACGCGCGAATACAATATCGCGCTTGGCGCCCGCCGCGCCCAAACTGTGCGCGACTATCTGGTCTCGCGCGGCATCGCGGCGCAGCGTATGCGCACCATCTCTTATGGCAAGGAGCGTCCGGTGGCCGTCTGTGACGATATTTCCTGTTGGTCGCAGAACCGCCGCGCTGTGACCGTGCTCGATCAGAGTTCGTAACAGCGCTGACTACGCGGGTGGCCACCGCGGCCGCCCGTGATGATCGCCGGCGCCCTGGGGGCGCGCCGCTGCGGCCCGATAGCTAGTTGAATTACGTTTTGGACGAAGGGCCAGCTATGGTGCGAACGCTCAAGCCAGCGAATATGTCGGCGCGAATGATCCGTCCGGTTCCGCTTCTTTTGGTCATGCTTGCCTGCGTGCTGGGCGCCCACATCGCGAAGGCGCAGGACGCCGATTCCGAGTTGATGCGGGTTGATCGCCTCGAAGAGACGATCCGCAACCTTACCGGCCAAGTGGAGCAATTGCAGTACCGCGATCAGCAGCTCGAACAGCAGGTGCAACGCCTGCAACAACAAATGCAGGGCGGAGCGCCGGCTGCTTCGACGCCGCCCGCGTCCGCGCAATACTCACCACCGCAATATTCGCAGCCGTCGTATTCGCAGCCCTCGTATTCTCATCCCTCTTATTCCGCACCTTCTTATCCGCCGCCGGCTGCCCAGTATTCGCCGCCGCCCGCGGCCGCCGCTGGCGAGCCCACGGATCACTCTCACGACGCCTTCAATCCGCGGCTCGATCCGAACGCACCTGGGGTGCCACACCCGCTTGGCACCAGCACCAATGCCACGGAGCCGCCGCCGATCTACCAGGGCGCGCCCGCTGGTGCGGCTGCCCCGCGTCAAGCGGGAGCCCCGCTCGATCTGTCGAACTTGTCTGCGCCGCAAGGCGCCGCTCCGGCCGGCCGATTACCGCCTCCGCCGCCGACCAATCCGAGTGCAACCGGTGGCGCGCAGGCGTCGATGGAGCCGCCGCCGCCGGTCGCCAACACGCCGAAGGACGAATACGAACTCGGTCAGGGTTACTTTGAGCGGAAGGACTACGCGCAGGCGGTGCAGACGTTCCGCGTGTTCCTGCGCCAATATCCGAGCGACCGGCTGACGCCGGAGGCGCAGTTCTACCTCGGCGAGGCGCTGTTTCAGAGCCAGCAGTACCACGATGCCGCGGAGGCATTCCTGACGGTGTCGACCAAATACGAGACCATGGCGCGGGCACCTGACGCGCTGTTGCGGCTCGGCGAGTCGCTTGCGGCCTTAGGCCAGAAGGAGGCCGCTTGCGCCTCGCTGGGAGAGGTTTTACGCAAATACCCGCGCGCCTCTCTGAGCGTGAAAGAGAGTGTCGCGCGGGAACAAAAGCGTGCCCATTGCTGACGAAGCCGTCCGCGACGATGAAGCGAACGCGCTATTCCAGGGCCTAGAAAGTGCGGGCGGCCTTGTCATTGCAGCCTCCGGTGGGCCGGATTCGACGGCGCTGTTGCTGCTCCTTGCCCGTTGGGCGAAGGGGCTGAAGAAGGCCCCGAAGCTTCTCGCCGTCACCGTCGACCATGGTTTGCGGCCGCAAGCGGCGGCCGAAGCGGCGGCGGTCAAGCGGCTGGCGCGTCGGCTCGGCGTGGCGCATCGGACGCTGCACTGGCGTGGCAGGAAGCCGGCGACCGGCCTGCAGGAGGCGGCGCGCGTGGCCCGCTACCGCTTACTGGCGCAGGCCGCCACGGGCGCGAAGTATGCCCACGTCCTCACCGCTCACACTCTCGACGATCAGGCGGAAACCGTGCTGTTCCGCCTCGCGCGCGGCAGCGGATTGACAGGACTCGCTGGCATGGCCGCCACGTCGACACTGCCGGCAGACGCCGGAACCGAGATTTTTCTCGTGCGTCCACTCCTGCCCATCCCCAAGACGCGACTCATCGCCACGCTGCGGGCGGCCGGCATCGCCTACGCGCAGGATCCAAGCAACGCCGATCCGCGCTTTACCCGCGCGCGGCTGCGCGAGCTGATGCCGCCGCTGGCGCGCGAAGGACTGAATGCGCGTGGTCTTTCGCGGTTCGCGACGCGCATGCGGCGCGCGGAATTCGCGATCGAATTCGCCGTCAGCGCTGCGCGAGCGGCGCTTGCGCCGGGCCCCTGGCCGAGGCGCGGTCCGATCGTGTTCGACCGTGAGCCCTTCCTCGATCTACCCGCCGAGGTCGGACTGCGCCTGCTTGGCCGCGCGATTGCCCATTGTGGGGACGAGGGGCCGATTGAACTCGGCAAGCTCGAAGCGCTCCATGACGCCCTGCGGCTGGCGCCGCAGCCGCGGCGGACCCTTGCCGGCGCGATGGTCACGCTCGCCGGTAACCGGCTGCGCATCGAGCGCGCACCCGCGCGCCGCACCGCAGCCAGCCGGCGGGTTTCCAGCCTTCGCAATACAGCCATACGGCAAGACCGCAACAGCCGCTTTACGAAATAGGCCTATAGTTGGGGGCTGGATTGCCTCCTAAAGGCGGTCCGGTTCCCTTGGCAGGGGGCGGTCGCGCGCCTACATTGCGGAAGCAGTGGGGACGTGAAGCCGCCACGATTCCGGGGCTAAGAGCGGGAGCTGGGCTCCTGCACGCGATCGCGGATTAAGGACTGAAGATGAACGCCAATCTGCGCAATTTTGCCCTGTGGGTCATCATCGTGCTGTTGCTTCTGGCGCTGTTCACGCTGTTTCAGAATCCAAGCCACAACGCAAATTCGCAGGAAATTAGCTTCTCGCAGCTGCTCAATGACGTCGATAACGGCCGCGTGCGCAACGTTGTCATTCAGGGGCCGGAAATCCACGGCGACTTTACCGACGGCCGCACCTTCCAAACCTATGCGCCGAACGATCCGAACCTGGTGCAGCGCCTCTACAACAAGGGTGTCTCGATCACGGCGAGGCCGCAGACCGAGAACGTGCCCTGGTTCGTCTCTCTGCTGATCTCCTGGCTGCCGTTCGTTGCGCTGATCGGCGTATGGATCTTTCTATCGCGGCAGATGCAGGGCGCCGGCGGCAAGGCCTTGGGGTTCGGCAAGTCGCGCGCCAAGTTGCTCACCGAGGCGCATGGCCGCGTGACCTTCGAGGACGTGGCCGGTGTCGACGAAGCCAAGCTCGACCTGCAGGAGATCGTCGAATTCCTGCGCGATCCGGCAAAATTTCAGCGGCTCGGCGGCCGCATTCCGCGCGGCCTGTTGCTCGTCGGGCCGCCCGGGACCGGCAAGACTTTGCTCGCGCGCGCGATCGCCGGCGAAGCTAATGTGCCGTTCTTCACCATTTCGGGTTCCGATTTCGTTGAAATGTTTGTCGGCGTCGGCGCGAGCCGCGTGCGCGACATGTTCGAGCAGGCCAAGAAGAACGCACCCTGCATCATTTTCATCGACGAGATCGATGCCGTCGGCCGCCATCGCGGCGCCGGCCTCGGCGGCGGCAACGATGAGCGCGAGCAGACGCTCAATCAGCTCCTTGTCGAGATGGATGGCTTTGAGGCCAACGAAGGTATCATTCTGATCGCCGCGACCAACCGGCCTGACGTGCTCGATCCGGCGCTGCTGCGGCCCGGCCGCTTCGACCGGCAGGTGGTGGTGCCGAATCCCGACGTGGTCGGCCGCGAGCAGATTTTGAAGGTGCACGTGCGCAAGGTGCCGCTCGCTCCCGACGTGAACTTGAAGACCATCGCCCGCGGTACGCCCGGCTTCTCCGGTGCGGACCTGATGAACCTCGTCAACGAAGCGGCGCTGATGGCGGCGCGGCGTAATAAGCGCATGGTCACCCAGGTCGAGTTCGAGGACGCCAAAGACAAAGTGATGATGGGCGCCGAACGGAAATCGCTGGTGATGACGGAGGAGGAAAAACTCCTCACCGCCTATCACGAGGGCGGCCACGCCATCGTCGCGCTCAACGTCAAGGCCACCGATCCGGTGCACAAAGCCACCATCATCCCGCGCGGCCGCGCGCTCGGCATGGTCATGCAGCTGCCCGAACGCGACAAGCTGTCGATGTCGCTCGAACAGATGACCTCGCGGCTCGCTATCATGATGGGCGGCCGTGTTGCCGAAGAACTGGTGTTCGGCCGGGAGAAGGTCACCTCGGGCGCGGCCTCCGACATCGAGCAGGCGACCAAGCTCGCGCGCATGATGGTGACTCGCTGGGGCCTGTCCGATGCGCTCGGCACTGTTGCCTACGGTGAAAACCAGGAGGAAGTGTTCCTCGGCTACTCGGTGGCGCGCCAGCAGAATATTTCCGAGGCCACCGTACAGAAGATCGACGCCGAGATCAGGCGCTACGTGGAGGAGGGCTACGCCGAGGCGCAGCACATCCTTACCGAGAAACGCGCCGATTTGGAGACGCTGGCTCGCGGCCTGCTTGAATTCGAAACGCTCACCGGCGACGAGATCAAGGACCTGCTCATGGGCAAGCGGCCGACGCGGGAGTCGATCATCGAGCCGTCGACGCCGCGCGCCTCGACGGTGCCCAGCGCCGGCGCCGGCCGCAACCGCCCGCGGCCGGAGCCCGGGCCCATGGAGCCGCAGCCGCAGGCTTAGGCGGCGTGCTGCTCCGTCGTTTCCGTATCTGAAACTCTCGTCAGCGTGCCCGCGAGGAGCGGGGGCATGCGCGCTCGCGGCTGAGCTAAGCTCTCAGCCGCAGGTATCGGCTCGACAGGTTTTCATGGACGATCCGACGGCGTAGCATCGGCGTAATTGCGCTCAGGGAGGAGAAAACATGCTTATCGACCACCGCACCTACACGCTGCGTCCGGGCACGCTGCGCAAGCAGATCGAACTCTACGAAAAATACGGACTGATCCCGCAGAAGCGACATTGCGGCGAGCCGCTGGCGTGGCTCATCCCCGAAACCGGCGACGTCAATTGTTACGTTCACATATGGGTCTATGAGGATTTCGCCGACCGGGCGAAGCGGCGCGCCGCAATGTTCAAGGATCCGGAATGGCTGGTCTATATCGAGAAGAACGCCGAGACCGGCTACATCATCAAACAGGAAAGCAACTTCATGACGCCGGCACACTTCGCGCCAATCAAGCGATAGAAAGGGACCGGCGCAGCGTTCGGGCAATGCCGCTGTCAAACCGCGTCACGCCGTTCGGCGATCTTGTTGCCGTCCCTGCGCGCGGATTGTTTATGGGCAACCGCGGCGGGCGGTTTCATAGCGACGATAAAACCTTGACCGCGCGGCGCTGGGCCTCGCGGCAATGGATTTGCTGCGTACTCGATTTCAAGGGGCGCCACCGCGACGTTTGGGGGCGCTTCTATACCGAACTGTTCTTTCTCGACGAACCGACGGCGCTCGCCGCCGGCCATCGGCCCTGCTTCGAGTGCCGGCGCGCTGATGCGCTGGAGTTCGCCGGTAACTGGCAGATCGCGCACGGACCGCGTACGCGGCCGCGGGCAGGGGAGATGGACGACGTGCTTCACGACGAGCGCCTGCGCGGCCGCGCCAAGCGCGTTCACCGGCGCGAAATCGACGGCTTGCCGGACGGTGCATTCGTCACGCTGGAGGAGGGGGCCTTTGCGGTGCGCGGCGACGCGCTGCTGCCGTGGATGCCGACAGGCTACGACGCCCGCAAGACGCGGCCGCGTCGCGTCGTGGTCGATGTGATCACCCCGCCGGCGATCCTTGCGGTGCTTTCCGCCGGATACGCGCTGCGCTGGCACCCGAGCGCGGAGAATTAGCTACGGAACGCGGCCTTGATGGCGTCCACGCCTTTCCCGGACTTCGCTGCCGCTATGATCCGCGCCTCCTGCTTCATCAGTCCGTCGAGGGCAGCCTGCATGGCGTCGATTTTGTCGATCGGCACGACGACAGCGCCATGGCGGTCGGCGTGAATGAGGTCGTCAGACTTCGCCGCCATGCCGTGGATGGAGACGGGAACGCCGAAATCCGCCACGTGCACATAGGCGTGTGAAGGGCCGATCGAACCGGCCAGCATCTGAAAACCTTCGGCGGCCTGCGCGATATCGCGGATGGAGCCGTTGGTGACGGTGCCGAGGCAGCCCAGCGACTTGTGCACGTTGGTCTGCACTTCGCCCCAGAACGCGCCGTAGCCCGGCGGCTCGTCGAGATCCTGGATCAGCACGATGCTTGGGCGCGGTTCGGCGGCGACGTAATCCAGATAATCCATGCGCTTTTGCATGTAGCTCGGCCCGCTGACCGCATCACGGGTGCGGATCGTCACCGTCTTGGCGAAGCCGACGATTGGCGGCAGATCGGGGTAGGGACAGTGCAGATGCGTCACGGTGTAGCCTGAGCCGCGGCGGGCCGGCGCCGCGATCTCGATCAGGTTGCAGACGGTCGGCGTGTCGATCGACCGCAGAAAGGCGAATTGGCTCTCCGACACCATGATGTTTCCCTCCGTTCGCTGACGCGATGCTATTTACCGTCCCCAGGCTGCGGCGACGATGACCGCGATGATCGCCTGCATGGCGACGATGATGGCGACACAGCCGTCCCAGCCGGAAAAAGTCCAGGCAAGCCCGCCAAGAAAAGCTCCGGCGCTGCCGCCCACGTAATAGGCCGTGGCGTAGAGACCGACAGCCGACGAGCGTCCCTCCTTGGCGGTCATTGTCACATAGCCTGTCGACACCGCCTGGCACACCATGCCGCACACCGCGCACAAGGTCAGCCCCGTCATGATCACACTGACCGGCGGCGCCAGCAGCAGGAGGGCTCCAACCAGCCACAGGGCGATGACGCCGAGCACGAACGGCCGCCGGCCGAACAGCACAATGGCGCGTCCGACCAGCGGCACGATCGGGCTCGAGACGAGATAGGTGAGGAACAGCGCGCCCAGCAGCGCCGGCGAAAACAGATAGGGCGGTGCCGCCAGATGAAAGCTCACATAGGTGAACGTGGCGATGAAATTGAACAAGACGCCGAAACCGATCGCGTAGGTGGCCATCAGCTGCCGGTCGCGAAAATGGCGCATCATCTGCGCCAGCGAGGACGACAGCCGGCCCGAGCGCACGAACTGCTTCTCGCGCGGCAGCGTCGACACGACGATGATGGCGGCGAGGAGCGTGATCAGAGCGACGACAGCGAACGCGGCCCTCCAGCCGATCAGATCGGTCAACATCCCGGGGATGAAACGGCCGCAGAAGCCGCCGATGCTGGTGCCGGAAATGTACAGCCCGGCGACGCGCGGCACGTCGGCGAGCGGCCACTCGTCGCCGATATAGGCAACGGCGACGGTGAAAATCGGCGGCAGCAACAGTCCTTGCACGAAGCGCCAGAACACGAAGCCCGGTACGCTCGTCACCAGTGACATGATCAGCGTCGGCACGACGATGGCGAACATGGCGGCGGTGATCAGGCGTTTGCGCCCGACCACATCAGCCAGCGCGCCAGTGAACGGCGCGGTGAGCGCAATCGCCCCGGTGCCTGCCGTCATAAGCCAGGAAATGTCGCCGGCGCTGACGCCGAATTCGGCCGCCAGATTCGGCAACAGCGCCTGCACGGAATAGAGATTGACGAAGGCGCAAAATCCCGCCGTCGCAACGGCGAGGCTGCGGGTGTCGAAGGCCATGCGCCATTATGGGGGAAAGAGGCAGCGAAGGCACGCAGTGCCCGGCATCATGGCAACCGCCAGAACGACGGCCGCAGCCAGCCGGGAGAGAATGCCGGCCGCCTACAGCTGCAGGATCGAGTCGAAGCTCCACGCCGAGTCGGCGGGGTTTTCGCCGATCCGAATCGTGGTGTCGTTGAGGAAGCGATAGGGCGGCACCGGCAGATTGTAGGGCGCCGGCACACCGCTATAGACCCGGCCGGCGGCATCATACTTGGAGCCGTGGCAGGGGCAGAAGTAGCCGCCGATCCAATTGGCGACCGGGGTGGTGGCATTCGGCGACGGATAGAACAACGGGATGCAGCCGAGATGCGTGCAGATGCCGACCAGCACGCCGTATTCCGGCTTGATGGAGCGGTGCCAGTTGGTGACGTAAGGCGCCTGCTGCCCCTGTTCGGAATTGGGATCTGCGAGCAGTGAGGTATCTTTGGCGCTCTGCAGCATCTGCAGCGCTTCCTTCGAGCGGTGGTAGATCCAGATCGGCCGCTGCCGCCAGCGGACCATGATCTGCGCGCCTTCCTCGATCTTGCTCACGTCGACATCGACCGGCCCGCCGGCGGCGAGCGTCGAAGCATCGGGATTCATCTGGTCAACCAGGGGAACCAGCGTGGCGACCGCGCCGACCGCGCCGACCATTGCGGTTGCGATGTAGAGAAAATCGCGGCGCGTTGCCGCGCCTTCGTGCGTGCCCGCCGTCGTCGATGCGCTATTCGCCATTGCCCTACCCTAGTCTGCTGCCTATCCGGCCGCCGCTTTATGTAGGCAGAGCCGCGTCGCGTCAATCCAGTGCGGCGCGTGCTCGCGCGAGGGTTTCGGCGACCGAGCCGGAGGCATCAATCCGCCTCCAGTCGAGCCGGCCGAGGTCGTAGGTTTCCTGTGCCTGCGCGACCTTTTCGGTGGCATCGGATGCGTCCCCTGAGCGGGGGCCGACGCGGGCGAGCCGGGTCGCCAGATCAGCGGTGAGGAAGAACCCGTGCAGGTCAATTGCGGCGGATTTGGCCGCGGCAGCTATGGCGTCGCGTTCCGCCGGTTGGGCAAACACCGCATCGACGATGGCCGAATGGCCGGCGGCGAGGATGCGGCGCGCTTTATCGATAAGCACCCCATAGACACGCTCCGTCACCGCCCGTGCATAGGCCTGTTCCGGCAATCGTTCCGTCTCGGCAACACCGAACAACGCCTTGCGCGCGACGTCCGAACGCACGACGACCGCGCCGGGCATTGGCCCTATATCGGGCGCGAGCGCGCGGGCGAGTTGCGATTTGCCAGTGCCGGAGAGGCCGCCGATGGCGATCAATTGCGGCGGCGGAGGCGCGATGGCGCGTGCGGCGAGGGCGAAATAAGCGCGCGCGGACTTGGCAATTTCCTTGGTGATTTCGCCGCGCTGCGCCGTCGGCGCGCGCTCCAATCGCGCCACCGTCACGCGGGCGCGAATCGCCGCGCGCAGCGAGAGGAAAAACGACAGGGCGGCGAGCCCGTCGAGATTGTCGGATTGATGAGTTTCGGCGAGATAGCGATTGAGCACGATATTGGCCGGCTGCGGCAGGGCGCGCTCGAGCAGGTCCATGAGCAGGAAGGCCAGGTCGTAGAGAACATCGCCGGTCGCGATGATCTCGGAAAACTCGATGGCGTCGAACACGACCGGTTTGTGGTCGATCAGCACGATGTTGCCGAGATGAAGGTCGCCATGGATGCGGCGAATGAGGCCGCGCCGGCCGCGGTCCTCAAGCAGCGGGACGACGCGCGCATAGGCGGTACGACTGGCGCGGGCGAGGGCTTCAATCTCGCCGGCGGCGAATATTTCCGGATGCGCGGCGAAAGCCTGAGCATGCTCGTCGATGTAGGAGCCGAGCGCCGCGATCCACGCGCTGCCGTCGACCGGCTGCGCGCGCGCGTGTGCCGCCGCAACGGCGCGGCCAAGCGCATCCGCAAGCGCCTCGTCGATTTCGCCGCTAATGCGGTCGAGAGTACGATTCTCGTCGAAGCGGCGCATCTGCACCGCCCATTCGACGGGCTCACCGTGCCCGTCGATCGCCAGCCCGCCGCCGCCTTCGCGCGTGATCGGCAGAACACGGCGGTAGATTTGCGGCGCGTAGGGCGAGTTCACGGCAAGTTCGGCGTCGCAAGCCTGCTTGCGCTTTTGCAGCGTCGAGTAGTCGAGAAAGGGAAAGCGCACGGCGCGTTTGATTTTCAGC
>DATJTL010000160.1:0-5157 GCA_035503415.1 Xanthobacteraceae bacterium
AACGAGACGCCGATCACAAGCGCCATGGCAATCATGAATACGCGGTAGAGCGGCAGATAGAGGCCGTCGATTACGACGCTGTGGGTGAGCGCGTCCGGCGGATTGATTTCGAGATTGTTGCCGCCCCAGATATCGAGCGCGCCCTGCTGAAACAGGTAAGCGAAGCCGACTGTCAGCAGCACCTGCCGCAGCGGATCGAAGCCGAGCGGACGCAAGAACACACGTTCCATCACCAGCCCGATGAGCGCGAGCGCGAGCGCGGCAAGCGGCAGCGACAGCGCCCACGAGCCCGTTGCCCCGATCACGGAGAGCGCGATATAGCCGCCCCAAAGAAAATAAGCGCCGTGAGACAAATTCACGATGCGCATCACGCCGAAGATCAGCGACAGGCCGCTACCGACGAGAAACAGGAGCGCGCCGTAGGAAATGCCATTGAAGGTCTGGATAATCCAGAATTGCGCGCCCACGTCGGCGTTCCTCCCCTTGGCTCCCGTTGGCTCCCCTTCGGTAAGTTAACCCAACTTCGCGGCGAACGGATAGGCGCCAATCAGCGCTTTTCCGCCGCAGGCGAGAACAACGGGCATCACTGCCCAGTGACACCGGACTTCGTGATGATCGCCGACCATTTGGACTGCTCGCTGGCGATGTCGGCCGCGTAGGCTTGCGGCGTACCAGGCCGCGTTTCGGCGCCGTCGACGGCGAGCCGGCTACGCACGGCTGTATCGGCGAGGGCGAAATTCAATGCGTAGTTGAGCTTGGCGATCACCGCCGGCGGCGTGCCGGCCGGCGCGACGATGCCGTAATGCAACTCCGCCACATAGCCGGGCAGTCCGGCCTCGGAAATCGTCGGCAATTCTGGAAATAGCGGCGAGCGCTTGGCGCCGGTCACGGCGAGCGCGCGCAATTTTCCCTCATGCACGAGCCCGACGACGCTTGCGCTGGGGCAAAACATCAGATCGACGTGCTCGCCCAAGAGATCGGTTACCGCGGGCGCCACGCCCTTGTACGGAATGGCGGTCAGTTTCACGCCGGCCATGGCGGCGAACAGTTCGGCGGCCAGATGCGTGCTCGTGCCAGTCCCGGTCGAAGCAAAGTTGAGCTTGCCCGGCTCTTGCTTGGCGAGCGCGATCAGTTCGGCAATGGAATGCACCGGCAGAGACGAACGCACCAGCACCAGATTGGCGCTCGCGGCAATCAGTCCGACCGGAGTAAAATCCGCCTTCGGGTCATAGCCGGCGTCGGGGTAAAGCGATGGATTGATGGCGAGCGCGCTTGTAGCGATCAGCAACGTGTAGCCGTCCGGCTTGCTTCTTGCGACGTCGCGGGTGCCGATCGTGCTGCCGGCCCCGCCTTTGTTCTCGATGACGATGGGCTCGCCGAGGTTTGTGCTCATCTTGGCGGCGACCAGGCGCGCGATGACGTCGTTGCCGCCACCGGCCGGGTAAGGAACGACCAACGTGATCGGCCGGGTCGGATAGTCCGGCGCCGTCTGCGCCACGACGGGCCGCAGATTTGCGACCATCGCGACCGCTGATACGGCGATCAAAATCGCGGTCGCCATCACCGCCCTGGTGGATTTCAGCGTCAACATCCCTGCTCTCTTCACCGCTAACAGCGTTCTCAAGGCGCATTTGTCATCGAAATGCAATAGTATCGTGCGTCTGATTTTCACCCTGCCACCAACGCTTTCCGGAGTCGAAACGATGCGCAAGTGGTCGATGGGTCTCCTCCTCGCGGTCCTTTTCGCAGTGCTTCCCCGCGTGCCGGCGCACGCGGCCGACGTCATTTGCTATAACTGCCCGCCCCAATGGGCCGACTTCGCCTCAATGCTCAAGGCGATCAAGAGCGACCTCGGCTACGACATACCATTCGACAACAAGAATTCCGGTCAGGCGCTGGCGCAGCTTATCGCCGAGAAGAACAACCCGGTCGCCGACGTGGTTTATTACGGCGTGAATTTCGGCATGAAGGCGAAGGCCCAGGGCGTGATCGAGCCCTATAAGCCGAAGGGCTGGGACGAGGTCCCGGCCGGCCTGAAGGATCCCGACGGGTACTGGACGACGATCCATTCCGGCACGCTCGGCCTGTTCGTCAACAAGGACGCGCTCGGCGGCGCGCCGGTGCCGGCCTGCTGGAAAGACCTGCTCAAGCCGGCTTACAAGGGCATGGTCGGATACCTCGATCCGTCTTCCGCCGCGGTCGGCTATGTCGGCGCCGTTGCGATCAATATCGCGCTTGGCGGCAGCACCGGCGATTTCACGCCCGCGATCGATTTCTTCAAAGAGCTGCACCAGAACCAGCCGATCGTGCCGAAGCAAACCTCCTATGCGCGCGTCGTGTCGGGCGAAATTCCGATCCTGTTCGATTATGATTTCAACGCCTACCGCGCCAAGTACACCGAGAAGGGAAATTTCGCCTTCGTCATTCCGTGCGAGGGCACCGTGGTCTTCCCCTATGTCACAAGCCTGGTGCGCAATGCACCCGATAAGGAAAAAGCCGAGAAAGTCCTGGACTACTTCCTGTCGGACAAGGGGCAGGCGATGTGGGCCAACGCGTACTTGCGTCCGGCACGGCCGATCAAGCTGCCGCAATCGGTGGAGGACAAATTCCTCCCGGCGAGCGATTACGCGCGGGCGAAAAGCGTCGACTGGGCGAAGCTGGAATCCGTGCAGAATGCGTTTACCGCCCGCTATTTGGCCGAAGTGAGATGATGCATCATTGTGCCGCGGCGTTTCATTGCTCCGCGCACGATCGCCAATGAGCAAAAAGACCTTCGTTGGGCTCTGTCTTCTGCCGCTCGCGATCGTGGTGGCGGCGTTCTTCGTGCTGCCCATGGCGCTACTCGTCATGACCGGTGCAAGCGGCAGCCGGGGCATCGCCGAATACGCCGCCATTCTGCTCGAGCCGAATTATCGGGCGACTTTGCTCAACACCATATTGCTGGCGGCCGCCACCACGGCCGCAACTCTCCTGATCGCGACGATCAGCGGGCTATTTCTGCAACGCCATCATTTCCCAGGGCGCTCGCTTCTGGTCGCCATGCTGACGCTGCCGCTCGCCTTCCCTGGCGTCGTGGTCGGCTTCATGATCATTCTGTTGGCCGGGCGGCAGGGTTTGATCGGCGAGATTACGTCGGCGCTGTTTGGGTCGAAGCAGGTGCTGGCCTATTCGATCGACGGCCTGTTTCTCGGCTATCTCTATTTCTCGATCCCGCGCGTGATCCTCACCATCATGGCGGCGGCCGAAAAGCTCGATGGGAGCCTTGAAGAGGCCGCGCGTGCCCTCGGCGCCGGCCCATGGGCGGTGCATCGCGACGTCATCCTGCCGGCGCTAGCGCCCGCGTTGATCGCGTCGGGCGCCATCGCGTTTGCGACCGCCATGGGCGCCTTCGGCACGGCCTTCACGCTCGCCACCGACATCGACGTCTTGCCGATGCTGATCTACACCGAGTTCACGCTGTCAGCGAACGTCGCCACTGCGGCGGCATTGTCGGTCGGGCTCGGGCTGGTGACCTGGGCCATTCTCGCGCTCGCGCGCAGCTATGGCGGCAACACCGTGGCCGCCAGCGGATGAAGCTCATGCGCGAGCGCGTCATATTCGCCGCACAGCTTGCGTTCACGCTTGTGGTCGCCGCCTTTTTGATTGTGCCGGCGCTCCTCTCCATGCTCGCCGGCGTGACCGTCAATTATTTTCGCGGCATCCAGTCGGGCCTGACGCTGCAATGGGTGGTGCAGGTGTGGCAGCTCTATGCCGATACCATCTTCCGCTCGTTCCTGATCGCGATTACCGCGCTCGCGGTGACGCTCGTGGTCGGCGTTCCTGCCGCGTACGGCTTGCATCTGCGCGGCGGCCGGCTGGCGCGGGCGGCGGAGGAGATCATCACCTTGCCGCTCGCCATTCCCGGTTTGGCGATCGCGCTGGCGCTGCTACTGACCTACGGCAGCTTCGGCGGTTTCCGGCGCTCCTGGCTGTTCATTCTCGTCGGTCACGTCGTGTTCACCTTGCCGTTCATGGTACGCTCGGTGATGGCGGTGTTCGCGGCGACCGACATCGGAACGCTCGATGAATCTGCGTCCTCGCTCGGTGCGTCGCCGTGGCGGCGCTTCCGCGACGTGATCGTACCGAATGCGCGGCCGGGAATTTTGGCCGGCTCGCTGATGGTGGTCACGCTTTCGCTCGGCGAATTCAATCTGACTTGGATGCTCGCAACGCCCTTGACCAAGACATTGCCGGTCGGGCTCGCCGACAGCTACGCCTCGATGCGGCTCGAAGTCGCCTCGGCTTACACGCTTGTTTTCTTCGTCATGATCATCCCGCTGCTGGTCGCCATGCAGGTGCTCGGCACCGTGCGGAGCGCGCCAAAAGGCGCACGCCGATGACCGGTGTCGCGCTCCACGTCGATAAGTGCGGCAAGACGTTCGCCGATTCCACGCGCGCGCTGGAGCCGGTCGCGCTCGAAATTGCAGCCGGCGAAACCGTAGTGCTGCTCGGCCCGTCCGGCTGCGGCAAGACCACTTTGCTGCGCATCATTGCCGGGCTGGAGACACCGGATTCCGGCGGGCGAGTCCTGTTCAACGAAACCGACGTGACCCGCGTGCCGGTCGAGCGGCGCAACGTCGGAATGGTTTTTCAGTCCTACGCGCTGTTCCCCAACATGAACGTTGCCGACAACATCGGCTACGGCCTGAAAATCCGCGGCATCCGCGAAGCCGAACGCAAAGCAAGAATTGCGGAACTGGTCGCGCTGACAGGCATCGAGGGCCTTGAGCACCGCCGCGTCGATCAATTGTCAGGCGGACAGCGCCAGCGCGTGGCGCTCGCGCGCGCCGTCGCCGTGCGGCCGAGCGTACTGTTGCTCGACGAACCGCTCACCGCGCTCGACGCCGCGTTACGCGAAAGATTGCGCGGCGAACTCAACCGTCTGCTGCGGGCGTTGGGCATCACGACGATCTATGTGACGCACGATCAGGCCGAAGCCATGGCGCTCGGCGACCGGATCGTGGTGATGCGCAAGGGCGCGATCGCCCAGGTGGGAACGCCGCGTGACATCTACTTCGCGCCGGCGAGCAGGTTCGTCGCCGAGTTCGTCGGCGCAGCCAACATCGTGGAAGCGGTCTGCAAGGGCGGCGCGCTGATGCTGCCCGGCGGGCAATTGCC
>DATJTL010000161.1:0-7383 GCA_035503415.1 Xanthobacteraceae bacterium
GTGTTCAATCTCGGCGCCAAGGGCGTCATCAACCGCAAGGAATTCAATTGTTGGGGTGCGATGCCGAAAGTCGGCACGCCGGAATACGAATCCTGGGTGAAGGAGGCGCGCCGTTTCGGCAAGGCCATCTGGGACATCACCGGCAAGCGCGACGTCGATATCGTGTTCGAACATCCGGGCGAGTCGACGTTCCCGGTCTCCTGCCTGGTGGTCAAGCGCGGCGGCATGGTGGTGTTTTGCGCCGGCACGTCGGGCTACAACATCACCTTCGACGCCCGCTATGTCTGGATGCGGCAGAAGCGGGTGCAGGGCTCGCACTTCGCGCATCTCAAGCAGGCCAGTGCCGCCAATCAGTTCGTGATCGATCAGCGCATCGATCCCTGCATGAGCGACGTTTTCGCCTGGGACAAAATCCCCTATGCGCACGAACTGATGCGCGCCAACCGCCACAAGCCCGGCAACATGGCGGTGCTGGTCAACGCGCCACGTCCGGGCCTGCGCAATTTCGACGACGTGCTGGAGGCGGCCTCAACGCCGGAATTGAACAGGCAGTCGAGCCGGGTGTGAGGTTGATCGTCATTGCGAGGAGCGTAGCGACGACGCAATCCAGATTCCGCGAACGACGTGGTTCCGCGAACGACTTGGATTGCTTCGCTTCGCTCGCAATGACGGCTACCTCGCGCTCCTGATTCAGTTTTCGCTTTTATGCGCCCGCGCGATCGCGGCGTTGAGTTCGCCGCCGTAAATGAAGATCCAGGCGCTGAAATAAAGAAATATCAGCGCGATCATCACCGAGGCGAGGCCGGCGTAATAGGTCACGTAGGCGGAAGAGAACCTGGCGAGATAGCGGCCGAACAGAAAACCGCAGGCGAGCCAGAGCACGAGCGTGGCGGCGATGCCGGGCCATACCTCGCGGAGACGTCGCCGGCCCGCCGGCAGCCACAGGTGCAGAATGAAGAGCGCGACCGCAATCACCGCGGCGGCGAATGCCAGGCGATTGAAATTGTAGTGGCCGCCCAGCGGACCGAGCCAGGGCGCATAGGAGGTCGCGGTGCGGAACACCAGCGGGCCGAGCACCACGAAGAAGGCGAGCACCAAAAGGCTTACCGCGCTGAGCAGCACATAAACGATGGATTCGAGCCGCAGCAGCAGCCACGGGCGCGACTCGGCGAGACCATAGGCGCGGTTGAGCCCGATGCGCAGGCTCTCGACGCCGCTCGAAGAGAAATAGACCGCGAATACCGCGCTGAACGTGAGCACGTCGCCGCGCGCGGTGGTGAGCACACTGTGAATTTGGGCGGCAATGGGGCCCGAGACCTCGCGCGGCCACGCGGCGACAACGAGCTGCGCGACTTCGTCGGCAAGGCCGCGCGAGCCGATGAATCCGGCGATCGCCGTTACCAGAATAAGGAACGGAAACATCGCCATCAGGATCGACAGCGCGATGTGACTCGCGATCGCCCAGCCGTCATCGGCGTTGAATCGGCGAAACGCATCAATCGGGATGCGAATATATCGGCTGACCGGGCGCAATTCGGGGCCTCCGCGAACGGTTGAGGCCCTTCAAATATGTCATCGGATCGCGATTGACGATCATCCCCGATCGCATTTCAGGGGATGGCGAGGAGGTGGCTACGCCGCCTGTACGTCGGCGAGGAAGCGGCGCACTTCGCCCTGCAAGCTTCCAGCCTCGATTGAGAGCGCGTCGGCGAGCGCCTTGACGTCGGCGGCGGTCGAGCGCGCGCCAGTGCAGGCGACGCCGACGCGGCTCATGGCATCGGCCCCGCTGCGCGCTTCGAGCGAAGCGCGGTTGACGCCTTCGGCGATGGAGGACACGGCATGGTTCTGTTCCTCCACCGTCGCGGCGACGGTCGCCGCAATGGCCGACATATCGTCGATGATCGAAGATACCTGCTCGATCGCCTGCGCGGCATCGGCGGTCGCCGACTGCATCGAGCCGATCTGCGCGGCAATATCCTCGGTCGCTCGCGCCGTCTGCGCCGCCAGCGATTTGACCTCCGAGGCGACGACCGCAAAACCGCGCCCGGCCTCGCCGGCGCGCGCCGCTTCGATGGTGGCATTGAGCGCGAGAAGGTTGGTCTGCCCGGCGATCGCCTGAATGAGGCCGATCACCTCGCCGATGCGGTTGGCGGCGCTGCCCAGTTCCGACATGGTGTTGACGGTGCGCTTGGATTCGGCGACGGCGCGGCTGGCCACCTCGGTGGATTTGCTCGCCTGCATGGCGATCTCGCCGATCGAAGCCGCCAGTTCCTCGATCGAGCTCGCAACCGTGGTGACGTTCACCGAAGCGGCGCCGACCCGGCTTTCCGCGGAATTCGCCTCTGCCGTCGCCGCGTCGGCCGCCTGGTTCAGTCCGCTCGACGCGTACTCAAGCCGGCCGGCGGATTCGCGCAGTCGCGCCAGGGCTTGCTCCACCGAGGTGCGGAACTGCCCGATCATCGAGGCGATGACCTCGCCGCGCCGCTCCCGCGCCGTATTCGTTTCGGTTTGCACTCCGGAAAGCCGCTCGCGCTCGATCATGGTGTCCCGAAATACCACCACCGCGCGGCTCATGGCGCCGATTTCGTGGCTCGAATCCGCGCTCGGAATGCGCGCCGCGGTATCCCCGCCGGCGAGCCGGTTCATCGCCGCGGCAAGACCTTCAAGCGGCAGCGTGATGGAGCGGCCGATCAGCCAGCAGCAGACGAATCCGATCAGCGCGAAGGCCAATCCCACCCAGACAATGATCCATCGCGTCCAGGCCCGCGACACGGCGAGTGCGCGCGCCGCGGCGTCGGCATTCGCCTGCGCGGCGGCGATGATTTTATCAGCTTCGGGCAGCACGCTCTCGGTGTCGTGATTGATCAGCGACAGCAGCGGCTGGATATCGTCCGCGCTCGTCACCCACTGGGCGAAGGCGTAGCTGTAGTGCTGGACCTGTTGATTGAGTTTTTGCTTCATCGACGGCGCGCCGTCGACGGAATCAAAGACCGTGTTGAAGTGCTTGACCTCGTCGAGGAAGCGCTGCTCGGCGGTGCCGGAATGCGTGAGGCGATATTCGATCTCGTAGCGCCGCATGTTGAGAAGCGACACCATCAGCTTCGCTGCGTCCCCCGCGGCGACCCACGACAGATCGTCGTGAATGGTTTTTTCGATCTCATTGCTCGCCGTAATCAGATCGGCGGTCGCGCCTTCGGTTTCATCGAAGCCAAGCGCGCGCTCTGCGCTTACGAGGCTGTCGAAGCTCGCCTTGAGGTCGCGCACGGTGATGCGCAGCGGGGTGATCGCGTCCTGCTCCGAGGAGGCGAGCACCGCCTCGATACGGTCGAGCGAGCGCATCGCGAGCTTTTGCCCTTGATCAAATGTCCTCAGCTTTGCCTCTGAAGGATGCGCGACGAAATCCAGCGTCGCTGCGCGCATCATGAACAGGCCGGCTTTGAGGTCGCTGCTGGCGCCTACGACCGCGTTATCGCTGTAGACGTTGTCGAAGGCGCGGCCCACCTGGATGTCGCTTGCCATATAGGCGGCGCCGTAGGCGAGAAAGCCGATGACCGGCATGACGCCAAGCGCAATGACGCGGGCGCGTACCGAAAGTTTCGAGAATATCTGGGGGATGAACATCCGGGCGCTCGGGCACGAGGTTGCGGATACGCCGCGGCGCTGCCGCGGTAATCGTGCACAGCAAATCCGAAAATGGTTAAGATTTGCCAAGAACCGGCCGTAGGCCACGGGCTGGCGCCCGGAGCGACAGCCTCGGCAAGGGCGGCTCTCCGTGCAGCGCAGATATCGTTGACGAACGGTGTATCGCGGGACGCGTTCGGTCAGGCTCGGCGTTTAGGTTCCGGTTCCCTCGTTGGCTCTTTTTGCGGCATGCACATTGGCTTTGCTGCAGCGCACGCGTAAATTTGGCGTGACGGCCGGGCGGGATCATTCATCAAGTCATTGGAATCACAGGAATCATTGGAGTTCCCATGCCGTCTGCTGCTCCCCCCATGTCCGCGCATCTGGAACTGATTACCACGCTCCGCAGGGGGCTGGCCGCTGCGGAGGCACTCGTGGTCGACGCCCGCCGGGCTGTTGCCGAGCGAGTGACGGTCGATGGCCGGCCGGTGGCGCGGTCGCTCGACCGCGAACAACGTGCGGCCCACGGGCTCGCGTGGCTTGCAACCTACGTGGAGGCGCTGCGCCAGCTTGCCGCCTACGCGCAGCGGCTGGTTGAGGCCGGAATGCTCGGCGAGACCGAGGAACTCTTGGTGCGAATCGGAGCCGGCGAGTTTTTGGCCCAGATTCTCGGCGGCATCCCGATGAGCCAGGGCGAAATCGTGCGGCTGTCCGATCTCGGGCTCGGTGCCGCCGCGGCGGCGGTGCGCCTGACACCGGCGGTCGAGCAGCTCATCTCGACAGGCAACACAGCGGCGCGCCGCGCCCGGCTCGTCGAGCTGATGCGCGAGAACCCGCATGCAACCGTCGGCGCCTGTGGCCTTGAAGAAACGCTCGATACGATCCGCGAGGAAATGCGCAGATTCGCCGACGAGCAGGTGACGCCCCACGCGCAAGAATGGCACCTGCGCAACGAATACATTCCGCTCGACGTGATCGCGCAAATGTCGGAGCTGGGCGTCTTCAGCCTGACCATCCCTGAAGATTACGGCGGCATGGGGTTAGGCAAGGAGTCGATGTGCGTCGTCTCCGAGGAGCTTTCGCGCGGTTATATCGGCGTCGGCAGCCTCGGCACACGCTCCGAGATCGCCGCCGAGCTTATTCTCAACAGCGGCACCCCGGAACAAAAACGCAAGTGGCTACCCAAGATCGCCTCGGGCGCGGTGCTGCCGACGGCGGTCTTCACCGAGCCCAATACCGGCTCCGACCTCGCTTCGCTCAAGACGCGCGCGGTGCGGCAGGGCGACGCCTTCAAGGTTTTCGGCAACAAGACCTGGATCACCCATCCGGTCCGCGCCGATCTGATGACGCTGCTGGTGCGCACCAATCCGGCGGAGGCGGGCTATCAGGGACTTTCCATGCTGCTCGCCGAAAAGCCGCGTGGAACGGACGAGAATCCTTTCCCGGTCGCGGGCATGTCGGGCACCGAGATCGAGGTGCTCGGCTATCGCGGCATGAAGGAATACGAGATCGCCTTCGACGGCTTTGCGGTCAAGAGCGACAACCTTCTCGGCGGCGCCGAGGGACTAGGCTTCAAGCAGTTGATGGCGACGTTCGAGGCGGCGCGCATTCAGACCGCCGCGCGCGCCATCGGCGTCGCGCAGGCCGCCATGGAGCAGGCGCTCGCCTACGCCACCACACGCGTGCAGTTCGGCGAGCCGATCGCCAGTTTCCCGCGTGTCGCCGACAAGCTCGCCATGATGGCGGTCGAGATCATGATCGCGCGTCAGCTCACCTATTATGCGGCGCGGCAGAAGGATTCCGGACGGCGCTGCGATCTTGAAGCGGGCATGGCGAAGCTCTTGGCCGCCCGCGTCGCCTGGGCGGCGGCCGACAACGCCGTGCAGATCCACGGCGGCAATGGCTTCGCCGTTGAATTCCCGGTGTCGCGGCTTCTCTGCGACGCCCGCATCCTGAATATTTTCGAAGGCGCCGCCGAGATTCAGGCGCAAGTCATCGCGCGGCGGCTCTTGGACGGGTCGAACTAGACTGGAACTGGACCCGCCGTCCAACGTTTGTCGATTGCCTGCTGATGTACGGGAAGCGGCTCGATGACCGATCGCATTACTACGTTTTGTTTTTAGCGCCCTCCGCCGATCGAGCCTCCCCGTCAGAGGGAGAGCGATAATACGATCGTGCCGGCTCGTTGAGGCTGCCGGGCAATGCCCGGAGCGCGCTCACGAAGTGGACCGCTGCCGGTTATTGAATTTCTCCACACCGCCTGGCCTCGCCCAGACGCGCTTGCGGAGAAACTGATCTGGCGGAGCGCTGGATGAAGGCAGCAACAAACGCCAACACGGATGACAACGGCGCGGCATGGCACGCGATATCCGCTGACGACGTTGTTGAGCGGCTCGCTACCAACAGGGAGAAGGGGCTCGACGCGGCCGAAGCATCGAGGCGGCTAAAGAACTATGGCCCGAACCGCCTCCCCGAGGGCAAGAAACAGGGACCGTTCATGCGGTTTCTTGCCCAATTCAACAACATCCTGGTCTACGTCCTTCTCGGCGCCGGCTTCACCAAGCTCATTCTGAACCTATGGGTCGATGCCGGCATCATCTTCGCTGTGGTCATTCTCAACGCGCTGCTCGGCTTCGTCCAGGAAGGCAAGGCGGAGAAGTCGTTAGATTCGATCCGCAACATGTTATCTGCCGTGGCCCGGACAGTGCGCGGCGGCGAGACGCGCATGATTCCTGCTGATCAGCTTGTTCCCGGCGACGTCGTGGTTGTCGAGTCAGGCGACAAAATTCCCGCGGATCTGCGTCTCGTCGATACCAAGAACCTGCGCACCGAAGAGGCGGCGCTCACCGGGGAATCGGTGCCGGCGGACAAAGCGACCGGTGTCGTGCCGGCGAATGCCACCGTCGGCGACCGGGAAAACATGGCGTTTTCCGGCACGATGGTTGTATCGGGTCGCGCTACCGGCGTCGTTGTCGCTACCGGCAGCGAGACCGAGCTCGGTCGGATCAATCGGCTGCTCGCGAGTGTCAGTCCACTCGAGACTCCGCTGCTGCGCCAGATCAAAAAGTTCGGTTACACCATCACCGCCGCGATTGGCGTGATCAGTGTCCTGATCTTCGCTTACGGAAAATGGGTTGAAGGCATGGCCTTCGTCGAGCTGTTTCGGGCGGTCGTCGGCATCGCCGTATCGCTCATCCCCGAAGGACTGCCCGCGCTTATCACGATCACGCTCGCCATCGGCGTCCAACGCATGGCGCAGCGCAACGCAATAATTCGGCGGTTGCCCGCCGTCGAGACGCTCGGGTCGGTATCGCGCATCTGCTCGGATAAAACCGGCACGCTGACTCTCATGGAGATGATGGTGGTGTCTGCCGTCACTGCGCAGTCCGCATATCGGATTACTGGCGACGGCTATGCGCCCGAGGGTGAGATCCGCAAGGACGGAAAGCCGGTGGACAAGGACCCGAACTTGGACCCGGTGCTCGCGCTCATGGGCCGCGTATCTGTGCTTTGCAACGACGCCGAACTCTTCCAGCAAGAGGGGGCGTGGAAAGTGGAAGGCGACCCTACCGAGGGGGCGCTTTATCCGTTCGCGAGCAAGCTCGGCATGGATCGCGCCACCGAGCAGGCAGCGTCGCCGCGGATCGATGGCATCCCATTCGAATCCGAGCACAAATTCATGGCAACGCTCCATAAGTCCACCGCAGGCGAAGAGGCTCTCTTCGTCAAGGGCGCGCCCGAAGTCGTTCTCGAGCATTGCGA
>DATJTL010000162.1:0-3146 GCA_035503415.1 Xanthobacteraceae bacterium
GTGGTGCCGACCACGCTGTTGTCGCGCCAGCACTTCAAGACCTTCTCGGAGCGCCTGCGCGGTTATCCGGTGCAGGTCGCGCAGGCCTCGAGGCTGGTTTCGACGAAGGAACTCGCGGGCGTCAAGAAAGGTCTTGCCGAGGGCACCGTCGACATCGTCGTCGGCACCCATGCGTTGCTTGGCAAGACCATCAAGTTCAAGGATCTCGGACTGATCATCGTCGATGAGGAGCAGCATTTCGGCGTCGGCCACAAGGAGAAGCTCAAGCAGCTGCGTGCCGAAGTGCACGTGCTCACGCTCTCCGCCACGCCGATCCCGCGCACGCTTCAACTCGCGCTCTCTGGCGTGCGCGAAATGTCGATCATCGCCACACCGCCGGTCGACCGGCTGGCGGTGCGCACCTTCATCTCACCGTTCGATCCGGTGGTGGTGCGCGAGGCGCTGCTGCGCGAGCGCTACCGCGGCGGCCAGGCCTTCTATGTCTGCCCGCGCATCGAAGATTTGGCCGAGACCAAAGACTTCCTCAACAAGGCCGTTCCGGAAGTGCGCGTTGCCGTCGCCCACGGCCAGATGCCGCCGACCATGCTCGAAGACGTCATGACGGCGTTCTATGACGGCAAGTTCGACGTGCTGCTCTCTACCGCCATCGTCGAATCCGGCCTCGACATTCCGACCGCCAACACGCTGATCGTGCACCGCGCCGACATGTTCGGGCTCGCCCAGATCTATCAGCTGCGCGGCCGCGTCGGCCGCTCGAAGCTGCGCGCCTACGCGCTGTTCACGCTGCCTGCCAAGCGGCAGATAACGCCGGCGGCCGAGCGGCGGCTCAAGGTGCTGCAATCGCTCGACACGCTTGGCGCCGGCTTCCAGCTCGCCTCCCACGACCTCGACATCCGCGGCGCCGGCAATCTTCTGGGCGACGAACAGTCCGGCCACATCAAGGAAGTCGGCTACGAGCTTTATCAGGAAATGCTCGAGGAGGCGGTCGCGAGCCTGAAAGCCGGCATCAGCGCGCCGATCGCCGAGAAATGGTCGCCGCAGATCACCATCGGCACGCCGGTGCTCATCCCCGAGGAGTACGTCACCGACCTGCCGGTGCGGCTCGGGCTCTACCGGCGGCTCTCCGAGATCGAGCACGACCGCGAAATCGAGGCATTTGCCGCCGAGCTGGTCGATCGTTTCGGCCCGTTGCCCGAGGAGGTCGAGTATCTGTTGCAGGTCGTCGCCATCAAGACGTTGTGCCGGCGTGCCAATGTCGAGAAGATCGACGTCGGTCCCAAGGGCTCGGTGCTTTCTTTCCGCGACAATATTTTTGCCAATCCGGAAGGCCTCATCACCTATATCGCCAAA
Organism: Xanthobacteraceae bacterium; assembly: GCA_035503415.1. GTDB lineage: Bacteria > Pseudomonadota > Alphaproteobacteria > Rhizobiales > Xanthobacteraceae > BOG-931. Next base: position 1,351 of record DATJTL010000162.1, read on the forward strand.
CATCCCGAGGGCGCGCGCGTGCGCCCGGATCAGAAGGTCGTGTTCTTCGACGAATGGGAGACGCCCAAGGCGCGCCTGCGCGGCGCCTCCGGCATTTTGCGGGCGCTGGTCGGGATCGCCGAGAAGGGAAAGAAGGCGGCGTAGTCCGTGTAGGGTGGGCACCGCGCCGTGAGAGCGACGCCGCGTGGGCAAAATCCCTTACGCGCGGTGCCCACGCGGTTGCGCCCGACAGACGATTTTGCCCGCCCCACGCTTGCGGAGAGGCTGGCGTGCAGCGTTTGCTGCATGCCGGGTGAGGGGATACAACCATACCACTTGTAAGTGTAATTGAAAACCCAGCTTGGATGGGTTATTATTATGGCGACCGTTCACCGCGCCCATGGTTTCCGGTTCGTGATTTTCACCAACGACCACAGTCCGCCCCACGTACACGTGTTCGGACAAGGCGGCGAGGCGAAGATCGTACTGACAGGACCTGAGGGCGTAACGCTTGATTGGGTCGCGGGCATCAGCCGTGGTGATTTGCGTCGCGTGATGCAGGAGGCAAGAACCGAGCGCGAGCGGCTGATCGCGATGTGGAGGAAGATTCATGAGCGATGATTTGGAAACGCTGGTTGCTGAGGCCGAGCGTCGCGGCCAACGCTCGCTGCGGACCGAGCCGCGTGCCCGTACCGCGCGTTACGATCGCCGGACCGGACGCGTACACGTCGCATTGACCAACGGCTGCACGTTTGCGTTCCCGGCGCGTAGCGCGCAGGGGCTGCAGTGCGCCAGCGATGCCGAACTGGCGCAAGTCGAAATTCTAGGCCTGGGAATTGGTCTGCACTGGGAGTGTCTCGACGTCGACCTCAGCGTTCCAGGTCTGCTTGCCGGACTGTTCGGTACCAAGGCGTATATGGACCGCCAGCGTGCAGCGCGGGCCGGTGCCGCACGATCACCAGCAAAGGCGGCGGCAGCCCGTCGCAATGGTGCGAAGGGCGGTCGCCCCCGCAAGCCCGCTACATCTGGGAAAGCGTAATTCTGTGATGACAGCGTTCGCGTGCGTCCGGATCAGAAGGTCGCGTTTTTAGACGCGTGGGAGACACTGAAGGTTCGCCTGTACGGCTTGCGGGCGCTGTTCGGAATCGCGGAGAAGGCCAAAAAGGCGGCGGAGTCGATGCCTGGATATCTTGGAGCGCTGACTATCGTTCTGATGCTTGGCATGGTGCTGCGCCGGGTCCTGATGCTGAGACGGCAGGGGATCCAGGCCATGAAATTCGGGCAGATCGACCGAAAAGATTTTCTGATCCCGCCTTTCATGCTGTTTTATTTCTATCTTGTGTTCGCCGCTGCTTTCGGCTGGCCGTCCGTCAGTCACCAGCAATTATTTCATTCCGCGCCGGCCGCATGGACCGGCGTAGCTGTCTGCACGGCCGGCCTCATGATGATCTTGTGGAGCCTGATCTCCTTCAGGCAGAGCTTTCGGATTGGCATCGATACGGAGCGTCCGGACACGCTGATAACATCCGGCGTCTTCGCCCTCAGTCGCAATCCGATCTACGTCGGCTTCGCACTGGTTTTTATCGGCGAGTTTTTGATTTTCTCAAACCCGATATTGCTGATCTACCTCGCCGGCTTTGTCTGGCTGGTGCACCGCCAGGTGCTGCGCGAAGAGGATTATTTGAAGCTGCATTACGGTCAGGCTTATCGCGATTATTGCAATCGGGTCCGAAGGTACTTGTGACCGTGTAGCTGCCGAGCCGCGGATTGCGCGCAAGTCGGGTGAGGGGGGACACGTATTCCCCTCACCCGTCTCG
>DATJTL010000163.1:0-6149 GCA_035503415.1 Xanthobacteraceae bacterium
ACCGGCGATATGCTTCGCGAAGCAGTGAAGGCCGGCAGCCCGATTGGCCGCCAGGTGGCCGACATCATGGCGCGTGGCGCGCTCTGTCCCGACGAGGTTGTGGTCGGCATCGTCGAAGGGCGCGTCCAGCAGCCGGACGCCCGCAAGGGCTTCATCCTCGACGGCTTTCCGCGCACCCTGGCGCAGGCCGTGGCGCTCGACAAGATGCTCGAGACGCACAACCTTGCGCTCGACGCGGTCATCGAACTGCGTGTCGACGAAGCGGCCTTGCTCAGACGCATCGAGAACCGGGTCGCCGAGATGAAGGCGCGCGGCGAGCGGCTGCGCGATGACGACAATCCCGAGGTCCTGCACCGCCGGCTGGTGGCCTATCGCGAGCAGACCGCCCCGCTGATCGATCATTACCGGCAGATGGGCTTGCTACGTTCGGTCGATGGGATGGCGCCCATCCCCGACGTCACTGCCGCCATCGGCCAGGCGCTGCCGTAGGAACCGCGGATGTTGTATGCGCCGCCCCAGGGCGTTCCAAAGAACCGAGAGCAACATGCCGCACCCCCCGAAAGGGGCGGCAAAGCGCGTCCGGCGGCGCAAACCGGCCCCTCCTATAGGAAAAAAGTCCAAAAGCCCGAAAATCGCGACCTACCTACGCGGCGCACAACCTTCTCGGCTGTCCGGATGCGGCAAGGTATGCAGCCACCGTTAGGCATGCCCATACACGAATCCGCTAGCCGAGGTTGACGAAAGCGAATGGAATCCCTTAATAAGCACCGAATACCCAGTTGGAGATTAAGCAGCGATGCCGGGCCGGAAGGGCAGGCAGCCGCTGACTTTTTACGTTTGTGGCCTTCTCAAGTGACAATGGAACCGATGGACAGCGGCCTACCACCATGCCGGGCAAACGGTCTTGGTAGGGTAGCCCGCCGCGGCAAGGAGTGAACTGACGTGGCTCGTATCGCGGGCGTCAATATCCCGACCAACAAACGCGTGGTCATCGCGCTGCAGTATATCCATGGCATCGGCTCCGCCAAAGCCAAGGAAATCATGGAGAAGGTGTCGATTCCCGAGGAGCGCCGGGTGTCGCAGCTGACCGATCAGGAGGTGCTCCAGCTCCGCGAAGTGATCGATCGGGACTATATCGTGGAGGGCGACTTGCGGCGCGAAGTCGCCATGAACATCAAGCGGCTGATGGACTTGGGATGCTATCGAGGGCTGCGGCACCGGCGCAGTCTGCCGGTTCGTGGGCAGCGCACTCACAGCAATGCGCGCACCCGCAAGGGGCCGGCCAAGCCGATCGCCGGCAAGAAGAAATAGGTCATTTCCCTTCTTTCGTTTCCGCCCGGGCGGGAGCGATGCGATGGGACTAACGGTGCCGGAGCGGCCGGTGCCGATCCAGGACAAGGGTTGAAGATGGGCAAGGAAGCCACGCGCGTCCGCCGACGCGAACGCAAGAACATCGCCTCGGGCGTCGCGCACGTGAACGCGACGTTCAACAATACGATGATTACGATCACCGACGTGCAGGGCAACGCCATCGCCTGGTCGTCGGCCGGCACGATGGGCTTCAAGGGCTCGCGCAAGTCGACGCCTTATGCGGCGCAGGTCGCCGCCGAAGACGCCGCCAAGAAAGCGCAGGAACACGGCATGCGCACGCTCGAAGTCGAAGTGGCCGGCCCCGGCTCCGGTCGGGAATCGGCGCTGCGCTCGCTGCAGGCGGCCGGTTTCACCATCACGTCGATCCGCGACGTGACGCCGATCCCGCACAATGGATGCCGCCCGCGCAAGCGGCGGCGCGTCTAGGACATCCGGTTGATGGAACAAATGGAACATCTGCCGCCGCAAGACCTTGGCCTCACGGAGCGGAATGAGGCCCGCGACACAATCGCGCCGCGCAAAGCGATGGGTGATAACGTGACGATCCAGAAGAATTGGCAGGAATTGATCAGGCCTAATAAGCTCCAGGTAACCGCCGGCTCCGACCCGCGGCGCATGGCCACTGTGGTGGCCGAGCCGCTCGAACGCGGCTTTGGCGTGACTCTGGGCAACGCGCTGCGGCGGATCCTGTTGTCCTCGCTGCAAGGCGCGGCGGTCCAATCGGTCCACATCGACGGCGTGCTGCACGAGTTTTCCTCGATCGCCGGCGTGCGCGAGGACGTGACCGACATCGTGCTCAACATCAAGGACATCGCCATCAAGATGCAGGGCGACGGCCCCAAGCGCATGGTGGTGAAGAAGCAGGGGCCCGGCACGATCACCGCGGCCGACATTCAGACCGTCGGCGACATCGTGGTGCTCAATCCCGACCTCGTGCTCTGCACGCTCGATGAAGGCGCCGAGATCCGCATGGAGTTCACGGTGGCGACCGGCAAGGGCTACGTGCCGGCCGAGCGCAACCGTCCCGAGGATGCGCCGATCGGGCTGATCCCGGTCGACAGCCTCTACTCGCCGGTGCGCAAGGTCTCCTACAAGGTCGAGAACACCCGCGAAGGGCAAATCCTCGACTACGACAAGCTCACGCTGTCGATCGAGACCAATGGCGCGGTCTCGCCCGAGGACTCGCTCGCCTACGCCGCGCGCATCCTGCAGGATCAGCTCAACGTGTTCGTGACGTTCGAGGAGCCCAAGCGCGAGACCGCGCACGAGGCGATCCCCGAACTCGCCTTCAATCCGGCGTTCCTCAAGAAGGTGGACGAACTCGAACTGTCGGTGCGCTCGGCAAACTGCTTGAAGAACGACAACATCGTCTACATCGGCGATCTGGTGCAGAAGACCGAGGCCGAGATGCTGCGGACGCCGAATTTCGGCCGCAAGTCGCTCAACGAGATCAAGGAAGTGCTGGTGCAGATGGGCCTGCATCTGGGCATGGAAGTCCCCGGTTGGCCGCCGGAGAACATCGACGAACTGGCCAAGCGCTTCGAAGATCATTACTGAACAGAGGACGGAAGACGGACGACAGAGGACGGCTAGGCGATCCTCTTTGCTCTGTCTTCTGCCGTCCGTCGTCTGGAGTCCGACATGCGTCACGCCAAGACCCATCGCAAGTTCAACCGCCGCTCGGATCACCGCCGCGCGATGCTGGCCAATCTCGCCGCCTCGCTGATCAAGCACGAGCAGATCCTCACTACCTTGCCGAAGGCGAAGGATTTGCGTCCGATCGTCGAAAAGCTGGTGACGCTCGGCAAGCGCGGCGACCTGCACGCGCGCCGTCAGGCCATCGCGCAGATGCGCGACATCGCCATGGTCCGTAAGCTCTTTGAGGTCATCGGCCCGCGCTACAAGGGGCGCGAGGGCGGCTATACGCGCGTTCTCAAGGCTGGTTTCCGCTACGGCGATTCGGCTCCTATTGCGGTGATCGAGTTCGTCGATCGCGACGTCGAGGCCAAGGGCAAGGATTCCGGCCCGGTGCATGCGCGGGCTGCCGAGGTGGCACCGGCGGCGGCGTAAAGTACCGTCCGCCGGCTCAGAACCGCTCCGCGACGAGCTGAATTACCTCTTCGATTTGACGTGGCTTTCGGCGCCCGGGCCGCAAGCATGCTCTGTGTCGAGCCAATCCGTTAATTCGAGCGCCGGGGTCCATTTGCTTTCGGATCCGAACGGCATCGTCGAATTGGATCAATATCTTTTGGTGGTGGTGCCGAATCGCCAGTCCATGGGTGGACTGACCGGCGAGCACGGCGCCTGGACCGGCCAATTCTATCATTCGCGCTGAGCTGCGGCGGCTTGCCCGCGCCCTTCATTTGCCGCAGCCCGCGGGCTATACCTTCGCCGATCCAAGGGGATAGGAGCCCATGTCACCGCAAGGCAGCTCACAGCAAGGAAGCTCTCCGCAAACAAGGTCGCTGCAAACAAGGTCGCTGCAACGACGACCGATTGCAGCTCTCGTTGTTCTTCTTTGCTGCGCCGTTGCGGCACTGGCGCCCCCCGCCAGCGCGCAGGAGCGCCAGGTGCCGAGCTCGTTCGCCCAGGTGCAGTATTCGTTCGCGCCGATCGTGAAGCGGGTGGCGTCGGCGGTGGTGAACGTCTACGCAACGCACGTCGTCGAAAATCAGAATCCGTTTCTCGCCGATCCGTTCTTCCGCCAATTCTTCGGCAACGTGCCGAGCAAGCAGGTCGAGCGCTCGCTCGGCTCCGGCGTCATCGTCGATCCGTCGGGTCTCGTCGTCACCAATTATCACGTGATCAGGGGCGCGAGCGAAGTGAGAGTGGCGCTCGCCGACAAGCGCGAATTCGACGCCGACATCGTGCTCAAGGACGAGCGCAGCGATCTCGCGGTCTTGCGCATCAAGGACGCGAAGGAGCGCTTTCCGGTGCTGGAATTCGCCAATTCCGACGCGCTGCAGGTCGGCGACGTAGTACTGGCGATCGGCGACCCGTTCGGCGTTGGGCAGACGGTCACCCACGGCATCGTTTCGGCATTGGCCCGCTCGCAAGTTGGCGCGTCGGATTATCAGTTCTTCATCCAGACCGACGCCCCGATCAATCCAGGCAATTCCGGCGGCGCGCTGGTCGACATGAACGGCCATCTGGTCGGCATCAACAGCGCGATCGCCTCATCCTCTGGCGGTTCCGAAGGCATCGGCTTTGCCATTCCGGCCAACATGGTGCGCCTGGTGGTGGCTTCGGCGGAAGCCGGCAGCCACACCGTCCGCCGCCCCTGGCTCGGCGCCAAGCTGCAGGAAATCACGCGCGACATCGCCGACAGCCTCGGATTGGCGCGGCCGACCGGCGCGCTGGTTGCCAGCGTGGTTCCCGACAGCCCGGCCGCGCACGCCGGCATCAAGCCGGGGGACGTGCTCGTCAGCGTCGACGGCATGGACATCGAAGATCCCAACGCGTTCGATTATCGCTTTGCCACCGCGCCGCTGGGCGGCACCGCCAAGGTCGGTCTGACGCGTCAGGGCAAGCAAATGGTGGTCTCGGTCGCGCTGCAGCCGCTGCCGGAAACGCCGCGCCAGGAAGTGGAAATACGCGCCGCCTCGCCCTTCCGCGGCCTGACCGTGGCCAATCTCTCGCCGGCGCTGGCCGACGAGCTTCGGCTCGATCAGGACGCCCAGGGGGTGGTTGTCACCGCCGTGGCCGATGGCTCGACTGCGCAATCGATCGGCTTTCAGCCAGGCGACATCCTGGTTTCGGTCAACAGCCAGAAGATCGAGCGATCGGCCGATCTCGACCGCATCGCCAATTCCGGCAGCCGTTCCTGGCGCATCACCATCCGCCGCGGCAACCAGCAGATTTCGGTGATGTTTTCCGGGTGAACTGCCGTCGTGTGCCGGGCGCGGCGCAGCACGTAGCGTAGCGGAGTGGTGCACTGCAGACCCGGGATCGTTACGAACTCGGAATTTGACGATCCCGCAACAGCGGCGCACCGTTTCACGCTGCGCCGCATCCGGGAAACAGTTTCTCATTCTTAGCTTGCGCCGGTCCGGCGTATCGCCCATTTTTGCTACGATGGCCAAACGGGCTGCCCAAACTAGTCTTTTCGCCGCCGCGGGCCTCGACCGCGACGCGCCGCGGCCGCTTGCCGACAAGCTGCGGCCGCAAACGCTCGACGAGGTCGTCGGCCAGGATCATTTGCTCGGCCCGGACGGCGCGCTCACCCGCATGCTTGCGACACGCTCGCTCGGCTCGCTTATCTTCTGGGGGCCGCCAGGCACCGGCAAAACAACCGTAGCGCGGCTGCTTGCGCATGCGACCGAACTGCATTTCGAGCAGATTTCGGCGATCTTCTCGGGCGTCGCCGATCTGAAAAAGGTGTTCGACGCCGCACGCGCCCGGCGCGAAATGGGGCAGGGGACACTGCTTTTCGTCGACGAAATTCACCGCTTCAACCGCGCCCAGCAGGACAGTTTCCTCCCGGTAATGGAAGACGGCACCATCGTGCTGGTCGGCGCGACGACGGAAAATCCATCCTTCGAGCTGATCGCGCCGCTCTTGTCGCGGGCGCGCGTGCTGGTCTTCAAGTCGCTCGACGAAGCGGCGATCGAGAAGCTGTTGGAGCGCGCCGAAGCCATCGAGAACCGGAAGCTGCCGCTCGATGGCGAGGCGCGCGCCTCGCTGATCCGCATGGCCGATGGCGACGGCCGCGCCTCGCTCACGCTTGCCGAGGAGGTGTGGCGGGCGGCCCGTCACGGCGAGACCTTCGACGCCGCTGG
>DATJTL010000164.1:0-17519 GCA_035503415.1 Xanthobacteraceae bacterium
TAGCCGATCTATTTCGTTCTCGGGCGGCAGTGAGAGCCGTTAGGCCTCATTTGCCGCCACTTATTGCGCCGCCGCGCGCTTACTCCGCCGCAACCATGGCCGTCGGCGTCGCGACGGTGACGTGCGCCGCCTCCCCGCTCGCCAACGCCGCCAGGATGCGTTCCACCAGTGCGCGCGCCGAGTCCGCGCTTAATTCGACCGCGACGCGGTCGCGTCCGCCTTCGCCCTCATTAGTGAAGTCGATGGCGAGCACGTGGTCGAGCGTCGAATAATACGGATGATCGAAATAGACGTTCGCGGTATCGATCTTCATCCAGCCTTTACGGCCTTTGGCGCTGCCAACCAGCGCCGCCTTTTCGACAATGTAGGAGCACATGTGAAGGCCTCCGTCATTCGGCGGCGATGCTGGCGGCCGACGTCGCCAGATGGCGGTTGAAGAAGTCGAGCACCTTGCGCCAGCCGTCCATTGCCTGCTCCGGCCGGTAGGCATCGCGCTGCCAGTTGAAGAACGCGTGCCCGGCGTTGTTATAGCGGTGAAACTCGTAGTTCTTGCCGAGCTTCTTGAGGAGCCCCTCGGTGCGGTTGACCTGGTCGGCGGTCGGGTTGGCGTCGTCATTGCCGAAGATGCCGAGCAGTGGGCAGGACATTTTCTCCGTCAGATCGATCGGCGCGACCGGCCGCTTGTCGTTGAGATCCTTCGGGTTGTCGACAACGACGTTGCCGCCCCAGCAATCCACCGCGGCGTCAATGCCAGGAACCGTGCAGGCGGCGAGGTAAGTGTGGCGGCCGCCGGAGCAAAAGCCTATCACGCCGATCTTGCCGGAGGCGTTCGGCTGAGCGCGCAAATGGGCCATGGCGCCGGCGACGTCACCCATCACCTGGGCGTCGGCGACCCCGCCGGCCGCGCGGATGCGAGCGCCAAGATCGTCGGGGCTCTCGTTCGAGCCGCCTTCGCGGAAATAGAGATGCGGTGAAATGGCCGCATAACCGTGATGCGCCAGCTTGCGCACGACTTCGGTTGTCCACTCGCACCAGCCCGGGATGTGATGAATGACGACGATTCCGGGGATTTTGCCGGCGCGCGTGGGCCGCGCGTAATAGGCCTCGCCCTGATCACCATTGTGCCCGCGAAACGGCACCACGTCGGCCTGCAGGCCCTGGTAATAGCTCATCGTGCGCTCCCTTGTTGTCTGGCGAGTGACCTAGTGGCCCAATTCCGAAGTTCGCATGATTGTATGGCATACTCGTTGCCAACTTCGGAATCGAAAGGACACTAGCAATCTATTGATCTTCACACATACCACAACAAGGGGACTATGACGCCCGCGGCCAATCCAAAGCCGCCTGCGGCGTTCAGCCCGGGCAGCGGTGCAGAACCGCGTTATAGGTATTGTCGCGGTCGACGAACTTGACCGTCTGGTCGGGCTGCGGCGTAAACGTGAGGTCGCCGACCAGGGGACCGGCCGGGAATTTGCACTCGACGTGGAGCTTGTAGCTCGCGCCGTCGTGCTTGTTGTCCAGGATGGTGCAAACGCCGATGTTGGAAACGATCTGCTGCTGCGAGATCGTCACCTTGAGCGCCGCCTGATCGGTGCTGTCACCCTTGCAGGGAACGTTTTGCATGTAAGTTCCGATCAGCGGGAAGCTGTTTGGTGTCGCAGTCGGTGCTGCGGTCGATCCCGTTGCCTCGCCGGCGCGGGCAGGAACGAATGCAGACGAAACGCAGGCGATCGCAACTGTAGCCACTGTGACGCTTACGCCGATGATTTTGTACACGAACCCCTCGACTGGCTGACTTAGAACCGAGCCCCGACGCCGCCCCCTAAGCAAAATTCTAGGCCAACTTTGCGCCGATCGCTACCGTTCGTATCGCGCCATATTGTGGCAGCTTAGCGCCCGCAGCGCACGTGCGAGACGCGGATCATACGCGGCCGCGCATGAGGCAAACGCCACTCATGACAAAGGCGGCGCCCATTGAGCGCCGCCTTTGCGATGTTTGATATGACCGCGACCGGTCGTCAGTGCGCGGTGAGCCCCGAGGAATCCTCCTCGACCACCGGCTCGGGAACATCGACGGGCTTGGCCGCCTGCTCTTCCCAGACGATCGGTTCCGGCTTGCGCACGAGCGCACGCGTAAGCACCTCGTCCATCCGCGAGACCGGGATGATGTCGAGCCCGCTCTTGATCGAGTCGTTGATCTCGACCAGGTCCTTGGCGTTCTCTTCCGGGATCAGCACAGTCTTGATGCCGCCGCGCAATGCCGCCAAGAGCTTCTCTTTCAGCCCCCCGATCGGCAACACACGGCCGCGCAGCGTTATCTCGCCGGTCATGGCGACGTCGCGGTGCACCGGAATGCCGGTCATCACCGAAACGATCGCAGTGACCATGGCGACGCCGGCCGACGGCCCGTCCTTCGGGGTTGCGCCCTCCGGCACGTGCACGTGGATGTCGCGCTTGTCGAACGACGGCGGCTCGATGCCGAAAGCGGTCGAGCGCATGCGGACATAGGAGGCCGCAGCCGAGATCGACTCCTTCATCACGTCACGCAGGTTCCCGGTCACCGTCATCTTGCCCTTGCCGGGCATCATCGCCGCCTCGATGGTGAGGAGTTCGCCCCCGACATCGGTCCAAGCAAGCCCGGTGACCACGCCGACCTGGTCCTCGTCCTCCACCTCGCCGTAGCGGTACTTCGGCACGCCGAGATAATCGGCGAGACTCTTGGCGGTGACCTTCACCGAGTCGGTCTTCTTGATCGTGAGCTCCTTCACCGCCTTGCGGATCAGCGTGGAGAGCTCGCGCTCGAGATTGCGCACGCCGGCTTCCCGCGTATAGCGGCGAATCATCGTGAGCAGCGCCTCGTCGTCGATCGACCACTCCTTGGGCTCGAGGCCGTGCTTGGCGATCGCGTGCGGGATCAAATGCTTGCGCGCGATCTCCACCTTCTCGTCCTCGGTGTAGCCGGCGATGCGGATGATCTCCATGCGGTCCATCAGGGGCGGCGGGATGTTGAGCGTGTTCGCCGTGGTGATGAACATCACGTGGGAGAGATCGTAGTCGACCTCCAGATAGTGGTCGTTGAACGCGTGGTTCTGCTCGGGATCGAGGACCTCGAGCAGCGCGGAGGACGGATCGCCGCGGAAATCGGCGCCCATCTTGTCAACCTCGTCGAGCAGGAACAGCGGATTCGACGATTTCGCCTTGCGCATCGACTGGATGATCTTGCCAGGCATGGAGCCGATATAGGTCCGCCGGTGGCCGCGTATTTCGGCCTCATCGCGCACGCCGCCGAGAGAGACGCGAACGAACTCGCGGCCGGTCGCCTTCGCGATGGATTTCCCGAGCGAAGTCTTGCCCACGCCAGGCGGGCCGACGAGGCAAAGGATTGGACCGGTGAGCTTGTTGGCGCGCTGCTGTACCGCGAGATACTCGATGATGCGCTCCTTGACCTTCTCGAGCCCATAATGATCGGCCTCGAGAATCTGCTCGGCCAGCGGCAAATCCTTCTTGACCTTGGACTTCTTGTTCCACGGGATCGACAGCAGCCAATCCAGATAGTTGCGCACGACGGTAGCTTCCGCCGACATCGGCGACATCTGCCGCAGCTTCTTCAACTCATGCTGGGCCTTTTCACGCGCCTCTTTGGACAGCTTGGTCTGCTTGATCTTTTCTTCGAGCTCGGCGACCTCGTCCTTGCCGTCCTCGTCGCCCAGCTCCTTCTGGATCGCCTTCATCTGCTCGTTGAGGTAATACTCGCGCTGCGTCTTCTCCATCTGCCGCTTGACGCGCGTGCGGATGCGCTTCTCGACTTGCAGCACCGAGATTTCGCTCTCCATCAATCCGAGCACCTTTTCCAGCCGCTCGGTGACGCTCGGCGTCTCCAGAATAACCTGCTTGTCGGGAATCTTCACTGCCAGGTGCGAGGCGACCGCGTCGGCAAGCTTGGCGTAATCCTCGATCTGCTGGACGACGTTGATGACCTCGGGGGAGACCTTCTTGTTGAGCTTAACGTAGCCCTCGAATTCGTTGACGACCGAACGGGCCAGCGCTTCCGCCTCGACTTGATCGCCGGAGGAATCGCCGAGCACGACGGCATCGGCCTCGTAGTATTCTTCGCGGCCGGTGTATTGCGTCACCTGGGCGCGCGCTGCGCCCTCGACCAGCACTTTCACCGTGCCGTCCGGCAGCTTCAGAAGTTGCAGCACGCTCGCCAGCGTACCCACGCCATAAATGGCCTCGGGAGCCGGATCGTCGTCGGAGGCGTTCTTCTGCGTCGCCAAGAGGATGAAAGTGTCGGAACGCATCACCTCTTCGAGCGCCTTGATCGATTTCTCGCGGCCGACGAAGAGGGGCACGATCATGTGCGGAAAAACGACGATGTCCCGCAGCGGCAGCACTGGATAGGCACGGCTTTCGCCGGGCTGCAGCGTTGGCTTGGGCTTGGGAGCGTTTGTCATGGCCCTATTTCCTTATTGTTGTGCACGTCCATCGCGTCCCGCAGGATGCGCGCCGTCGCAACGGACTGCCGGTGATCCGGGAAGAGCCTTGCGGACGGTGGCCTGTCCGCACTCAAAGGGCGAGAACGAAACTCTGCCCGGCTACGCTTACACGATTCTCGGCAAGCATCATTCATTTCAGCGCTATAGGTGGCGTCGCATCGCCAACGAGTCAAGAAAGCCGGATTTTTGCAGCTATCGCGCGGCTCGCGCACGCACGGCGACAGCCTGCGCAACGAATCGGGCCGCATTGGCGGGCCCGATTCCATTTAGGCACTCGCGCCGCCGGCGTCGCTCGCTCGGTCCGAGCGGTCGGCATAGATGTAGAGCGGCCGCTTGCTGCCGTCGACGACCTCGCGGAAGATTTCGACGCGCACGACGCCCTCGAGGCTCGGCAGATCGAACATGGTGTCGAGCAGAATGCTCTCCATGATCGAACGCAGTCCGCGCGCGCCGGTCTTGCGATCGATCGCCTTGCGGGCGATCGCGGCAAGCGCCTCTTCGGTGAGCTTCAAGTCCACCGTCTCCATCTCGAACATACGCTGATACTGCTTGACCAGCGCGTTCTTCGGCTCGGTGAGGATGCGCTTGAGCGAAGGCTCGTCGAGGTCCTCCAGAGTGGCGACGACGGGAAGCCGGCCGACGAATTCCGGAATGAGGCCGTACTTCAAAAGATCCTCCGGCTCGACTTCGCGGAAAATCTCGCCCTGCTTGCGATCCTCCGGCGCCATCACCTTGGCGCCGAAGCCGATCGAGGTAGAGCGGCCGCGCGCCGAAATGATCTTTTCCAGACCCGCGAAGGCGCCGCCGCAGACGAACAGGATGTTGGTCGTGTCGACCTGCAGAAACTCCTGCTGCGGATGCTTGCGCCCGCCCTGCGGCGGGACGCTGGCGATCGTGCCCTCCATGATCTTGAGGAGCGCCTGCTGCACGCCCTCCCCGGACACGTCGCGGGTGATGGAAGGATTGTCGGATTTACGCGAAATCTTGTCGATCTCGTCGATGTAGACGATGCCGCGTTGGGCGCGCTCGACATTATAGTCGGCAGCCTGCAGCAGCTTGAGAATGATGTTCTCGACGTCCTCGCCGACGTAGCCGGCTTCCGTCAGCGTCGTCGCGTCCGCCATCGTGAACGGCACATCGAGGATGCGCGCCAGCGTTTGCGCCAGCAGCGTCTTGCCCGAACCGGTCGGCCCGATCAGCAGAATGTTTGATTTCGCGAGCTCGACGTCGTTGTGCTTACTCTGGTGATTGAGCCGCTTGTAGTGATTATGGACGGCGACCGAGAGTACCTTCTTGGCGTAATCCTGGCCGATCACGTAGTCGTCCAAGACCTTGCGGATCTCGCGCGGGGTGGGAATGCCGTCGCGCGACTTCACCAGCGAGGATTTGTTCTCCTCGCGGATGATGTCCATGCACAGCTCGACGCACTCGTCGCAAATGAAGACGGTCGGTCCGGCGATAAGCTTGCGCACCTCGTGCTGGCTCTTGCCGCAGAACGAGCAATAGAGCGTATTCTTTGAATCGCCACCGCCGACTTTGCTCATTCCAGTCTCCGTACCCGTCCAACGTTTCGACTTTAGGACTCGATTCTCTTCAAACGCCGACCTTACCGATTTTACCGCAGGCGCTGAACCTCACGACATTACGAAGCGCCGCGCTAACATTCCGTAGCTCCGTCATTGCACCCTTCGACTTCGCACGCAGGCGGGTGTCCAAGCCACACTGGCGAGGTACCTGCCCCGGCACAAGCCGCTATGCTAGCGGCGTGCCAACCAAGAATCCATTAACGATAACGCGAGTTTGCGCGACTGTGTTTTCCGGATCACACCGCGTAAATACCGGCCAACCGCCGGCGTAACCCACTTTTGCGGGTGCGAATCAGCCCATTTGATGGCAGCTTCCCGCGCCCCGGACCTCGCCCGGGTCGGCGGCTCACCCTTTAATCGAGGCCGGTTCCACCGCCTTAAGCGAGGGTTCCTCCGGCCGCTTCTCAATCACCTTGTCGATAAGGCCGAACTCCTTGGCCATCTCGGAGGTCAGGAACATGTCGCGTTCCAGGGCATCCTCGATCTTCTTCAAAGGCTGGCCAGTATGCTTGACGTAAATTTCGTTCAAACGCCGCTTCAGGTTCAGGATTTCTTGGGCATGCAACATGATATCGGTCGCCTGCCCTTGGAAGCCGCCCGAAGGCTGATGGACCATGATACGGGCGTTGGGCAGCGCAAAGCGCAGATCCTTGGCGCCGGCCGCGAGCAGCAGCGAGCCCATGGACGCGGCTTGTCCGGTGCATAGCGTCGAGACCGCGGGGCGGATGAACTGCATCGTGTCGTAGATCGCCAGGCCCGACGTGACGATGCCGCCCGGCGAGTTGATGTACATGGATACTTCTTTTTTGGGGTTCTCCGCCTCAAGGAACAGGAGCTGGGCCACGACAAGCGAGGCCATGCCGTCCTCGATCGGGCCGGTAATGAAGATGATCCGCTCCTTGAGCAGCCTGGAATAGATGTCATAGGCCCGCTCCCCGCGGTTGGTCTGCTCGACCACCATGGGGACGAGGTAGTTCATGTAGGTCTGTTTCGGATCGCGCATGGATCACCCTGTGGAGGCTCTGACGTACCCGCCCAGTCTGACTGAGTCGGGCGCGGATTGTCGAAGCCGGACTGACTAGCCTCGCCACATTCGCCCTTCCTGCAGATAGGCGCGAAAGCGGCCGTGACAAGACGGGCGGCCTCGCCGCCTCCGTTATTCCGCCTCTTCCTTAAACAATTCGTCCTTGGACACTTCTTTATCGGTCACCGTGGCAAGCTCGAGCACGAAGTCGACCACCTTGTCCTCGAACAGAGGCGCACGCAGTGCGGCGAGTGCGCCCGGATTGTTGCGGTAATAGTCCCACACCTGCTGCTCGCGCCCGGGAAGCTGGCGGACCTGATCTATGACCGCCGCTCGCAACTGCTCCTCGGTTACGGTGATATTGTTCTTTTCGCCGATCTCCGCAATGACGAGCCCGAGACGCACGCGTCGCTCGGCGATGGCACGGTAGTCCGCGCGCGCCTTCTCCTCGGTGGTTCCCTCGTCTTCGAACGTCCGGCCTTGCTGCTTGAGGTCGTTTTCAATTGTCGACCAGACGTTGGTGAATTCCTGCTCGACCAGGGTCGGCGGCGGCTCGAACTTGTGGCGTTCGTCGAGTTGGTCGAGGAGCTCACGCTTGAGCTTTTGCCGCGATGCCGAGCTGTGCTCGCGTTGAATGCGATCGCGCAAGGCGTCACGCAGCTTGGCGAGCGATTCCAATCCGAGAGTCTTGGCGAAATCGTCGTCGAGCGTCACCGTGCCCGGTGCTTCAACGGTCTTCGCCGTAACGGCGAAGGTCGCGTCCTTGCCGGCGACGCCCGCCGCCGGGTAATTGTCGGGAAATTTGAGGTCGAACGTCCGGCTCTCACCCGTCTTGACGCCGATCAGGTTGTCCTCGAAGCCAGGAAGAAATCCGCCGCTGCCGAGGACGACCGGCACGTCATCGGCCGCACCACCCTCGAATGTGTTGCCGTCGATCCTGCCCTCGAACGAGATCGTCACCCGATCGCCGTTCTCGGCAGCCTCCTCCTTGGCGACAAAAGGCCGGTTCTGCTGGGCAAGCGCCTGCAGGGCGTCGTCAAGTTCGGCATCGCTGACCGCGGCAGTAAGCCGCTCAAGTTTCATGGTCTTGAAATCGGTCAGCGCGATCGGCGGCACGATCTCCATCTCGACCGTGTAGGCGAGGTCGGATTGGCCGGCGATAACCCCCTCGACGGCGCCCTCCTCCGTGGGAAGCACTACCTTGGGTTCGGTGGCGAGCTTAAAACCATGGTCGCTGACGATCTTGTCGTTGGCCTCGCGTACGGCGCTTTCGATTACCTCGGCCATCGCGGACTTGCCGTAAATCCGCTTGAGGTGAGCAACCGGAACCTTGCCGGGCCGGAAGCCGCGCAGCTGCACGCGGCCCTTGAGGTCGTCGAGCCGTTCATTGACCTTTGCCTCAAGGTCAATCGCCGGCACGACAACCCGATATTCCCGCTTGAGGCCGGCGGCGGCAGTTTCAGTAACCTGCATAGCAAATACTCTTTAGGGCATATCGCCAATGGGCCGCCCTGCTGGTGCGGGCGGAGGGGCTCGAACCCCCACGACTTGCGTCACGGGAACCTAAATCCCGCGCGTCTACCAATTCCGCCACGCCCGCGACATTCAAGGCGGCCTGGCGGCGCGGCTTATAGCACGCAGGGCGAATTGGCCAGCATAAAATAGCCATTGTCCGCCGCCCTTCAACGCGACACTTGACGGCGGCCGTCGCCACATCGCCGTGGGGCCTATCCCAGCAGCATGCGATAGACGGCCGGCAACGCTTCCGGCAGGTCTTCCGATATAAGGCCGGGTCCCGCAGCAAGGGCGGCTTCGCCGTGCAGCCAAACTGCAGCGGAGGCTGCCGCGAAGGCCGGCATGCCCTGTGCCAACAGGCCTGCCGCCATTCCGGTGAGCACGTCGCCCGCCCCTGCCGTCGCAAGATATGCCGGCGCGTTTGCTGCAATGCTGGCACTGCCATCAGGCGCCGCCACCACCGTATCGCCGCCCTTAATCAGCACAACCCCGCCGGTCAGTTGCGCGGCAAGCCGCGCCCTTTCGAGTTTCGATCCTGCTTTGGTTCGCTCATCCAAGGTCCAGAAGAAGCGCGAAAATTCTCCCTCATGGGGCGTCATGATCGTGGCTTGGCCAGCACGCCCCAGAATGGCTTGAGCGAGCCTGCGGGGATCGCCTGCGAAGCTTGTTATGGCGTCGGCATCAAGGACCACGGCCCGGTCACCGGCAAGGGCGGCGAGGACACGCGCGCAAGTCTCCTCGCCTACGCCGAGACCGGGGCCGAGCCCAACGACGTTGAGCCGCCGGTCAGCCAGCATCGCCGAAAGCTCGCCAGCACCGTCGACCGGCCTCACCATGACCGCGAGGTTCGCCGTGGCGTTGATGGCAAGCGCATCGCGTGGGCTCGCGATCGTGACCAAGCCGGCGCCGGCTCGGAGCGCCCCCCGCGCCGCAAGCCTAGCCGCGCCCGTGGACCATGCCGGACCGGAAACAATGACCGCGTGGCCCCGGTCGTATTTGTGACCGGTGATGCGGGGGAACGGAAAATCTGCGCGCCAAAGTGCCGGAACATTCTCGAAGGTCTTAGGCCCGATCCGCGTCAGTACCGAAGCCGGAATGCCGATCTCGGCGACCGAAACCGTGCCGCAATAAAGCCGTCCCGGCAGAAGGAGATGGCCAGGCTTCTTGCGAAAAAAGGTAACCGTCTGGGCGGCCCGCACCGCGCAACCCATCACGACCCCGGTTGTGCCATTGATCCCGCTAGGCAGGTCGACGGCGACGACCGGAGCAGGCTGGGCGTTCATGGCCTCGATCATGGCGCGCGCGGCGCCCTCGACCGGTCGATCCAGTCCGGCGCCGAACAGCGCATCGATGACGACCGCAGCGCCGCGTAATGCGCCGGGTTCGGCAGGAGCGACCGCACCGTGCCATCTCTGCGCGGCGAGCGCCGCGTCGCCGCGAAGCCGGCTCGCATCTCCGACCAGGAGCACTCGAACCCGATAGCCACGCTCGGCCAAGAGCCGCGCGGCGACAAATCCATCGCCACCGTTATTGCCCGGGCCGGCCACGACGGTGACCCGGCTGCCCATGGGATGGCGGACAATCACAGCCTGCGCGACTGCGCGACCGGCGCGCTCCATAAGGTCGGAGCCGACGGCGCCACCGGCAATCGCCAAGCGGTCCGCCTCTGCCATTTCGACATTACTGAGAAGCTCGATCATACCAATACAAGATAATGAAAGCGGCAGGCGGAGCCTATTGGGCGGTATGGCGTTTTACGTGCACCTGCACTATTGACGAGATAAGAGGCAGTATGCCTATTTCGGAGGCGACGCCTCTTCGGACGCTCCCCAAGTGCGATCAAAGATGGCTCCTAGCAAGCTGATTCGATTAACTTATTTGGACCGCTCCGACCTTGGCACGGGACCTGCTAACCAGGCGACGGTTCCGGGTATCAGTTTGCCCGCCTCGGGGCCGGGAGACGAAACGCGATGAAAAAAATCGAGGCGATCATCAAGCCGTTCAAACTTGATGAAGTGAAGGAGGCACTGCAGGAAGTTGGACTGCAAGGGATTACCGTCACCGAAGCCAAGGGGTTCGGCAGGCAAAAGGGGCACACCGAACTCTACCGCGGCGCCGAGTACGTGGTCGATTTTCTCCCCAAGGTGAAAATCGAGATTGTGCTTGGTGACGACATGGTCGACAAGGCCGTCGAGGCGATCCGCCGTGCCGCCCAAACGGGCCGGATTGGCGACGGCAAGATCTTCGTATCGAGTATCGAGGAGGCCATCCGGATTAGGACGGGGGAATCCGGACTTGACGCCATTTGAACAGCCAAATTGACCGTTCGCGGCCGGAGACAATCAGGGGTCCGGCGGCCCGGTCCAATCTTACCACCAGCACCACGAAAGGTACGCATGCCATGACGACGCCGAAGAATGTCATGAAGACGATTAAGGACAGCGACGTGAAATACGTCGATTTTCGATTTACCGATCCGCGCGGGAAGTGGCAGCACGTCACCTTCGACGTCAGCATGATCGAAGAGGAGACTTTCGCGGAAGGCATGATGTTCGACGGTTCCTCGATCGCCGGCTGGAAGGCGATCAACGAGTCCGACATGTGTCTGATGCCCGATCCGTCCTCCGCTACGATCGATCCGTTCTTTGCCGAGACGACGTTGGTACTGGTCTGCGACGTGCTCGAGCCTACCACCGGCGAGCCGTACAATCGCGATCCCCGTGGCATCGCCAAGCGAGCCGAGGGCATGGTCAAGTCCATGGGCGTCGGCGACACGGTCTATTTCGGCCCCGAGGCCGAGTTCTTCGTATTCGACGATGTCCGCTACAAGGCCGAGCCGTACAACACCGGTTTCAAGCTCGACTCGGTCGAGTTCCCCTCGAATGCCGACACCGAGTACGAGGGCGGCAATCTCGGTCACCGCGTGTGGACCAAGAAGGGCTACTTCCCCGTACCGCCGCAAGACTCAGTGCAGGATATGCGATCGGAAATGCTCGCGGCCATGGCGCGCATGGGCGTGAAAGTGGAGAAGCATCACCACGAGGTTGCCTCCGCCCAGCACGAGCTCGGCATGAAATTCTCGCCGCTGACGATGATGGCCGACCAAATGCAGATCTACAAATACTGCATCCAGCAGGTCGCGCAGGTCTACGGCAAGACGGCAACCTTCATGCCCAAGCCGGTCTACGGCGACAACGGGTCGGGCATGCATTGCCACCAGTCGATCTGGAAGGGCGGCAAGCCGGTCTTCGCCGGCAACAAGTATTCCGACCTGTCGGACACCTGCCTGTCCTACATCGCCGGCATCATCAAGCACGCCAAGGCGATCAACGCCTTCACCAACCCGACGACCAACTCGTACAAGCGGCTGGTTCCCGGCTTCGAGGCGCCGGTGCTGCTGGCTTATTCGGCCCGCAACCGCTCGGCCTCCTGCCGCATCCCCTACACGACGAACCCGAAGGCCAAGCGCGTAGAAGTTCGTTTCCCCGATCCGTTGGCCAATCCCTATCTCGCTTTCTCGGCCATGCTCATGGCCGGGCTGGACGGCGTCAAGAACAAGCTTGATCCGGGCGAGGCGATCGACAAGGACCTCTACGATTTGCCGCCGAAGGAGTTGAAGAAGATTCCGACGGTCTGCGGGTCGCTGCGTCAGGCGATCGAGGAGCTCAACAAGGACCGCGGCTTCCTGACGGCGGGCGGCGTGTTCGACGACGACTTCATCGATGCCTATGTCGACTTGAAAATGAGCGAGGTGATCCGCTTCGAGCACACCCCGCATCCGGTCGAATTCGAAATGTACTATTCCGCGTAGCCTCTCGCGGCATTTTTCCTGCATTGCATCGGGCAATGCTAACTTTTGGGCGCCGCTTGCCGGCGCCCTTTTCTTTGCCGGGTGAAAGACGCTCCTACACGGAGCGGCGACGCGCCGCCCCTACGCGCCTCGCCGCAGCACAATCGGCACCGGATGGCCGGGGAACGCTTGTGCAAGCCGCCGGGTGGCCCGCGGCGGGGCGACCGGCGCGGTGGTCACCGCTGCCGGAACTGCTTCATCGGCAAGCTCGATCCGATTGCGTCCGTTTGCTTTGGCGCGATAAAGCGCGGAGTCGGCGCGAGCAATGAGCAATTCGATGGCGGCATTTGCCGAGCCGCACGCCACCCCGATGCTCACCGTGGCCGCAATCTGATGGCCGTCAGGATCGCGTGTCGCCGCCTCGAAGGCGCTGCGCACGCGCTCGGCGGCGATGGCGGCTTCGGCGAGCGTGCCCGACAATATCGCGACGAATTCCTCGCCGCCCAGCCGCCCGATAACGTCGCCTGCCCGCATCGTCTTGCGCGCCACATTGGCGAATAGCTGCAGCATGGTGTCGCCCATGCTGTGGCCGTAGGTATCGTTGATCGATTTGAAATGGTCGAGGTCGAAGGCGAGAATGCTGACCGGCCGCTTTGCCGTCTTGCTGTCTTCCATCATGGCTGCGGCCGCTTCGAAAAAGCCGCGACGGTTAAGCAACCCGCTCAGCGGATCGGTTACCGATGCCGCCTTGTAGGCGCGCACGGCGCGGTCCTTCGCCAGCACCAGCACGATGAAAGCCGCGCCGACGACATAGAGCACGACCTCGGTGGCAAACAGCGCGACCCATCCGCTCGCGCCAACCCCGCCGTCGAGGTCGAATGAGAGCGTCGCCAGCGCCATCGGGAAGAGAAAGATGGCGCCGTGCAACATCGGTACGAAAATCGCCGGCCAGCGCCGCAACAGCGGTTTGCGCCGTTCACGCCACAACTCGATGGCGGTCAAAAATGTGTAAGCGGCAACGATCACAGCGCTGGCGCCGACGCGGCAAGTCGCCGAAGCAGCGAAAGCCGGCGAACTGCATGCGGCAAGCCAGGCGCCAGAACCCAGCAGCATCCCGCTCCAGGAGATCCGGCGCCCATGGAACAGCCGCGCCGCGCTCCAGATCATGCCGACGGCGACGAATAGCAGAACGTTTGCTGTGCTCGCCGGCAGCGGCGGCGAGATCCTGCCGCCCAGCAGCCATATTGCAGCGGACGCTCCACCGAGCAGATAGGCCGTGCCCCACCAAGCCAGCGCCGCAATGCGGTCTTGCAGGTAGGCGAACAGCAAAAACAGCCCAAGCAGCGATGTCACGCAGGTGGCGATGACAAACAGCGTTCCAACATCGAGCGAACTCGACGCTTCGGCAATACGACCGAGCATGGTGAGCGCCTCCAGCCAATTGATCCGGAGAGCTGACTAACACCATTCGGTGTGCCGTGCTGAAGGTTTGCCTTTCAGCCTTTGCCAAAGGTTCGGGCCATGCGGCAGGTTTTTATGAAAAGCCCGGAAAATTGCAGAATTGAAAATTACTGACGAACTTTAGATCAAGGCAAAGACGCCTTGCTTACCAAGGCGTCACAATTGCGGCGGCACGCTCAGGACGCAGTACGCCAGCGCCGCATCGCGGCTGCGTCGAAACCAGCGCGATCGGGACCGATGATCGGCACGATGGAGGGCGCGCTGGCGGCCGCCGCCTGATCGGCCGGTACTTCAGTCTCGACCCGATTGCGGCCGTGCTCCTTGGCGCGATAGAGGGCGCGGTCAACGATGGAGAGCAATTCGAGCACCTTGGCCTGCGGATCGCAACCGAGCGTTACACCGCCGCTTACACTCGGCAGCAAATTCTCACTGCCGAAGCGCGCAGCTGCGATGGCGAAATTGCGCCGCACCCGGTCGGCGATGGCGAATGCCTCATCGAGGTCACCAACCGGCAGACAGGCGGCGAATTCTTCGCCGCCGATGCGCGCAAACAGAACATCGGCGCCGAGCGTCGTCGTTGCCGTGCCGGCAAAGGTCTGCAGTACGCTATCGCCGACGGCGTGGCCGAAGCGGTCATTGATCTGCTTGAAGTAGTCGAGATCGAACAGCATCACCGCCAGCGGCTCGCGCTCTATCTCTTGGCGTGCCAATAGCCCGGCAGCGCCGTCCAAGAAGGCGCGCCGATTGGCGACCCCGCTCAACGGATCGACCAGCGAATTGATCTTGTGTTTGAGCTCGGTGCGCTCCTTGGTCATGTTGAGCTGGAGGAACGCCATGACGACCGTGAACAGGAGCGTACCGAAGGCAAGCAGCGCAAACGACAGCCCGCTCAACAGCGAATCGTCGGCAAAGACGGGCGTCAACAGCGTTGCCGGCACCCTCGCCAACAGCGCCGCCGCGTAAGCCAGGAGCACGATGATCGAGGGCCAGCGCGACATCAGCGGCTCCTCGCGGCCGCGCCAGAATTCCTCGGCGGTCAGCAGCGCGAACAGCGCGAGCGCGGTCGAGACGATGACGATCCGCAGGTTTGCCGCCGCGGCGAACCCGGGAATGAGGCAGAGCAGCATCCAGGCTGCCGGCGCCAGCAAGACCAGATGCGGCCGGATGGCACGACCGTCGAACACGCGCGCACCGGTCCAGGTCAGACCATAGCCCAACAGCACGAGCGCGTTGGCAAGATCGATGGTGACAAAATCGGGCGCCGCTCCCCGCGAAATCAGCAGCCCGAGCCCGATGGCGTTGACGATGTGCGCGGCACCCCACCACATCGGCGCGCGGATTGTGCGGTTCTGCAGTCCGGCGAAAACGAGCAGCGCCCCAAGGAGCGCCGTGATGAAAACCGTCACCACGGAAAGAGTTTGCAAGTCGAGATGCATGAGGCCGACCGCCGCCAAGTGATCCTCGGCAGACTAAGGCGCAAGGGTTCCGTACCGGTTACTGCAGATTGCAGCCCGCAAATAGGATTGCCGGTTGGTAAATGGATTCCCCGCAATTTGACGGTTTTGAAGACGCACCAAGGCGCTGGTCGAATGACCCGGATAGCCGCTCCGCGCAGGCTTTCCCCACCCTTCACTTGCCGGCCGCCGCCGCCTAGATTGTGTCAAAGGCCAAAAGGAGGTTCCAATGGCGGAGATCGCCGAACTCGACATCGCCCCGGACACGATCGAAGCGACACTCAACTACATCGTCGATGACGGCAAACCGGTCTTCACCATTGTCGCCGCTCCTGGTGGCAGCGACACGCGCTCCGGCGCCACACCCGATCCGCGCCGCATCACTATCCACAACGGCCGCGGCAAGGATTTCGAGCTCGAGCGTAACGGCTTCCGTTTTGTGCGACACGACACCAAGGTCGCCGATTTTTACGACGAGGAGCAGATCAAGCGCGTCTACTATCCGGAGATGGTGGAGCTGATCAAAGCCGAGAGCGGCGCCAAACGCGTCGTGGTGTTCGACCACACGCTGCGCACCGCTGACGACGAGCTCCGCGAGGCAAAGCAGATTCGCGAAGTGGTGCGCCGCGTCCACAACGATTACACCGAATGGTCGGCCCCGCAGCGCGTGCGCGATATTCTTCCCGATGAGGCCGAGGACTTACTGAAACGCCGCTTCGCCATCATCCAGACGTGGCGGCCGATCCGCCATCCGGTCGAAACCTACCCGCTCGCGATGGCGGATGCGCGTACGCTCTCGCCCGATGACATGATCGTCTCCGAGCGCCGCGCGCCCGGCCGCATCGGCCAGACCTACGCGATCAAGTACAATCCGGCGCACAAATGGTATTGGTTCCCGCGCATGCGGCGCGAGGAAGCTTACGTCTTCAAGGTGTTCGATTCGCTGAAAGACGGACGTGCGCGCTGGACCGCGCACACTGCATTCGAGGATCCGACCACGCCGCCTCACGCGCGCTCGCGCGAAAGTATCGAGATCAGAACGATGGCGTTCTTCTGAGCGCTAGCCAGCGCAACCTGTCATCACCCGCGGAAGCGGGTGATCCAGTAAGCTCTGAATAAAAGGGTCCGCGCCGGCGATTACTGGATGCTCCGCCTTCGCGGAGCATGACACGCTGACAATTAGCGCTTCGAGAACTGGAAGCTGCGGCGGGCCTTGGCCTTGCCGTACTTCTTGCGCTCGACCACGCGCGAGTCGCGGGTCAGGAAGCCGCCCCGCTTGAGCACCGAACGCAGGTCCGGCTCATGCCGCATCAGCGCCTTGGACAGACCATGGCGTACTGCGCCGGCTTGGCCCGACAGGCCGCCGCCCGACACGGTGCACATCACGTCGTACTGACCCTGGCGGTTAGCGGCGGCGAGCGGCTGCTGAATGAGCATGCGCAGCACCGGACGGGCGAAGTAGGTCTCCACCGGCCTGTCGTTGATCACAATCTTACCGGCGCCCATCTTGATCCAAACCCGGGCGACCGCGTCCTTGCGCTTGCCGGTCGCGTAGGCGCGACCCTGCTTGTCGAGCTTCTGGACGTATTTCGGCGCCTCCGACGCTACCGCGGGCTTGAGCGTCGACAGCTCTTCCAATGTCTGGATGGTCTCGGCCATCACGCAGTCCTCTTGTTCTTACGGTTCATCGCCGCGATGTCGATTTTTTCCGGCTGCTGCGCGGCATGGGGGTGTTCGCCGTGCGGGTAGACGCGCAGGTTGGCGAGCTGCTGGCGTCCGAGCGGGCCGTGCGGCAACATCCGCTCGACGGCTTTCTCAACGACGCGCTCTGGGAAGCGTCCCGTCAGGATCGACTTCGCCGTGCGCTCCTTGATGCCGCCGATGTAGCCGGTGTGCTTGTAGTAGACTTTTCGTTCGATCTTGCGGCCGGTCAGCACCGCCTTGGCGGCGTTGATGACGATGACGTTGTCGCCGCAATCGACGTGCGGGGTGAAGGTCGGCTTGTGCTTGCCGCGCAGCCGCAGCGCCACGAGCGAGGCCAGCCGGCCGACAACGAGGCCTTCGGCGTCGATCATCACCCACTTCTTGTCGACCTCGGCGGGCTTGGCCGAATAGGTCTTCATTGGCGTATCCATCTGGAGAAGCGGCCAAGTACCGGCCGTTGGGCGGCTATCTAGCTGCGCCACGCCCAAA
>DATJTL010000165.1:0-4222 GCA_035503415.1 Xanthobacteraceae bacterium
CGAGCCGCGCGACCAGATCGGACGCGGCGGCAAGCTCGGCTTCGGTGAGTGCAATGCGCGGATCAGACCAATGCAGATCGGTGCTTTCGTTACGCCGAATTTTGCCAAGTGCGGTGCGAATGGCGTTTAGTGCCACAGCGAGGCCGCGGCTGCCGGCATTCGGCCGCGGGCCGCGCAGCACGGCGCGCTCAAGCGCGGCGACGGCTGTCTCCTTGGCAGGCAGATCGAGCCGCAGCATTGCGTGTTTGAGCAAAGCCAGCAGGGTCACCGGCTCAAGGCCGCCAAGCGCAGTCTCGGCGGCGAGCCGGGCGAACACGCCCGCAGGCGTATCGGCCAACGCATCGCCGCCGGAATCTTCCGCATCGATATTCCAGCGTGCCAGCGCGGCCAGTACGCGGCGACCCAGTCCGCGATCCGGCGTAACGAGGGCCGCGGTCTTACCTTCCTGGTTCGCCTCGCGCAGTACCAGCGCGACGGCGAGCGCTTCTTCTTCGGCGTTGGCAGCTTCGATGACGGTGACACTCTCGAGCGCTTTTGCGGTGAAGTCGGCAAATGCCGTCTCAGTCGCCTGTTGCCGCCACAGATCGGTCTTGAGCGCGGGCCGCAGCGCTTCAGAGACAAGCTTTTCGCGGCCGCGTGTCTGCGCAAGCGGCTGCACTGCGTCACGCGTGATGCCGATGCGCGTCAGCAGGGCCTGCAGGGCGAATTGCGGATGACCCGACGCCGGTGCAATCTTCTTCTTCTGATCGCCGGCAATGAGCTGCCAGGACTCCTCGTCCAGATCGACGTCGAGGCCAGGCAGCACCACGGCGCCGTGGGGCAGCCGTGAGATAGTCGCGATCAATTCGGCGGTGGCCGGAATCGAACCGGTAGAGCCTGCGGCAATCACCGGGGCATTGTTCTTCTGCAGCCGCGCAGCTTCGGCCTTGATCAACCGGTCGCGCCGCTCCGCCGGTTCAATCAGTTGGCGTTCGTCGAGGACCGCAGGCCATGCCTCGCGTGCGATCTGCAAAAATCGGAGCGTGCGCTGCCAATACTCGTCAAACTCCTGCGGGACCAGCGTGTCGAGGCGATCCCATGGCACGCCGCGCATCGTCATGTCGTCGATCAGCCGGGCGAGATCGTCGGCGAGCGCGCAGGCTGCGGCTGGTGTCTGTGCGACCAGCGGCGTGCCGGCTGCGCCGTGCAATTGCGGCGTGCCGGCCCATTTACGGACGAGCTGAGTGAGCAACAGTCGCCGCTCGAGACCGCCGAGCGCCTCCGGCAGCGCCAGCGCCTCGCCGGCGAGTTCGCCGGTCGCGGCCTCGGCGAAGGCGATCTCGTCCTCGTCGATGTCGCCAATGGCGACAATGCGCGGCAGGATCGCCGCGTCGTCTCTCAGAACGTCCAGGAAGGCGTCGCGGGCGAGCCGGCAGGCGCGCCGGGTCGGCAGATAAAGCGTGGCGGCAGCCAGCGTCAGCGGATCGGCCGCGGGCGCGAAGCCGAGCCTGCCGCCGAGCAACGCTTCGATCAGCGTCGGGAGAAACGGCGCCGACGCCGGTATGGTGAAGACGCGTGGGGTCATGGTGACGGGTTCAACTCCCCGTCGAGTAGCAGATTCTATGTCGTGGCGGCGAGTGCCGCTTCGGCTTCGGCGACCGCTTCCGGCGTGCCGACATGCATCCAGACGCCCTCAAGACGCAGCCCGAACAGCCGGCGGTGTTCGCCAGCGCGGTCGAACAACAGCGTCAGCGGAAATTCACCAGTCGGCACATCGACGAACAGGCCGGGCGACAGAATCGCGGCGCCCGCATAGACGTAAGGTACGACTTCACGCTCGGCGCGACGCCGCAGACTGCCGTCGGGCAGCATGGCGTAGTCGCCGGTGCCTTCATAACCGATGCTGCCGGCGGTCGGTGCCAACAGCAGCAGCGCATCCATGGTGCGTGCATCGAAGGCTTCAGCGAGCCGGAGGAAATTCGGCCTGACGCCGTCGAGCCATAGCGTGTCGGAATTGACCAGAAAGAACGGCGCATTGCCCAGATGCGGCAGCGCCTTGGCGATGCCGCCGCCAGTGCCAAGCAACGCGCCGCGCTCGTCCGAAATGACGATCTGGGGTTCCTTCCGCGCAGCAAGATGCCGCTCGATCGCTTCGGCAAGATGATGCACGTTGACCACCGCGCGTTCCACTTGGGCGTCGGCAAGACGGTCGAGCGAATAGTCGATCAGCGATTTGCCGCCGACCTGCACCAGCGGCTTGGGGATCGCACCATTGAAGCGCCGCATGCGCGTGCCGAGCCCAGCCGCCAGCACGATCGCGGATTTCGGCATGTTTGCGTGATCTGACCCAGCCATCGCCGCCCCTGCGTAAGACCGATTCGCGCCATCATACTCCCGATGAAGGGGGCACATTGGCCGCGTACCAAGTCTTCAGCGAGACGAGCGCCGGGTGGGCGAGCGATCGCTGGAGATAACGCCATATCCGCGGAATGTGGCGCAGGTATTGCGGTTTGCCGTCGCGCCGGTTGAGGCGGGCGAAAATCCCGAGGATCTTGGTTGCCCGCTGGGCGGCAAGCGTGGCGTAGAGTTGCGCAAAATGCGCAGCGTCGAACCGGCTGTCGGTGTTCTGCCGCGCGCGGACGTAGCGGCTGAGCAGCGCCACTTCCAAAGATTCGGGCACGTCGACGCGCGCATCCTGCAGCAGCGAGGCCACGTCGTAAGCGCCGGGTCCGAGCACCGCATCCTGAAAATCAAGCACGCCGATGCGGCCGATTTCCCGGCGCTCGTCGAGCCACAGCAGGTTGGGCGAATGGAAATCGCGCAGCACCCAGGTCGGCGGCGCCTCGATGGCCGGCGTCAGCGCCTTGCGCCATAGCGAAACAAAATCCGCGCGCTGTGCGTCGCTCGCCGCTGAGTTGACGTGCGGGAGATACCAGTCGAGCAGGAGTTCGGCCTCGATGAGCATCGCGTCGGCGTCGTAGTGGGGCAGCCGGTAGTCGAGACCGGGCGCCACCGATAGCGTCTCCGGCAATCGCCGCCGATGCAGCGAGATCAGCACTTCGAGCGCGGCTTGATAGCGCGCCTCGATCGGCTCCGGCGGATCGCCCGCGACGATGCGCTCGTCGCCCAAATCCTCCATGATGAGCATTCCCTGCTGTGGGTCGGCGTGCAGGATCACGGGCGCCGAGAGATTGCGCTCGCGCAAGCTGGCCGCCAGCGCCACGTAGGGAATCGTATTCTCGGCAAGGTGAGCGATCGCGCTGTACGGTTTACCGCCGCGCACTGGCGGCCCGTCAGGCTGGGTCGGCGCGTTCATCAGTACGAAGGTTTGATCGTCGAGCGTCAGTCGCTCGAAAATGCGTGTCGAGGCGTCGCCTTGCATCCGGCGGCGCTCGGCCTCGCCATAGCCGGACTCCTCGAGAAAGGTGCGAAGGCGGCCGATGCGTTCGGCGCGCGTAGCGAAAGTGCCGTAGCCGGTATAGCGGGCATTGCGCGCGTCGGCACCGAGCGCGGGCTCCAGCGTGAAGGTGATGTCGAGCCGGTTGGGGGGCAGAAATCCGGCGGCGCGGTCGGCCCATTCCATGAGCACCACGGCGTTCTCGGGCAGATCCTCAAATCCGAGTTCCGACAATTCGGCCGCTCCCGACAGCCGATAGAGGTCGGCGTGCACGAGCGGAAAGCGCGGCAGGTCATAAGTCTGCAGCAAGGTGAAGGTCGGGCTCGGCACTTCGATAGATTCGTTGCCGGCCAAGTAGCGGATGAGCGCGCGGGCGAACGTGGTCTTGCCGGCGCCAAGGTCGCCCGACAGCGTGACCAGATCGCCAGGCTCCAGCGCGCAGGCGATTTCGGCAGCAAAGCGCACGGTCGCCTGCTCGTTCAGCAAGTTTACGGAAAAGTTCGCGCCACCCGTGCTGGTCAGAAGCATCCCGGCGATCCGCTAAGCGATTATTTGAGAGCACACAAGGATGCTCAGAGGCCAAATTCCGCCACGATTCGAGTCCGGCGCCATTTGGGCACGGCGCTAGGCGGCGCTCAGCGCCTTGGCCGCCGCGCCCGTCGGGAACATGCATGTCACCGTCGTCCCCTGCCCGACGACGGAAGTGATGGTCACCGTGCCGCCGTGCAGTTCGACGAATGAGCGTACCAGCGACAGGCCTATTCCGGGTCCGCGGTGATGCGAGCCGAGCGAATGCGTCTCGAACCAGTTGAAGACTTTTTCCAGCACGTCGGGCGGAATCCCCGG
>DATJTL010000166.1:0-3808 GCA_035503415.1 Xanthobacteraceae bacterium
GCCCAACTCGAAGCAAAGCACGCAGTCGCCAAGCCGATCCTCATTCACGCCATTCTGGAAACCGCCGAAGGCGTCAACAATGTCGAGGCGATAGCCTCCGCCTCGCCGCGCATGCACGGCATGAGCCTCGGCCCGGCCGACCTCGCGGCGTCACGGGCGATGAAGACAACGCGGGTTGGCGGCGGTCATCCCGACTACAGGGTGCTGGCCGATGTGGGTGCCGAGGCGGGTGCGCCGCGCCCGGCATTCCAGCAGGACCTGTGGCACTACACGATCGCCAAAATGGTCGATGCGTGCGCCGCCGCCGGCATCAAGCCGTTCTATGGGCCGTTCGGCGACTTCGCCGACAGCGCCGCCTGCGAAGCGCAATTCCGCAACGCATTTCTGCTGGGCTGCGTCGGCGCCTGGACACTGCATCCGAGCCAGGTGCCGATCGCCAAACGGGTCTTTTCGCCCGAGCCCGCCGAGGTTGCGTTTGCGAAAAAAATAATAGCCGCGATGCCGGACGGCAGCGGCGCGGTGATGATCGACGGCAAGATGCAGGACGACGCCACCTGGAAGCAGGCCAAGGTGCTGGTCGACCTTGCCCGCCTGGTCGCCGCCAAGGACCCCGACATGGGTGCCCGCTATGGACTTTGACTGCTTCTTAGACCATGAACAAATATTAAGCACCCGGGCTGGTTGGCGCCACAATTCTGTCATTGCATGATCGTGGCAAAGCCTTGGAACAATTAGAGGCGCGGATTTGACATTCGCTGCTCCAAGTGGCCGGAAGTTCCAGTTGCGAATGTCAAATCCAAAGCTCGACTTGAGCTTATGGTTTCTAGTGGTCCCTTGTTCCGAGCATTCGCATGATGGGGTGCCGAAACGGGATGCGAATGTTAAAATCGGACCATGAGGGTCTTGGACTCTAACTTGGCTCGTGGAGACGCGACTTGGCTCGTAAAGACGATTTAGCTCGTAAAAACAACTTGGCCCGTCCGAAAGACTTGGTTGCGAAGACCCGGCGGCAAAGACCTGGCTGCTTACGGATAAAGGCTCACCGCATGGACACGGATAAGATACGCATCGCCAAATTTCAGATCGGGCAGGTCGTTCGCCACCGCCTGTTTCCGTTTCGCGGCGTCGTGTTCGACATCGATCCGGTCTTTGCCAATACCGAGGAGTGGTACGAGGCGATCCCGGAGGAGGCCAGGCCGCACAAGGACCAGCCGTTTTATCATTTGTTCGCCGAGAACGAGGAGACCGAGTACGTCGCCTACGTGTCCGAGCAAAATTTGTTGCCGGATACCAGCGGCGAACCGGTGCGCCACCCACAGGTCGCGGAAGACTTCATCAAGGACGGCAAGGGCGGCTACCGCCCGCGCACCGTCATGCGGCACTGAGCGCGGTACTGGGCGCGGCACTGGGCGTCAGACACGCAGCGCCCGGCATTCCTCGAGTGGAGCGGAAGCGAATGTCAATCCAAGGCTCCACCAGGATTGATGCATGTCGTGGTCCTTTGATTCTAACATTCGCACAAGAGGCTGCTGAACCCGAATGCGAATGTTAGAATCGGACCGCTAGCGCGTCCGGTCGTATCCAGATCAGAACTACGGTGTCTTATTAGATGGCTTAGCGGAAGCACCGGCGCCGGGCTGAGTCTGTTCGAGCTTCTTGCGCGCTTCTTCGGCGCGTTTCTGCAGTTCCTCTTGCAGCTTTTCCTGCTGCGCCTCGAACACTTTGGGATCGGTCGGCGGACCATCATAGGCCTTGGCGAAGTCGGCAAGCGGCAGCACCAAGCTGATCGGCTGGCCGTTGGCGTTGATCGCTTGGATCACGAGGCCGTGGCCCTTCTTCATCAGATCGACCATCTGCGTGGTGGCTTCGTAATCGGCCATGCAGCCGTTGGTGAAGCAGATCACGTACGGCGCAGTCATCGGCTGGTTCTGATCGATGATCACGCGCGTGCCGTGAATGAGCTGCATGCCAAGCGGCAGCGTGACGCGCAGAATTTTCTTCGGATCGCCTTCAGGCTCGATCAGCACTGCCGCGACCACAGGCATGCCGGACTCGATGCGGGCGTCCTTGCCGGTGAAGCACACCTGCTTCGGATTGGGGTCCTTGCTCTTGAGGCAGAACTTGGTCCACGGCGAATAGATAAGTTGCACCGGCTCCTGCTGCTGCGGGGCTGCCGGCTGCTGCTCCTGCTGAGCAGGCGCCGCCGGTCTGGCTGCCGGCTTCTTGTTGCCTTGCGCGAACGTCAGCGAGGCGGGCGCAACCGCGAGCGCCACGGTGAGGGCTGCCGTCTTGGCGATGGCGCCGAACGAGAGGCCGAGCGGTCGCGCCGGCGCCCACGCGCTACGATAATTCATGCGATGCAGTCCTTCTCTCGTGCCGCCGCCCGCAAATCGACTTTAGGTCGAATCGCCCGGTCAGACTTCGCTAAACTGGTCCGAATTGGGGCCCTTCCCCATTCGCCGCGCTCCGTCGCGCGGATGCCCCCGATGAGCGGTCCAATCGACGTAGATTACGGCAACAGCGTGACGCGCCCTTGACGCCAGATAGCCCATTTATCCTGCTCAATAAAGCCCGTTCGCCGAATATCGGTGATAATCGTGCGGCGCGCTTGCCTGCCGCCGCAACGGCCGGTAGAGGCGCTCATTTGTGCGACATCAGACCGATGGCCGGCTGCCAGAGCGATCTGCTTGAAGCGAAATCGGCGGCGTCGAGAAAGCCGATGCTGCGCGTGGTTCCGCAACGCGCAAGATGGATCGCGCTCTGCGGCGCGCTGGTGCTGTCGGTGGCCTCACCGCAAATCGCGCAAGCCGCCTACGCCATCGCCATGCACGGCGCGCCGGCGATGCCGCCGGATTTTACGGCCATGCCGTATGTCAATCCCGACGCGCCAAAAGGCGGCCGGCTGGTCGAAGGAGTGCTCGGAACCTTCGACAGCCTAAACCCGCTCATCGTCATGGGGCTGCCGGTGCAGGCGGTTCGCGGCTTCGTTGTCGAAAGCCTGATGGCGCGCAGCTACGATGAGCCGTTCACGCTGTATGGGCTGCTCGCCGACAGCGTCGATACCGACGACGCGCGCGACTATGTGACGTTCCATATCGATCCTTCGGCGCATTTCTCCGACGGCGTGCCGGTGACCGCCGAGGACGTTGTGTTCTCCTGGCAGCTGCTGCGCGACCACGGCCGTCCGAACCACCGCGCCTATTATTCGAAAGTGCTGCGCGCCGAAATTCTCGATCCGCGTACCGTGCGCTTCGATCTAAACGGCGGCGACCGCGAATTGCCTCTCATACTCGGCCTGATGCCGGTTCTGCCCAAACACGCGATCGACCCGGCGACATTCGAACAGACGACTTTGGCGAAGCCGGTCGGCAGCGGCCCCTACGTGGTCGCCGACGTGCAGGTTGGCAGAAGCGTCACCTTCAAGCGCGATCCTAATTATTGGGGACGATCGCTTCCGATCAATCGCGGCTTGTGGAATTTCGACGAAGTGCGTTTTGACTATTACCGCGACGCCAATTCGTATTTCGAGGCGTTCAAAGCCGGTCTGTACGATCTGCGCAACGAAGATGATCCGACCCGCTGGCAGACCGGTTACGACTTTCCGGCGGTGCACGACGGACGCGTCGTCAAGGAGTCCTTTCCCGACGGATTGCCCAAGTTTGCCTCCGACTACGTGTTCAATACACGGCGCAGCATATTCGCCGACGTCCGCGTACGGGAAGCGATCGCGCTGTTATTCGATTTCCAGTGGATCAACCGCAATTTTTTCTACGGGCTTTACAAAAGAAGCGCGAGCTACTTCGACGAT
>DATJTL010000167.1:0-3545 GCA_035503415.1 Xanthobacteraceae bacterium
GCCGTAAGTGCCGCGGCGGAGCGCCGGTAGACGAGCGCGCCCCGATAGCGGACTGGCTTGCGCCCGTTGCGCATGCTTGTCCGTGGCGCGCGCCGCGCCCGACACGCCTTCAGGCGGCAACGCCTGTGTGGCGTGGCGCGGATCAATGAGATTGCGCCTATCAGCGCTCCGCCTCCCTTCTTTTTTTTTGTTGGTTTGTGGTTTGTAGGGTGGGTTGAGCGAAGCGAAACCCGCCGAGAAACGTAGCCCGGATTGAACGCAGTGAAATCCGGGAGCCGAGTTTAAGGCCGTACCGCCGTCCCCGGGTTTCGCTTCCACCTACGCGCTCTGCGCTTCGGTGGACTCAAACCCTCCGAAGCTCGCCGCGCGAGCGTAGGAGGGCCGCTCAACCCGGGCTACGAGCTGCGTCAAACAAAACTCGGGCGCGAATCAAAAAACGCGCCGCGAGAACGATGTTGCTCGTCATTGCGAGGGAAGCGAAGCAATCCAGGGCTGCTTGTGAGCGCGGTGGGCCAGTCTGGATTGCTTCGTCGCTATCGCTCCTCGCAATGACAAACGCGCCGCGAGAACGGGATTGCTTTGCTGTTTGACAATCGAAGCTTTTTCGCCCGGGCACGCACCAGTGCGGCCGCCGCCAAGCACCTTTGTCAGGCAAGCTCGTAGGGGATCTGCGTCGGTCCGTATTGCTCGACGACGGTGTTGGCGTCGCGATCGTAGCGGTGCTGCAGCACGGTGCCCTCGCCGAGCTTCTGGCTGCGCACGATGACGGCGACCGAACGCGTCGGACCGCCCTGCTCGGCGTGAATGGCGCGCGGCTCAACCAGATCGACCTTGCCCTGCGAGCCGGTCGTCACCGAGGACAGCTTCACCTCGGCGTAGCCCGGCCGGCTGCCGTCGTCGACGCGGTCGAAACGTTCGAGGCTTTCGGTGCCGTCGAGCACGCCGTAGAGCACCCAAGCGTCGGCATGATCGTGGATGCTGCCGGTGCGCCCCGGCACGCGCACCACGCCGTTGATGACGAAGTGATAGTCGGGGTCGACGTAGAACAGAAGATTCTTTCGTCCCTCGGTCGACGGCCAGCTCGCCGAGTGCGCCTTCAGCGCCGGGTCAAACACCAGCTTTTCCAAAAGCGGCTTGGCCTGGGCCATGCGGCGCCCGTCATCGTCCTCCGCCGCCCATACCGCGCGCAGGTCGGAGATGAACTTGTCGATAACCGGCAGGCTTGGGTTTGGCATGGCGCAATCCTACTGATGGCTCACATGAGATGGGTCTGATCCGTCATTGCGAGGAGCGAAGCGACGAAGCAATCCAGAATTTCTTTTGTGAAGAACTGGATTGCTTCGCTTCGCTCGCAATGACGTAGTGAATCACTCGTGTAGCGGCTCGCCTTCGACTGTGCAGCGGCGCAGCAGCCGCCGCTCCTCCTTGGGAAAATCGGTACGAGCGTGGATGGTGCAGCGATTGTCCCACATCAGAAAGTCGCCGAGCATCCATTCGTGCTCGAAGATGAATTCGCGCCGCTCGCCGATCTCGTAGAGACGATCGAGAATGGCGTCGCTCTCTTCTTGGCTCATGCCTTCGATGCGCGTGGTCATCAACCGGTCGACGAACAGCGTTTTGCGCCCGGTGTCGGGATGAGTGATGAAAATCGGATGATAATGATGCGGGATGCCGCTGATATCGCCGGACGAACTGGCCTGCTTGGCGCGGTTGTATTCGTGGATGTGCAGCGCCTTTCTGCCCTTGAGTTTCTCCTTCAGCTCGGCCGGCACGGCCTCGTAGGCCTTGTACATGTTGGAGAACATGGTGTTGCCGCCGCGCGAAGGCAGTTCGAGCGCATTGAGGAACGTGTATTTGTAGGGCCGCGGCGAATAGCCGGAATCGATGTGGAACCAGAATTCGCCGTCGCCGAAGGCGCCGATCGGCTTGCCGTCGACCTTGATGTTGGTGACCAGCAGCACCTTCTCGTGATCCTGCTGGACGCCCTCGGCGCGCGCGCGCAACGGCTCGGGCGCTTTCTTGCGGCTGCCCAGATCGCCGAAATTCGAGGCGAAGCGAAGCTGGTCGTCCTGCGACACTTGCTGGCCGCGGAACACCAGTACGAGGTGGTCGTTCCACGCCTGCTTGATCGCCTGAAATTGGGATTCGCGAAGCGGCTTGCTCAGATCGACGCCGCTGATCTCGGCGCCGCATGCCGCCGACAGCGGCGTGACCCGAATTCCGGTCGCACTCAATGTATCGATGATGTCCATGGCGTCCTTCGAACACGAGTTTGCATTGGAGCGAGGTTAGCGTGGAACTCCGGCGCTCTCAACAATGCGCTTGGCGTCCCCTGCCCGCTCAGCCACGGCAGAATCGAATTGCCGACGCGCGCCGGATGCAAAGGAAAATCGGCGGACGCGCCAAATTGATGCGTCTGCGGAACCCCTCTTGCCAGGCACCGTTAGCCCGGCAAGGCCAATCACGCCGGCTGCGCAGAGCGCAGCCCATAGCGAGGCCAAGATGCCCCACAGCAGCCAAATTCCGAAGTCTCGCGCAGGTTCGGCAACCAATCGCCGATCCTTTCTGATGGCAACGGTTTCGACAGCCGCTGCGCCGGTTATCGGCCGCTCGGCGGCGGCGCAGCCGGCTTCCGGCGCCGCCAGCGATAGCGCGCGCACGCCGGTCGACGTCACGCTTACGATCAACGGCCAAGACCGCCGGCTTGCCTTCGATGTACGCACGTCATTGCTTGATCTGTTGCGCGAGCATCTCGGCCTCACGGGCGCGAAGAAAGGTTGCGATCACGGCCAATGCGGCGCCTGCACGGTCCTGATGGACGGCCACCGCGAACTGTCGTGCCTGACGCTCGCAGTCGCCGCGCAAGGCCGCAAAATCACCACCATCGAGGGTTTGGCGGCGAACGGCGAGCTGCACCCGATGCAGCAGGCCTTCATCGATAACGACGCCTTTCAGTGCGGCTATTGCACGCCGGCCCAAATCCTTTCCGCCGTGGCCTGCGTCCACGAACATCACGCCGACAGCGACGATCAGATCCGCGAATACATGAGCGGGAACCTCTGCCGCTGCGCGGCCTATCCCAATATCGTCGCCGCCGTGAAACAGGCGCGGCCCCTCATCCAAACCGCAAGCCGGAGCTGATCGTGCGCCCCTTCATTTACGAGCGAGTCCCCGACGCCGCCGCCGCGGCGCAGGCTGCGGCAGCAGTAAGCGACGCGCAGGTGTCCTATCTCGCCGGCGGAACCACGCTGGTCGACTTGATGAAACTCGAGGTTATGCGGCCCGACCGCGTGATCGACATCAATGCGCTTGACCTCACGGCGCACGGACGGATCGAAGTCGATCAGAACGGCTTGCGGCTCGGCGCGCTGGTGCGCATGGCTGACGCCGCGGATCATTCGGATATCCGCGCGCAATATCCCGTCATCGCCCAGTCGCTGCAGCTCGCCGCCAGTGCGCAGTTGCGCAACATGGCGAGCCTGGGCGGCAACGTCCTGCAGCGAACGCGCTGCACCTATTTCCGCGATCTGTCCTATGCCTGCAAC
>DATJTL010000168.1:0-3896 GCA_035503415.1 Xanthobacteraceae bacterium
CATGCCCGGCCTTGTGCCGGGCATCCGCGTCTTACAGACTGCGGCGGGGCTTAAGACGGGGATGGCCGGGACAAACCCGGCCACGACGTAGCCGGATTTCGGCCGTGCCGCATCCGCGCTACATGGGCGTGTCAACAGGGACTGTAAAATGGAATTCGGCATTTTCGACCACCTCGACCGCACCGGCACATCGCTGCACGAGTTTTACGAGGACCGTCTGAAAATCGCCGAGGCCTACGACCGCGCGGGCTTCTACGCCTATCACCTCGCCGAACACCATTCGACGCCGCTCGGCATGGCGCCGTCGCCGAACGTGTTTCTCGCCGCCCTCGCCCAGCGCACGCGCCGGCTTCGCTTCGGCCCGATGGTGTTCGTGGTGCCGCTCTATCATCCGCTGCGGCTAATTTCCGAAATCTGCATGCTCGACCAGATGAGCAACGGCCGGCTTGAGCTCAGCTTCGGCCGCGGCGCCTCGCCGATCGAACTGGAATATTTCGGCGCCGATCCGGCCTCCTCGCAGGATATTTATAATGAGGCGGTCGAAGTGATCTTGAGTGGCCTCACCAGCAAGACGCTCGATTTCCACGGCAAGCATTTTTCCTTCGACAAGGTGCCGATCGCGCTCGAGCCGTTGCAAAAGCCGCACCCGCCGATCTGGTACGGCGCCCACGCTCCCGACAGCGCGGCGCGGGCGGCGCGGCGCTCGCTCAACATCATCAATCTCGATCCGACGGCGCATATCCGCGATACCGTCGCCAGCTACCGGAAGACCTGGCTCGAAACCAAAGGCCCGGACGTACCGCTGCCCAAGGTCGGGCTCGGCCGCTTCATCGTGGTGGCCGAGACCGACGCGCAGGCGATGCGGCTCGCCAGCCGCGCCTACCGACCATGGTTCGACAGCTTCACTTATCTGCCTCGGCTTCTCGGTCGCACGCAGTCGCATCCGCGCCCCGAAGAATTCGCACCGCTGATGGAACGCGGACAAGGAGTTGCCGGCTCGCCAGCGACGGTGCGCGATCTGCTCGCCGCGCAGCTTGCCGAGACCGGCTGCAATTACCTGGTCGGGCAATTCGCCTTCGGCGACATGACGCTCGGCGAGGCGCTGCACTCGATCGATCTGTTCGTCCGCGAGGTAATGCCGGCGCTGCGCACAAATCAGATGCGTTTCCCGGATGCGGTGCAGCGCGAAGCGGTGCACCGCTGATCCGGAATCGTCACGGCCTCAGAATATGTTGCGATCCCGGGTCTGCAGCGCACCACTTCATGCTGCGCTGCGCCCGGGAAACTCAGTGGACGACTACTTATCCCTTGTCGCCTTGAGGTGTGCAAACACCTTGGCGCGCAAAGCCGCCTGCTCCTCGGCGCTCCATTTGCGGAAGCCCTCGCCGGACTTGAAGCCGAGTTTGCCGTCAGCGACGAGCTTTTGGAGATAGGGCGATGGACCCGGACGGCTGTCGATCGCCGGCAGCACTGTTTCGTGAATCGCGAGCGACAGATCGGTGCCGACGAGGTCGGCGTTCTCCAGCGGCCCGAGCACGGCAATGCGGCGACCGAACGAAGCCTTGATCACTGCATCGACCGTCTCGGCGTCGCAAATGCCGTTCTCCACGAGCGAAATCGCCTCACGCCAGAGCGCGTGTTGCAGCCGATTGCCGATGAACCCGGGCACATCTTTTTTCACATGCGCCGGTTTCTTCCCCGCCGCTTGATGCAACTCCATCGTCCATGCCACTGCCTGCGGCGAGGTCCATTGCGTCTCGATCACCTCGACGAGCGGCACCAGAAACGGCGGATTCCACCAGTGCGTCCCGAGAGCGCGCTCGCGCTTCTGCAGCCCCTGCATGATCGATGTGATCGGAATCACGGACGTATTGCTGGCGAGGATCGTATCGGGCCGAACGTGCCGCTCGATCTCGGCAAACAGCTTTTGCTTGAGCGCCAGATTCTCCGATACCGCCTCTACAACGTAATCGGCCTCGCGCACCGCCTCGGCGAGGTCGGCAACTGGCCGGACGCGTTCGACCGCCGCCGCGTCGTCGCCGAGGTCTTTCAGATTCGCGCTGATGCGGGCCTTGGCGCCGTCGAGGCTCGCTTTCACCGCATCGGTGATCGCAACGTCGTGCCCGGCAAGGGCAAACACCTGCGCGATGCCGTGCCCCATCAGCCCAGCGCCGACAACGGCGATGTGTGCCTTTGCCACTTCAGCCCGCCGTGTAGCCGCCGTCAGCGTAGAGGATGTGGCCGGTATAGAAATCCGATGCCTTGGAAGCGAGGAAGAGCAGCGGGCCGGCGAGATCGGACGGCTCACCGAGGCGGCCCTTGGGCACGCGGGTGAGAAAACCCTTGCGTACCGTAGTTGCGCGCTCGGTGTCCTCGTACATCCAGGCGGTGAGCGGCGAGCGGAACACCGTCGGACCGATGGCATTGACGGTGATGCCGGTCTCGCCCCACTCGCAGCCGAGCGCCTTGGTGATGCCGTCGATCGCCGACTTCGACGCGCAATAGGCGGTGTAGCCGGCCGGATGGCCCAACAGACCGCGCGCCGACGACATCAGAACGACCTTGCCGCCGTGCCCCTGCGCCAGCATCTGCTTGCCGGCCGCGCGCGCCATCAGCCAGGATTGGTTGACGTTGACATCCATCACTTCGGCGAAAGTCTCCGGCGGCTGGTCTACGATCTTCTGCACCTTGTTGATGCCGGAGGCGCTGACCAGGATATCGACGCCGCCGAAGCGCTTCACCGCCGCCTCGACGATCTTGTCGCAGTTGGCCGCCGAACTCGGCCGCACATTGACCGCCTCGACCTTGGCGCCGAGCTTCTCGCAATCGGCAGCGACCTTTTTCAGCGTCTCGGCACCGCCCGCGGATAGCACGACGTTGCAGCCGGCACCGGCCAGCACCTGCGCGGCCAGCGCGCCGAATGCTCCGGTGGCGCCGGTGATGATCGCGGTCTTGCCGCGTACGTCGAACAGCGAGAGCGGGTTTTTCAGGAAGTCTTCGTCGGACATGGGGGCTCCACAAGTTTTCGAACTTGTCATGCCCCGCGCAGGCGGGGCGTCCAGTAATCGGCAGCAGAGCCGTCAATTCCGCAAAGTCGGCGATGACTGGATTGTCCGCCTTCGCGGACGATGACGGCGCTGCGCACGATCATTTCACCGGCGCCACCGCGACGGCGATGGTGCAGACCTCGTTCGAGCGGTTGATAATCTCGCGACTCTCGTTTGGGCCGATATAGACGCTGTCGCCGGCGCGCGCGACCATCTCCTTGCCGCCGGCGATCACCGTGAGCTCACCGGCGAGCACGTAATAGATCTTCTCCGGCGGAGAGGCGTCCGGACCGGCGCCGCCGCCCGGCAGAAAATGCGAGATCCCGAACACCAGCGTCTGCGAGCCGCCCATCTCGGCGCCGTACACGCGGAAGGATTTATAAAGGCGATGATTAGGCGCCTCGTAGGATTTTGCTTCCGAAAATTTGCGC
The DNA here is from genome assembly GCA_035503415.1 of Xanthobacteraceae bacterium. GTDB lineage: Bacteria > Pseudomonadota > Alphaproteobacteria > Rhizobiales > Xanthobacteraceae > BOG-931. Next base: position 3,479 of record DATJTL010000168.1, read on the forward strand.
ACGATCATGCGAACTTCTCCCCTTTCTCGATCCGGTAGCTGCCCTTCGGGTCGATGATCGCCACCAGGCGGATGATGCAGCCGTCGCCGCGCTCCCAGTTCCACGGGAACAGCGCGAATGTGCAGCGCCGACCCGTAACCTTATCGATGTCGCCGCCGACATTCTCGATGCCGAGGATGCCGTTCTTGAAGAGGATGCGGTGCACCGGCTCCCAGTCCGGGAAGTCTTCTTTCCAGTCGCGGCCGCCGGACCACTTCTTGTACTCTTCGGCGAGATGCGGATGCAGCGGGCCGTTGCGCTGCGGGCCGATCGCGGTGGCAAGCGGATGATCGTTGGCCTGGGTGTCGTGGCCGACCACCTTGACCTTCTTCTCGACGAACCATTCGCCGGCCGACGGCACGAAGCCGGGCGCGCGGCA
>DATJTL010000169.1:0-3315 GCA_035503415.1 Xanthobacteraceae bacterium
GGCCTGCGGCAGTCGCAGCGCGCTGGCTGATCGTATCCGGGGGATCAATGGTCAAAGCGGCAACGCCGATGCTCGAGGTAAAGCGGCTGCATAAAGTCTATGCGGATGCAAGCCGTACCGTCGAAGCGATCCGCAACGTAAGCCTCAGCGTCGGCGAGGGCGAGCTGGTCTGCATCGTCGGTCCGTCGGGAGCCGGCAAGACGACGCTGCTCAAATGCATCGCCGGGCTGCTCGCGCCCTCCTCCGGGGAGATCGTCCTGGAAGGCCAGCGGGTAGTCGGACCGCCACCTTCCATGGCCGTGGTCTTTCAGGAATACGGCCGCAGCCTGTTTCCCTGGATGAGCGTGCGCGACAACGTGGCGCTGCCGCTCAAACAGAAAAAGATGGATGCGGCACGGCGCGAAGAACTGGTACGCAATGCGCTCTCCGCCGTCGATCTTGCCGGCGTCGAGGGCGCCTATCCTTGGCAGCTCTCGGGCGGCATGCAGCAGCGCGTCGCCATCGCCCGCGCCGTGGCCTACGAGCCGCACGTCCTGTTGATGGACGAGCCGTTCGCCGCCGTCGACGCGCAGACGCGCGCCGATCTTGAGGACTTGATCCGGGTGCTGTGGCGTCGGCTGCGGGTGACGGTGTTGTTCGTCACTCACGACATCGACGAATCCGTCTATCTGGGCCAGCGCGTGCTGGTGCTCTCCCACGCCCCGACCGTCATCATGGAGGACGTCGGCATCGACTTGCCCGACGAGCGCACGCAGCTCGAGACCCGCTCGATGGCGCGGTTCGGCGAATTGCGCAAGCACATCTATTCGAAAATCCAGCTGGCGAAGCAGGGCTGGCGTCCGCCGTCCGAATAACAGTCCCGGCGCCCAATCACCACGCCATATATTCTGACGGATATAGCGGTGACTTGCCGCACTTTCGCGGCCCACGTCATATCTGGTAGGATATAACGTAGGGCAAACCCGTGCAGGAGACGCAAGATGCTTTCAGACTATGGATTTTGGCGAACGATGATATCGGCCGGGGGTGAATCCCGCGGACGGCAATCTCTGCTTGGCACAGGTCTGCTTGCGGCCGCCCTTTGCTTTTCAGCTCATACGTCGGCCTTTGCGGCCGGCAGCGTCAACGTCCTCTATGCCGGCTCGCTGGTGAATTTAATGGAGCACGGCGTCGGGCCGGCGTTCGACAAGGCGACGGGCGATCAATTCCAGGGCTTCGCCGGCGGTTCAGTCGGACTTGCCAACCAGATCAAGGGCAAGCTGCGCAAAGGCGACGTCTTCATCAGCGCCAACCCCAAGGTCAACGACGGTCTGACGGGCGCCGCAAATGGCAATTGGGTGAACTGGTACATCTCGTTCGCCAATTCGCCGCTGGTGATCGGCTACAATCCGTCAAGCAAGTTCGCCGCCGATCTGAAGTCCAAGCCCTGGTACCAGGTGCTGCAGGAGCCAGGCATCAAGATCGGCCGCACCGATCCCAAGCTCGACCCGAAGGGCGCGCTCACGCTCACGCTGATGAAGCAGGCAGAGACAGCCTACAAGAGCCCGGGTCTGTCCGAGAAGGTACTCGGGGCGCCTGACAATCCGGCACAGGTCCTGCCCGAGGAGACGCTGGTCGGACGGCTGCAATCGGGTCAGCTCGATGTCGGCTTCTTCTATTCGACCGAAACCGCCGACGCCAAGATACCAGCGATCACGCTGCCGCCGGAAGTAACGCACAAGGCGGTCTATACCGTCACCATCCTGCGCGATGCGGGGAATGCCGCCGGCGCCGACCAATTCGTCGCCTATCTGCTTGGAAGCGACGGGCAAAGCCTGCTAAAGGAGCACGGCCTCACGCTGCAAAAACTGGCTGTCTCGGGAGACGCAAGCGCCGTGCCGCAAGACATCAAGGCGATCGTCGATAAGGCTCAGTGACACGGCGCGTTCCAACAGCACTGCCCTGGCTTGCGGGACTGCTCGCGATCTATCTGATCGCTCCGCTTATAGCGGGCGTACAGCAGGCGGGACTGGCCGATTGGCATTCGGTTGACACGGCGGCGCTGCTTCATGCCAGCGCCGTCTCGATCGCAAGCTCGACGCTTGCGACCGTCATCATCGCGCTCGGCGGTATTCCGCTCGGCTATTTGTTGGCGCGGCTGCCGGGCCGCGCCATGGCGACAGTCGGCTTTCTCGTCCAATTGCCGCTGGCGCTGCCGCCGCTTGCCAGCGGCATCCTGCTCTTGTTCCTGGTCGGCTATGCCTCACCGATCGGCCGTCTCACCGCCGGCGCGTTGACGGATTCCTTTGCCGGCATCGTCATCGCCGAAGTTTTTGTCGCCGCGCCGTTTTTGATCATCGCCGCCCGCTCGGCCTTCGCCTCGATCGACCCGGTGCTGGAAGACGTTGCCGCGACGCTCGGTCGCGGCCCGTTCTATGTATTCTCCCGCGTCAGCGTTCCGATCGCGTGGCCGGCGATCGTGTCCGGGCTCCTGCTCGCTTGGCTGCGCGCTTTCGGCGAATTCGGCGCCACCGTCATGGTCGCCTATCACCCCTATTCGTTGCCGGTCTACACCTACGTCGCCTTCGGCTCGCAAGGGCTTCCGGCGATGTTGCCGGTGCTGCTGCCGGCGATCGGACTTGCGCTCGCGGTCATGCTGGCGAGCGGACTTATCGGCGCGCGAGCATCAGCGATGCGCTTGCAGGCTTCGTCGATCGAGGACCTGCCTGGCGCCGCACCGGAAACCGCGCCACGGCCGCCAGCCAAGTCGAGCGAAATCAAGTTGGCGCTCAAGCTCGAAAAAAGGCTCGGCAGCTTTCATCTCGATGTTGCCTGGGCTCCCCGAATGCGCCGGCTCGCCATTCTCGGTCCGTCAGGGTCGGGAAAATCGATGACGCTCAAAATCATCGCCGGGATCGAACGCTTCGATCATGGAAGTGTTTTAGTCGACGGCCGCAACATCGCATCGCTCGCGCCGTCGGCGCGCGCCTTCGCCTATGTGCCGCAGAATTACGGGCTGTTTCCTCATTTGACGGTGAGCGAGCAACTGCGCTTCCCGCTCGATGCCGACGGTGACCACGCCAGATTCTGGCTCGGCCGCCTCGGCCTTCGCGGTCTCGAAGCACGGCGGCCGGACGCGCTCTCACTCGGTCAGCAACAGCGCGTGGCGCTCGCACGCGCGCTGGTGCGGCCGGCGCGCCTGCTGCTGCTCGACGAACCGTTTTCGGCGCTGGATGCGCCGCTGCGCTCAAGCCTGCGCCAAGAAATGCTCGCGCTGCAAAACGAGCTTGCCGCCACGACCATTCTCGTCACCCACGATCCGGCGGAAGCGGCACT
>DATJTL010000170.1:0-3316 GCA_035503415.1 Xanthobacteraceae bacterium
GATCTTGCCAAAAATGCCGGCAAAGCCGCCATCGATGTCGGCTTCCTCACGCACGTAGGAGGCCTTGAGCAAATTGCGGCCGACCTCCGGCCCCGGCGTCGTCGTCATCTGCTCGACGCCGACGACCAGCACGATGCGCGCCGAGCCCGCGGCAATCGATTTCAGCCCCTGATGGACGGCGGCGGATCCGGTGGCGCAAGCGTTCTCCACCCGCGTGGCGCGCGTGAAACGCAGATCGGGGGATGCCTGCAGCACCAGCGAAGCGGTAAAATCTTGCGCCGAGAAGCCGGCGTTGAAATGGCCGAGCACGATCTCGTCGACGTCTTTGGGGCCGATTGCCGCATCGGCAAGCGCCGCGCCGGCGACGCGCACGATCAAGCTCTCGACCGATTCGTCGCTCAGCTTACCGAAAGGCGTATGCGCCCATCCCACGATACAGGCGGTCATGTTCACATCCTCGCGATCATTTGCCTTGGTGCGCGGGCCAAATCGCCACTCGCCGAACTTTGGTCGCTTTTCCTTGGCTATGGGCGGATACCTTAGCCCCAATCGGCTTTGCCTTCGAGACCGCCTTGCTGCTAGATAGGCTTTCCCGCAGGCTTGCGGAACCTGCCGTCAGGTTAAGCGGTCATAGTATGGCGGTTCAGAAGTCCGCATCATTCTTGTGGCGAGCACTTCATGCGGACTTCGGGACACTAGTCCCTCCAATCGAGCGGACCGATAAAGTGAGTCGTATGCAATTCTTTCACGCATCGCCGTTGCGGACGCGGCTCCTTTCTCTGGTTTCCGGAACGCTGGTCGCCGCGACCCTGATGGCGCTGGCTGCTGCTACGCCCGCGCGCGCGGAAGCGACCATCCTGGTTGACGCCGATAGCGGCAAGGTCCTGCAGGCCGAGAACGCGACCTATCCGTGGTATCCGGCCTCGCTGTCGAAGCTCATGACGCTTTATGTGACGTTGAGCGCGATCCGCGATCACCGCGTCACCTTCGACACGCTGTGTACGGTGTCGCGCAATGCCGCCGCGCAGGCGCCCACCAAAATGGGTTTCCCCGTTGGCACTCAGGTGACCATCGACAATGCCATCAAGATGATGATGGTGAAATCGGCCAACGACATGGCGGTGATGCTGTCGGAGTGCGTCGACGGCTCGATCGACAATTTCGCCCAGGAAATGACCGACACCGCGCATCGCCTGGGCATGAGCGAATCGAACTTCGTCAATCCCAACGGGCTGCCGGCCGACGAGCAAATCACCTCGGCGCGCGACCTTGCGATGCTGGCGCGCGCACTCATCCACGAATTTCCCCAATACAGTTTCTACTGGCACATCCCCGCGATCCAGTACGGAAGACGCATCGTTCGCAATTACAATCCGCTGCTCGGCCGGTATCCCGGAACCGACGGCATGAAGACCGGCTTCATCTGCGCGGGCGGCTTCAATCTCGTCGCGACGGCCACGCGCGACAACAAGCAGCTCATCGCCGTGGTGCTGGGCGCGCCTTCGGGCTCCGCGCGGGCGGTGAAGGCGGCGGAAATGCTGGAAAGCGGCTTTCGGCAAAATCCGCTGTCCTGGCTCTTGCCCTCGCTTGGCACCGTCGATCAGCTCAAACCGATCGACGCCTCCCCGCCCAATCTCAAGGACGAGATGTGCGGCCCGCATCGCAAGCGGATGCAGCAGGCTGAGGCCGAGGACGAAGAGGCGGCTGCCGCGGGCGCCGGCGCCGACAGCGACAACAATACGGTCAGCACCGGCGACGCCACGCCGCAATTTTCGGTCCTGCTTTCCGCGTTGCGCGCTCCCACCGCGAAGAACCTGAACCTATTGCCCGACGCCGGCCCGGTCGTACCTATCGTCGTTTATACCGGGCCGACGCGCCCGCCGGGTTGGAAGCCGCCTCCTGCGCCAGCCCGCAAGCGCGTGGCCGCCGTCGCCACGAAGAAGCCGTCGCCCAAGGCCAAGCAGGAGCCGCATGCCGGATCGGTCGTGAAGCCGAAAACGGCTCAGTGATATTTCGTCTCCGCCTTCGCGCAGCCGGCGACATCGCCGATCTCTCCATTGCTTGTGCATAGCAACTCTGCGTCGCCCGACCTGTTCGGCTGGGCGCTGCGAAATTGCGCGCCCGCTGGGTGTTCGTGCTAAGAGGCAAGCTTACGAAGTTTGCAGCGAAAGGCCGAGCATGGACGCCAAGATGACTATCTCCACGCTTCAGACGATGAAGCGCGAGGGCAAGAAGAGCATCGGCGTCGTCGCCTGGGATTATCAGATCGCCCGCATCGCCGACCGCGCCGGCGTGGATTTCGTCTCGGTCGGCGATTCGGTTGGGGTCAATTTGTGGGGCCGCTCCGAAGTCGCCGAAGTCACGATGGACGAAATGCTGATCTGCTGCAAAGCGGTGCGCGCGGGCGTCACGCGCGCGCTGGTCAGTTGCGACATGCCGTACGGTCCGGTGCAGGAGAGCATCGACAGCGCGCTTGCCGCCGCGAAGCGGCTTGTCGATGAAGGCGGCGCCGACATGATCAAGGTTGACGCAGCCGCCGAATTTCCCGATGTCGTGCGCGCTCTGGTGCGCGCCGGCATTCCGATCTTCGCGCAATTCGGACTGACGCCTCAGACCGCGATCAAATACGGCATTCCCTACAGCGCGCAGAATTCGCCCGCCGCGCAGGCAAGCGCGCAAGCCGCGCAAAGACTTGTCGCCGAGGCGAAGCTCCTGGAAGAAGCCGGCGCCGCGCTGCTCGACTTCACCAATTCCGGCCCCATCGCCGGCGCCGCCGTCGTCGAGGCGGTGAAAATTCCGGTGATCGGCGGCTTCGGCGGCGGACCATGGCTCGACGGCCGCGTGCGGCTGGCGCACACCGCCATCGGTTACGCCGAAAAATGGATCGATTCCAAGACGGATACCTACGTCAACACGGCCAAGGCTGCGCTCGACGCCTTCAGTGCGCTTATTGCTGACGCTCGCGCCGGCCGACAGATCAAGGGATAGCAATGCCGAACGCGGTCATCGACGGCATTGCCACGCGCTACGAGGTGATCGGCTCGGGTCCGCCGCTCTTGATGTATGCGCCGGGCGGCTTCAACGCGGTCGTCGAAACCTGGTCGACGCAGGGCATTTACGCCAAGATCAAGCTGCTCGATCATTTGCCGAAGCACTTTACCTGCATCGCCTTCGACCGCCGCGAATGCGGGCAATCGGGCGGTCGCGTCGAGCGGATCACCTGGGCGCATTACGTCAAGCAGGGCAAGGGCCTGCTCGACCAGCTTGGCATCGCGCGCGCTTTTCTCATGGGCGGCTGCATGGGCTGTGCGCCGGT
>DATJTL010000171.1:0-12279 GCA_035503415.1 Xanthobacteraceae bacterium
TGCGCGTAGCCGCCGCCGAAACGCTCGGCGAGATCGGCGAGACCGGCGAACTGCGCGGCCTTGACGATGCCGTTGGGGATTCGCAGCCGGCACATATACGAATTCTGATTGGGCGCGACATAAAACAGGCCAAAGAAGCGCCAGCGGAAATTATCGGCAGGCTTCGGATATTCGTTCTTGGCCGCGTGCTGCTTGAGCCGCTCGTAGGTGTCGAACGGATGCTCGTCGCGCTTGAATTTTTCCTGATCGGACAGTTTGCCGCCGGCGGCGACGACGCGATTCTGCGCTTGCAGGCTAGCAGCGTCCGGCCCTGTTGGCTCAGCCGTGCTTTTGGACGCCGCGCCGGCCGCGGGCGCCACAGCGCCCGCTACACTTTTTGCCGCTTTGGCGATCTGCAGACCGGCAACGAACCCTTCGAGGTAGCGTTTCTGCTCGGGGTTGAATTCGCCGGTTTGCTGCCCAGTAGCGACTTTGAGATCGCTCTCGTTCATTCAGCCGGCACTTGCATAGGCGCGGTTATAGACGCCGGCGCCGCGACGCGGGGCTTATGCGTGACGTAGAGCGCAAGGCCGGTAAAAATGAAGCCGCCGACAAGATTGCCGAGTGTCACCGGAATCTGGTTCCACAGCCACCAGTCGGCGATGCTGATCTTGGCGCCCATGATCATGCCGGTCGGAATGACGAACATGTTCACGACCGAGTGCTCGAAGCCCTGGGCGAAGAAGATAAGGATCGGCATGTAGGCACAAACGATCTTGCCGATCGTCGACGTCGTGGTCATGGCCGCGACGATGCCGAGGCAGACCATCCAGTTGCAAAGAATCGCCTTGACGAAGACGGTGATCATGCCGGCCAGGCCCAACGCCTCGTAACCGGTGGTCTTGGCCTGAGCGATGGCAATGATCTTGGCGGCGACGCCGGCCGGAGCGGCCGTGCCAAAATTCGTCAGCGCGATTGCCAACAGGCTGCCATAGACCACGCTGCCGATCAGATTGCCGAGAAAAACGTAGCACCAGTTCGCCAGCATGGTTTTGGCGCTCGCCTGATTTTCCATCCAGGGCAGCGGCAACAAGCCGAAGCTGCCGGTGACAAGATCGAGGCCAAGCAACACGATGAGAATGAGTCCGACAGGAAAGATCAGCGCCCCGACAAGCGGCTGGTTGGTTTGCACCATGGCGGTGAAGGCAAGGCTTGTCGCCGCGGCGAGGATGGCGCCAGCAAGGCCGCCACGAATAACAAGATCGACCGGAGACAGCATGAGCTTGCCACGGCCGGTACTGACCATGGTGGCGGCAACATCAGTGGGCTTCACGTAATCCATCTGTCCGTTCCCTTCGTTGGGCCAACTGGAACGGCTCGATGAGGCACTCCGGCGGCCGACTGCTCCGTTTTGCTGCAGAGCAGCAAGACGCATGCCAGCCTGACCCCATTGATTATGCTTGATTTTCTCAAATGGACGCCGCCCAGCGGCGCGTGTCTTCGCAGGGGCTGCTGAAATCTTCGCCACTGCGAAATCGGTGCCCAGAAATTTGGCGGGCGCCCGGCGTGGTTCCGCCGGGCGCCCTTACGTCTAATGCCAGTCAGCCTCTAAGCCGGGTTCTGGATGGCATGCGGGAACGTCCCGCATACGTGACGGCCATTCCTCTAGGACGCCGGTTACCCGGCGCCTCTAGCAACCTACCCGAACGGCCGGGTCTGGACATCGACCCCGAAGGCGATCGCGCTTGCGCGCCAAAGCTCCGCGCCGTCCCTATTCGGTCTTGCTCCCGGTGGGGTTTGCCCTGCCGCCAGCGTTGCCGCCGGCGCGGTGCGCTCTTACCGCACCTTTTCACCCTTGCCGCGACTGTTACGCAACGCGCCGCGGCGGTTTGTTCTCTGTGGCACTGTCCCTAGGCTCGCGCCCGCCGGACGTTATCCGGCACCGCTTGTCCATGGAGCCCGGACTTTCCTCCCCGGCGGCCTTTCGGCCTTTGCCGCGGCGGCCGTCCGGCCGACTGACATCTAGACGGATGGCGACGCTTGCCCTCGCCGTCAAGGGGCGGCGAGGCGCTCGAAAGTGCGCGCCCGCGCCGCGATGTTGCGCGGCCGGCCGCGTTGGGCGAGCAACGCCTGCAATGTTGCGCGGGTGGATGCGTCAACTACGCCGTCGACGCGCTGCGGCCGGAAGTGGCGTTGGAAGGCCGTCACCACGTCGAGCATCGGCGAATCGAACGCGCCGTTGGCTGTGATTTGGTAGCCGTATTCGCCAAGAGATTTTTGCATCGCCTCGACGGCCGCGCCGCGGTCGCCAAGCGCCAGCACATCGCCCTGTTCGTTCAGCGGCGCCGGCCTCACCCAATGGCCAACTCCGGAATCGTGGAGGCGGCGCCAAGGAAATTTCTCACCAGGATCCTGCTTGCGCGACGGGGCCACATCCGAATGCGCGAGCACGCGTGCTGGGGCAATCGTGTGACGGGTGAGAATGCTGCGGCAAAGCGCAGTCACCGCCGCAATCTGGCGCGCGGGAAAATCTGGATATCCGTAGTCGTGACCGGGATTGGCGATCTCGATGCCGATCGAGCAGGAGTTGATGTCGTTCTCGCCAGCCCAAAACGATTCGCCGGCGTGCCAAGCGCGACGGCTTTCCTCAACCATTTGGACGATGCGGCCATCTTCAAACACGAAGTAGTGGGAGGAAACTTTGCTGTCGGCGCTGGTGAGCCGCTCCAGCGCTGCCTCCGCGTGCAGCATGCCGGTGTAATGCAGCAAAATCATATCTGCCTGCCGGCCGTCCTCGCGTTCGCCATGGTTGGGCGAAGGCACCACGGCGGCGACCACGCAGGAGTCCGGCAAAAAAACATCACGCGACATAATGTGACATTAGGACGACACCGGCAGTACACAAGGCGCAAGCGGCCGCTCGCGAAAAAAAGCAACATTTGTTGCGTTACTGCAACGCATTGCTGCGCTCGGTAGGGGCGCGCCGAGATCGGGGTCCGCTGCTTTTGAAGCGGCCCGACGGATGGCCGGGACGGTACGTCCAAATCTCAGCGATTTCTCAACCATTCCTTAAGCTTGCCGCTCGCTAATCACGTTGAAGGAAACCGATTTTCCGGCAGCGGCGCTCCGTTGACGCCCAATTAGGCCCATGTTAGCCCATTATATCCCACAGCTAATCATTCGCCGCGTCTCGACGCGGGGTGGGGACAGTTCCGGCGCACCGGTAGGATTTTGCCAGCCATCGGCCCTGGCCCGCCGCGTGCCGCTCGACGAGGGGCGAGATGGACCGGTTTGTCTCCCATTACATGCTCCGTCTGGACGCCAAGGGCCGGGTATCGGTACCGGCCTCCTTTCGCGCGGTTCTCGCGCGCGATGGCTTCGATGGGCTCTATTGCCATCCGGCGCTCGACCGGCCGGCACTCGATGCCGGCGGGAACGCGTTGCTCAAGGAGATCGAGGCACTGATCGCGGGCTTCTTGCCCTATTCGGATCGGCGCGAGCAGTTCGCGCTTGCGCTCTATGGAACGAGCGAGACGCTGAAAATCGACAGCGAAGGTCGCGTGGTGCTCACGGACACGCTCAAGGCACATGCGGGGATCAGCGATACCGTGACCTTTGTGGGTCTCGGCCACAAGTTTCGAATCTGGGAGCCCGGCCGCTTTCGCGCGGAACTCGCGGAGGCCACCGAGAAGGTCCGCGCTTTCAAAGCGGAATTGGGTGCCCGGATGGCGGCGGGAGCGCAGGAAAAACCGCTCGGAGCACGGGAATGACGGCGGGCAGCGACAGCAATGCTGTCGCTGGCGGACTGGCTCGTCACATTCCCGTGCTCGTCCGCCGCGCCGCCTTCTGGCTCGATGTGCGTAGTGGCGGACACTATGTCGATGCCACGTTCGGCGCCGGCGGGTTCACCCGCACGTTCCTTCAGACTGCCGGCGCGCGCGTCATCGCCATCGACCGCGATGGCAGCGCGATCCGCCAAGGCGCTCGCCTGGTCGAGGAGGCCCGCGGCCGGCTCGAACTGGTTGAGGACCGGTTTTCAAATTTGACGTCTGTCGTGGAGAGGAGCGGCGCTGGCGCAATCGATGGCGTCGTGTTCGACCTCGGCGTTTCGTCCATGCAGCTCGACGAGGCCGGGCGCGGATTCTCGTTCCGATTCGATGGCCCACTCGACATGCGTATGGGCGAGGTCGGTCCGAGCGCCGCCGACGTCGTTGCACGTGCAAGCGAGCGCGACCTTGCCGCCATCATCGCCATTTTGGGCGAAGAACGTCGTGCGCGGGCGATCGCGCGCGCCATCGCGAGGGCGCGAGCGGAGCGCGCCATCGACTCGACCCTTGCACTTGCCGAACTGATCGCGCGAGCGGCGCCCGCCCATGGCGTCGGGATTCATCCAGCCACCCGCACCTTCCAGGCGTTGCGCATTTTCGTCAACGACGAGCTTGCCGAGTTGGCGCGCGGGCTCGCCGCCGCCGAGCGCGTGTTGAAACCGTCCGGCCGCCTCGTCGTGATCTCGTTTCACTCGCTCGAAGATCGCATCGCCAAATTATTTCTGGCCGAGCGTAGCCGTGCGCCGGCTTCCTCGCGGCATCAGCCGCTTGCGGCTTCCGACGCCTCGACATTTCGCGTGCTGACGCGGCGACCGGAGACGCCGGACGAGGCGGAGATCGCCGCTAATCCGCGCGCCCGTTCGGCCAAGTTGCGCGCCGCTGAGCGAACTGATGCGCCAGCACGTGCGGAGCAACTAGAGACGCTGCTGCCACGGCTGCCGTCGCTCGCCGACATCGTGCGGGGACGGCCATGATCCTGCGCGTGCTCAACTTCGTCGTCATCGGCGCGCTCGTCCTGGCGGCGGCTTACGTCTACCGCATCAAGTTCGAAGCGACGGTTCAGGCCGAACATCTTGCCAAGCTGCGCGACGAGGTACGGCACGCCCGTGACAAAGTCGCGGCGCTGCGCGCGCAATGGGGCGAACTCGACGATCCGGCGCGCATCGAAGAATTGGTCAAGCGTTTCCTCAAGCTCAAGCCGGTCGCTGCCACGCAGTTCGATGATCTGAATCACCTGCCCGATCAGCCGCCCGCCTACATGCGGCCGGGCAGCAGCGATCCGATCGGCGGCATGATCGAGCATTTGGAGAAGCCGGAGACAGTGACCGGGAGCATTGCGGCGCCGTCCGCGGCGGCAAGCGAAACAACCGGGCAGCCGTCCGCACGGGATGGCGAAATCCCGGCAGGTGGGGCTCCCGCCGCAAATGAGCCTATGCCGCCCGTGCCGGTCCTCTCAGGAGCGGTCAGCCGATGAGCGCGATTGCGCAGACGTTGCCTGTTGAGGCCGCCGAGCCATGGGCGCGGCGGCTCAAGCGCAGCCTGCTCTATGGGCGCAATGCCGACCGCGGCGCCAAGGCGCGGGCGCGGGTGGGCCTTGCGATTGTGGGCTTCGTCGTCGTTTACGGCATCATCGCCCTACGTTTGATCATGTTCGGTATCGTCTCCGACAGAAGCGCGCCGCACCGGGTCATCGTCGACGATGCAGTCGCCACCGCGCGCCCCGACATCCTCGACCGCAACGGCGAAATTCTGGCTACCGACGTGCGCGTGCCGTCGCTCTACGGCGAGCCGCGGCGCATCATCGACTGTGACGAAGCCGTCGAGCTGCTCACTGCGGACCTGCCGGATCTCGACGCCAACGATGTGCGCGGACGGCTTTGCTCCAAACGCGGATTTGTCTGGCTCAAGCGCGACATCACGCCCGAGCAGGAGAAGGAAATCTATCGTCAGGGCCTGCCTGGAATAGGCTTCCTCAACGAGAACAAGCGCGATTATCCCAACGGCGACGAAGTCTCGCACGTGATCGGCCGTGTCGACATCGACAACCAGGGTACCGCCGGCATCGAGAAATGGCTCGATGGCCAAGGGCTCGCCGCGCTGCACCTGGCCGGTCTTGCCACCGACCGTCTGCAGAATCCGGTGGAACTCGCGCTCGATCTGCGCGTGCAGCACGCGCTGCGTGACGAACTCGTCACCGCGCTCCAGCACTTCCGGGCGCTGGCGGCTGCCGGTCTCGTGCTCAACGTCAACACCGGCGAGATCGTCGCCATGGTGTCGGAGCCTGATTACGATCCCAACAAACCGCACAATCCGCGCGATCCAACGCTGATCAATCGGCTGACTACCGGCGTGTACGAGATGGGATCGACGTTCAAGGCGTTCACGGTCGCAATGGCACTCGATTCCGGCAAGGTGACGCTCAATTCGTCATTTGACGCCCGTGCGCCACTCCGCATGGGGCGCTTCGCGATCCACGACTACGAGCCTCAAGGCCGCTTCCTCACCGTGCCGGAGATCTTCACTTATTCGTCAAACATCGGGGCGGCGCGCATCGCGCTTTTGCTGGGTCCAGACGCGCAAAGGGCCTTCCTGAAAAAGATGGGACAGCTCGATCGGCTGCACACCGAATTGCCGGAAAGCGCCGATCCGATCCTGCCCAAACGTTGGAGCGACCTCACCACCGCGACTATCGCCTTCGGCCACGGTCTATCGGTGGCGCCGCTGCAGGCTGTCATGGGCGTCGCCGCGATCATGAACGGTGGCATCCTAATTCCGCCCACGTTCCTCAAGCGATCGGAGGCGGAGGCGCGGGCCTTGGGCAAGCGCGTCCTCAAACCCGAAACCAGCGAGGAGATGCGCTATCTGATGCGGCTCAATGTCGAGAAGGGGACCGCCAGAAAAGCCGACGTGCCCGGCTATTATATCGGCGGCAAGACCGGCACCGCCGACAAGGTCGTCAATGGCCGCTATTCCAAGACCAAAGTGCTGACCGATTTCATGGCCATCATGCCGGCCGATCACCCGCGCTATCTCTTGCTGATCATGCTCGACGAGCCCAAGCCCGCGCCGGAAACCCATGGCTTTACCACGTCAGGCTGGAATGCTGTGCCGGTCGGCGCCCGGGTGGTTTCGCGCATCGCGCCACTCCTGGGCATCGAGCCGCGCATGAACCTGCCGCCGGCCGACCAGCTGATACTGGCCTCGCTGAAGGAAAATCGGTAAGGCGGTGACCTGATGCCGACGGTCCGCCATGAAACTGCGCGATATTCTGCCCGCTGACGCCGAAATCGCGGCGGGTAGCGCCGAAATCGACGTGAGCGGGATTACAGCCGACAGCCGGTCGGTCAAATCCGGCGACGTCTTTGCTGCTATCGCCGGGAACAAAACCGACGGTCTTGATTTCGTCGCGCCGGCGCTCGGGGCTGGCGCGGTGGCGGTGTTGGCCGAGCGGCTGCCGGAAACAGCATTGCCTGCAGGCATCACCTTTGCGCGGGTCGCCAATGCGAGGCGCGCGCTCGCCCTGGCGGCTGCGAAATTTTATCCGCGCCAGCCGCCAATTATTGCCGCGGTCACCGGCACCAGCGGAAAAACATCGGTAGCCGCTTTCACGCGCCAGATCTGGAGCGCGCTCGGACACCGCGCGGCCAGCATCGGCACGATCGGCATCGTTTCGCCGAGCGGGGAAACTTACGGTTCATTGACCACGCCCGACCCGGTGGCGTTGCACCGCTCGCTCGACCGGCTCGCCGGCGAGGGCGTCACCCATCTGGCGATCGAAGCCTCTTCGCACGGCCTGGATCAGAACCGGCTCGACGGACTGCGGATTGCCGCCGGCGCCTTTACCAACATCACCCGCGATCACCTCGATTACCACCCGAGCTTCGAAGCCTATCTCGCCGCCAAGCTGCGGCTGTTCGACGTCTTGCTGCCGGAGAATGCCGCTGCCGTCGTCGATGTCGATCACCCTCATGCTGACGCCGTCGTTGCTGCCGCTGCAGCGCGCGGCTTGCCGATCGTCACCGTCGGGCGCGCGGGAGACGCCATCCGCCTCGTCCACTCCGAGATCGACGGATTCGCGCAGAAGCTCACGATCGAGCACGACGGAAAGAAGTTCCACGTGCAATTGCCATTGGTTGGCGAGTTTCAGATCGAGAACGCGCTGGTTGCCGCCGGGCTCGCCATCGCCACCGGCAGCGACGCGGGTTCGGTCTTTGCAGCGCTCGCCCATCTTGCCGGCGCCAAGGGCCGGCTCGAACTTGTCGGCGAAACGCACGGCGCCCCGGTTTTCGTCGATTATGCCCATAAGCCTGACGCGCTCGCCAAGGCGCTCGATGCGCTACGGCCTTACGCTGCGGGTCGCTTGGTGGTGGTGTTCGGCGCCGGCGGCGACCGCGATCGCGGCAAGCGGCCGTTGATGGGCGCGATTGCCGCTGCCAAGGCCGATCGTGTCGTCGTCACCGACGACAATCCACGCAGCGAGAACGCCGCCGCGATCCGAGCCGCCATTCTGTCCGCCGTACCTGAGGCGGCCGAGATCGGAGACCGGCGCGAGGCCATCCGTGCTGCGATCGCCGATCTGCGCCGCGGCGACGTGCTGCTTGTCGCCGGCAAGGGCCATGAAACCGGCCAAATTATCGGCGACCGGGTTGTGCCGTTCAGCGATCACGAGGCGGTTGCCGCGGCGCTTAAGGAGCTTGCCGCATGACGCCGCGCGCGCTGTGGACAGTCGATGCCATGGCGGCGGCGATGGGCGCCGAACGGTACGGCGCGCTGCCGCAAACGGTGCCCGGGCTTTCCATCGACAGCCGCAGCGTCACCGTGGGCGAAGCATTCTTCGCCATTGCGGACCGGCGCGACGGGCACGAATTCGTCACTTCCGCGCTCGCTGCGGGGGCTGGCCTTGCGGTTGTTGCTGCGGAGAAACGCGCGCAGTTCGGCGCAGAGACCTCACTGCTCGTTGTGCCGGACGTGCTGGCGGGCTTGCGCGATCTTGCTGCCGCCGCCCGCGCGCGAACGCAGGCCAAAGTGATCGCGGTCACCGGCTCGGTCGGCAAGACCGGCACCAAGGAGGCGCTGCGGCTCGCACTTGCCAAAGACGGCGAGACGCACGCCTCGGTCGCTTCCTACAACAATCATTGGGGCGTGCCGCTCTCGCTTGCGCGCTGTCCGCAAAGCGCGCGCTATGCGGTTCTCGAATTGGGAATGAACCACGCCGGCGAAATCGCGCCGCTCTCCCGGCTCGCTCGTCCGCACGTGGCGCTCATCACCACGATCGCGCCGGTGCATCTGGAATTCTTCGGCACGCTCGCCAAGATCGCTGACGCCAAAGCTGAGATTTTCCTCGGAATTGAACCGGACGGTGCGGCCGTCATCAACCGCGATATTGCACAATTCGCGCAACTCAAGCGCCGCGCCAAGGAGGCCGGAGTAGGGCGGATCGTTACCTTTGGCGAACACCCCAAGGCCGATGCGC
This sequence comes from Xanthobacteraceae bacterium, assembly GCA_035503415.1. Classification (GTDB taxonomy): domain Bacteria; phylum Pseudomonadota; class Alphaproteobacteria; order Rhizobiales; family Xanthobacteraceae; genus BOG-931. The sequence goes on from DATJTL010000171.1 coordinate 9,280, forward strand.
GGCTCGTCAAATGCGCGCTGCATCCGCATTGCTCGAGCGTGGTGGCGCAGATCTTCGGCACCGAACTCACCTACAAAATCGGCGCGCCGGGCCGCCACCTGGTCGCCAACTCGCTCGCAGTGCTGGCGACCGCCGTGCTGGCGGGCGCCGATCTCGCGCTTGCGGCGCTGGCGCTTGCCGATCTCAAGCCTGTCGCCGGCCGCGGTGCGCCGGTCGAGATCGAACTTCCCGGCGGCCCCGCGCTTGTTATCGACGAGAGCTACAACGCTAATCCGGCCTCAGTCGCCGCCGCCCTGGCGCTGCTCGGGCAGGCGCCGACTGGCCGGCGTGGACGCCGAATCGCCGTGCTCGGCGATATGCTTGAACTCGGACCAAAGGGCAAAACGCTGCACCGGAACCTCGTCAAATCGGTTGAGGCCAATGCGGTCGATCTGGTGTTCTGCTGCGGGCCGCTGATGCAGAATTTGTGGCGGGCTCTTCCCGCCGGCCGCCGCGGCGGCTATGCAGAGAACGCCGCCGCGCTCGAAGCGCAGGTTCTGTCCGCAATCCGGGCCGGCGATGTGGTCATGGTCAAGGGCTCGCTCGGCTCGCGCATGGCGCCCATCGTCAAGGCGCTGCAGCGCGCGTATCCGCGCCAGGAGGCGCAAGAAGACCACACCCTCGAAGGCGCGTCCGCGCAAGGTTGATGCGATGCTTTACTGGTTGGTCGATTTGGCGGACAAGCTTTCTGTCCTCAACGTCTTCCGCTACATCACTTTCCGCACCGGCGGCGCGATCATCACCGCGTTGCTTTTTGTCTTTTTGTTCGGGCCGGCCATCATCGGCCGGCTTCGCGTCTTGCAGGGCAAGGGCCAGCCGATCCGCCCTGATGGTCCGCAGTCGCACATCGTCGCCAAGGCCGGCACGCCGACCATGGGCGGCCTCATGATCCTGTCCGGCGTGCTGGTATCGACGCTGCTTTGGGCGAACCCATCCAATCCTTACGTCTGGCTGGTGTTGCTGGTCACGCTGGGCTTCGGCATGGTCGGCTTCTATGACGACTATCTGAAAGTGACCAAACAAGCGCACGGCGGGTTCAGCGGGCGGGCGCGGCTCGTGATCGAAGCGCTGATTGCCGGCATCGCCTGCGTCATGCTGGTCAAACTTGCGCAGGTGCCGGCCGCGCCGACCTTCGCGACCTCGCTGGTGTTTCCGTTTTTCAAGGAATTGGCGATCAATCTTGGCTGGTTCTTTGTCATCTTCGCCATGTTCATCATCGTCGGCGCCGGCAACGCCGTGAACCTGACCGACGGACTCGATGGTCTTGCCATCGTACCGGTCATGATCGCCGCCGCGAGCTTCGGCCTGATCGCCTATCTGTGCGGCAATACCGTCTTCGCCGACTATCTGCAGATTCATTACGTCGCCGGCACCGGCGAATTGGCGGTGCTGTGCGGCGCCGTGGTGGGCGCGGGCCTCGGCTTTCTCTGGTTCAACGCCCCGCCGGCTTCGATTTTCATGGGCGACACCGGTTCGCTGGCGCTCGGCGGCATGATCGGCACTGTCGCGGTCGCCACCAAGCACGAGATCGTGCTCGCTGTCATCGGCGGCCTGTTTGTGCTGGAGGCCGTCTCTGTCATCGTCCAGGTGGTATCCTTCAAGCTCACCGGAAAACGCGTGTTCAAGATGGCGCCGATCCACCATCATTTCGAACAGCTCGGCTGGACCGAGCCACAGATCGTCATCCGCTTCTGGATCGTCGCCGTAGTGCTCGCGCTGGCCGGGCTGTCGACTTTGAAATTGAGGTAGAACCCTCGTGATCCCGGTCACGACCTTTGCCGGCAAAAAGGTCGCGGTATTCGGCCTCGGCGGCTCGGGGCTCGCGAGCGCGAGTGCGTTGCTCGCCGGCGGCGCCGATGTCGTCGGCTCCGACGACAACGCGCAGAGCGTCGCCAAGGCGAACGCAGCCGGTATCCCCACCGCCGATCTGCGAAATTCCGACTGGTCGAAGATCGCGGCTTTGCTGCTTGCGCCCGGTGTGCCGCTCACGCATCCGCAGCCGCATTGGGTCGTCCAACGCGCGCAACAAGCCGGTGTTGAGGTGATCGGCGATATCGAGCTGTTCTGCCGCGAGCGGGCGCGGATCGCGCCAAACGCGCCGTTCGTCGCCATCACCGGCACCAACGGCAAATCGACGACGACGGCCTTGATCGCACATCTGGCCGCTTCGGCCGGCATGGACGTGCAGATCGGTGGCAATATCGGCACCGCGATCCTGTCGCTTTTGCCTCCCGCCAACGGCCGCGTGCACGTCGTCGAGTGCTCGTCCTATCAGATCGATCTTGCGCCTTCCCTCGATCCTTCGATCGGCATCCTCATCAACCTGTCGGAAGACCATCTCGACCGCCACGGCAGCATGGAACACTACGCCGCCGTGAAGGAACACCTGGTCGCCGGCGTGCCGGCCGATGGCACAGCGATCGTTGGCATCGATGACGAATGGTGCAGCGCCATTGCCGAACGGCTCGCCCAATCCGGCAAGCGCGTGGTGCGCATCTCGGTGCGGCACAGGCTGAGCGACGGGCTCTATGCCGAGCAGCAGCGCATCCTGCGCGCGGACGGTGCCGGCGCGGTTGTGGTTTCCGATCTGTCCGGCATCGGCTCGCTGCGCGGCGTTCACAACGCGCAAAACGCCGCGTGTGCCGTGGCGGCGGCTTCGGCGCTTGGGCTCGATTCCGTGGCTATTCGGGCGGGACTGCGCTCCTTTCCGGGCCTCGCCCACCGCATGGAGGAGATCGGCCGCCTGCGCAAGATCCTGCTGGTCAATGATTCCAAGGCGACCAATGCCGACTCGGCGGCGCAGGCGCTGGCCTGCTTTGGCGATATTTTCTGGATCGCCGGCGGCAAGCCGAAGACCGGCGGAATCGAAAGCCTGCGCAAATTTTTCCCGCGGATCCGCAAGGCCTACCTGATCGGCGAGGCGGCGGCGGAATTTGCCGGGACGCTTGGGGCCGACGTGCC
>DATJTL010000172.1:0-3086 GCA_035503415.1 Xanthobacteraceae bacterium
CACCGTCATCGCCGGCGACACGTCGGCTGCCGCGCTCGGACTGGGCGGATTTGCCAGCCGGCAGACGGTGACGGCCGGCTCCTCGGTACACATTGCCGCGCAATCGGTCGCCGCCAAGGCGCGCAAGCTCGCGAGCCACGTACTCGAAGCCGCAGAGGAAGATCTCGAGATCGTCGGCGGCGAGGTGCGCGTTGTCGGCGCCCCGCAGCTTTCGGTGAAGCTCGGCGAGCTGGCGCGCATTCTCAAAGGCGCGCCAGGGTACGGTTTCCCGCCCGGCATCGATCCCGGCCTGCATGCGGATTCGATGTTTCGCGTCGATAAACTGGCGTATGCCAACTCCTGCCACGTCGTCGAAGTCGAGGTCGACATCGAGACCGGCGGCGTGCGCATCACGCGCTACACGGCGATCCAGGATTCCGGCCGCCGCGTCAATCCGCTGATCGTTGAAGGCCAGGTGCACGGCGGCATCGCCCACGGCGTCGGCAACGGCCTGTTCGAGTGGATGGGCTATGACGCAGCCGGCCAGCCGGTCACCACCACCTTTGCCGATTATCTGCTTCCGACCGCGACCGATCTGCCGAAATTCGAGACTCTCTATAAGGAGACGCCGTCGCCGCATAATCCACTTGGCGTCAAGGGGGTCGGCGAGCTTGGCATCATTCCGGTCGGCGCCGCCTTGATCTCGGCGATTGAGGACGCGCTGTCGCCGTTCAACGTGCACATCGCACAGATGCCGATCACACCGCACGAGGTTTTGGAATTGATAGCGCAAGGCCGCGCTGCGGCGGAGAAGCGATAGAATTCACTGCGCCGATCTTGGCTTGGCGCCTGGCGCGCGGGCCGCGGAACAAAAAAGGGAGAAACGACATGAATTGCTTTAAGACCGCGCGCGTGCTGCTGGTGGCGGCGCTCGCCTTTGCCGCCTTCGGGCCGGCGGCGCGAGCGCAGAATTTTCCGACGCGGCCGCTGCATCTCATCATGCCCTATTCGCCCGGCGGCATTATCGATTTCGCCGGTCGTGTGGTGGCGCAGAAGCTCGGCGACGTGCTCGGCCAGACGGTCGTGCCCGAGAACCGCCCGGGCGCCGGTGGCATTGTCGGCGTCGACTATGTCGCTCACTCGGCGCCGGACGGCTACAACATCGTCATCATGGATCCGGCGATCGTCATCAATCCGACGCTGCAGAAATCCATGCCGTACGACATCTTCAAGGATCTGGTGACGATCTCGATCGTCAATTCGTCGCCGGAAGTCCTGGTGGTGGCGCCGCAGCTCGGCATCAAGACCTACGCGCAGCTTGTCGCGTACGGCAAAGCAAATCCCGGCAAGCTCAACTACGCCTCCGCCGGCGTCGGCACCTCCCCGCATCTCGCCGCCGCGATGTGGACGCTGCGCACCGGCATCAATGCCACGCACGTGCCCTACAAGGGCGTCGGCCCCTCCTTTATCGATCTGATGAGCAACAAGGTGCAGATGGAGTTCTCCAGCATCGCCGGTGCTTTGCCGTTCACCAGCAAGGGCAGTGTCATTCCGCTGGCCACCACCGGCACGACGCGCTCGCCGGTTTATCCCGATCTGCCGACGGTCGCTGAATCGGGTTTGCCGGGCTATAACGTGGATCTCTGGCTCGGCATTTACGGCCCGGCCGGAATGCCTCCCGCTGTCCTGGCCAAGCTCAATGCCGGCATCAATAAGGCGCTGCAGGACGACCAGCTCAGGGCCGCCTTCGCCAAGTTCGGTCTCACGCCGCGCGGCACGTCCCTTGCCGAAGGTGCCGCCTTCACCAAGGAGGAATACGAGAAATGGCGCAAGGTCATCATCGACGGTCACATCACGCTTGACTGAACTGTGATGACGCAATGATCGCTCTTTGGCCTGACGCGTTGTATTGGCGCGAGGTTCGCAAGGCGCCGACGCAAGGTTAGGAGAAAGCGCGATGAAGATGACGGGAGCCGCAACGCGCATTCTGCTCGCGGCGGCTCTCGCCGTTGCCTTCGCCGTGCAGGCGGCCGCGGCACCGCATTTCCCGACGCGGCCCATCCATTTGATCCTGCCTTATGCGCCGGGAGGCATCATCGAATTCGCCGGCCGCACGCTGGCGCAAAAGCTCGGTCAAATTCTCGGACAGCCCGTCGTGGTCGAGGATCGGTCAGGGGCTGGCGGCATCGTCGGCGTCAACTACGTCGCCCACGCGGCGCCTGACGGCTACAATATTGTGCTGGTGGATGCAGCAATCGTCACCAACCCGACCCTGCACAAATCCCTGCCCTACGACACCTTCAAGGATCTGGTCACGGTCTCGATTGTCGCCACTGCGCCGGAGATTCTCGTCGTGGCGCCGCAGCTTGGGATCAAGACCCAGGCGGCTCTGATCGCCTACGGCAAGGCCAATCCCGGCAAGCTCAATTACGCGTCGGCCGGCATCGGCAGCCTGTCAGATCTCGCGGCAGAGATGTGGAAGGAGCGCGCCGGGGTCGAAGCGACGCACATCCCGTACAAGGGCATTGGTCCGGCCTTTATCGACCTGATGAGCGGCAAGGTGCAGATGTCGTTTTCGAGCCTTCCGGCGGCAATGCCGTTCATCGCCAAACGCAGTCTCGTTCCGCTCGCCACCACCGGGCTTTCACGGTCGCTCATGTATCCCGACGTGCCAACCGTGTCGGAATCGCTACCGGGCTACGTCGTCGATCTGTGGCTCGGCGTCTATGGCGCGGCGGGGATGCCGCCCGAGGTTCTCGGTGCGCTCAACAGCGGCATCAACAAGGCGCTCCAAGACCAGCAATTGAAGGCAGCGTTCGCCAAATTCGGCATTGCTCCGCGCGGCACGACGGTGCAGGAAGGTGCAGCCTTCACCAAGGCGGAATACGAGAAATGGCGCAAAGTCATCATCGACGCGCATATCAGGCTCGATTGACCGTCCGCTTCCCGCTCGTTTGCGAGCGGGTAAGGTCATGGTGGCGGCTGTGAGTGCTCCCTGGCCGACCGAATTGCGGCTGCGCAAGGATCGCCAGGCGCTCACCGTGACGTTCGAGGGCGGCGACAGCTTCGAGCTTGCCGCCGAGTATCTGCGCGTGCGCTCGCCGAGC
>DATJTL010000173.1:0-8902 GCA_035503415.1 Xanthobacteraceae bacterium
GTTGCGATCGCAGCCGCCAGTGCCACCACCACGGACCACACGCCGGCCACCGCGCCGATCGATGTCCCGCCCCATCGCTCTTGCGCCAAGTATGCGGAGTCGATGCGCGGCAGGACCGCAAGCGACATCGCGAGATTGACCGCGATGACCACGACCAGCGGCAATGCGGCGACGAGCACCGGAGGATCAGGCGCGCCGTGACCGCCATGGCGGATTTCCGCCGGATCAAATTCGCGCGCCGTGGTCGCGCGCTCGCGCACCAGTTCATCGTCGGCCGCGGCATCGATGGACCCTGGGGTTTCCGCGCCGTAACCCTCGCCGGCACGGCGGGCGGTGCTGTTCGCCCGGTTGAGCCACCACAGGCCGAAGGCGAGCATGATGATCGAGGCGATGATGCCGAGGCCGGGCGCGGCAAACGGTGTCGTGCCGAAGAATGGCATTGGGATCGCGTTCTGGATCGACGGCGTGCCGGGCAACGCCGACATGGTGAAGGTCGAGGTGCCAAGCACAATCGCCGCCGGCATGAGGCGGCGGGGAATTGCCGCGGCAAGGAACAATGTCTGCGTCATGGGGACGAGCACGAAGAACGCGACAAACAGACTGACGCCCCCATAGGTGACCGCAGCGCCCGCGAGCACGACCGCCAGCATGATATGGCGCTCGCCAAATTTCTTGGTCATGAAGGTGGCGACGGTCGAGACCGAACCGCTATCGTCCATCAGCTTGCCGAATACGGCGCCAAGCAGAAACAGCGGGAAGAACTGCGCCAGAAAGCGCGCGGCGCTCGCCATGAAGACTTGCGTCCAGCTGGCGAGCAGCGGCTGTCCGCCAAAAGCGGCGGCGACCAGCGCCGCGGCGGGAGCGAGCAGCAGAACGCTCCAGCCGCGAAACGCAAACCAAATAAGGATGACAAGCCCGACCAGAATGCCGAGAAGCCCCATACTTCAGCACTCCGCCACCAGCACATCGATGTCGGTCGTGGAACGCCGGCCGAGATCGCCGGCGTGGGCTTTGAGGAATTCGCTCGCGGCACGACGGCCTTCGTCGCGCAACATGGCCACGAACGTCCACTCGCCATTGAGCTTTGACGAGGCGCCGAATTTGGCCAGCGCGTCGGTCATGATCCGGTGCGTGCGCATCTGCGCCCAGCGGGCGCCTTCTCCCGTTCCCGGATCGGCCGCCTGGCGCAACAGGGCGATCATGCGCAGTTCCTTCATCAGCGGCGAGTTGAAGGAAATCTCGTTGACCCGATTGAGGATGTCCGCGGCCGAGCGCGGCATGTCCGCCCGTTCGCGCGGGTTGATCTGTACGAGGATGGTGTCGTGCGCGTCGCTTTCGCGGATCAGCGGCGTGATCGTGGGATTGCCGACGTATCCGCCGTCCCAGTAGGCCTCGCCATCGATCTCGACGGCGCGAAACAGGGTTGGAAGACAGGCCGAGGCAAGCAGAACGTCAGCCGTGATCTCCGCGTTGCGGAAGATGCGGCCGCGGCCGGTCCGTACATTCGTCGCGGTTACAAACAGCTTGATCGGCGCGCCGGCGAGGTGCTCGAAATCGATGCTCTCCATCAGAATACCGCGCAGCGGATTGAAGCCGGCTGGATTGAGATCGTAAGGGGAGAGCAGGCGGGACATCAGGTCCATCGCCACATAGGCGGGCGATGTGTCGAGCGTCCAGCGTCCCATCAGACGGTCGAGTGGCGAGCGCTGCAACGGACTGAAGGCCGCGGCGCGCGACACCCGCTGCCAATAATTTTCCAGGGCCGAGCGCGCGCCGTCCGCTCCCCCGTTCATCCAACCGCTCATGAGCACCGCGGCGTTCATGGCGCCCGCCGATGTGCCGGAGATCGCCGCGATGCGCAGCCATTTCTCTTCAAGCAGGCGGTCAAGTACCCCCCAGGTAAACGCACCGTGGGAGCCGCCGCCCTGGAGGGCAAGGTCGATCAGAACTTCGTCTGCGGCCATACCAGCAGTCCGACGGTAATTAGGCCCAGCACGTCAGCAATGGCAGTCGGCACGGAAGCTCGAACATAGAAAGACATTGTGATCGCCCCGAGAGTTTGCAAGGCGAACAGCGGCATGAATGCGATGACGGGCTATCGGTCGGAACGCTGGTAACGGCTCAGCGCGGCGGCGCGCCGATCAACACGAGCGCCGCGCGGATCGCTTGTGCGATCCCCTGCAGGCCGATGAGCAGCGCGAACAAAGGAATCAGCGCTTTGAGCAAATAAACGAACGGCAGGCCGCTCGCTTCGGGCGAATGCTCGAGAATGGCGAACGAACGGGCCACGTAAGGCAGCGACAGCGCGGCGAGCGCGGCGGCAAAAGGCAACAGGAAGACGAGCGCACCGATGAGGTCGATCAGGGCGCGCGCGCGCGGGCTGGCCTGTCCGTAGAAAATATCGACGCGCACGTGAGCGTCCGCCTGGAGCGTCCATGCGGCGGCAAGCATGAACAAACCGGCATGGGCGTAGAGCACCGATTCCTGGAGCTTGATCGAGCCAAGGCCGAAGGCGTAGCGCAGGCAAACTACGGCGAATTCGCAGACCACGACGTAGAGGCAGCACCATGCCGCCGACCGGCCGATGGCGCCGTTGAGGCGATCGATGGTATTGGCGACGTGCCGGGCCGTGTTTCGCATGATGCCCGTAACGTACTATAATAAGGGCACTGAGGCTCGGGGAAATGGAGCGACCAATGGCGCACGATCACGACCATGATCACGGCCATGATTACGGCCATGACCATGATCACGGCTCGGAACTTTCCGAAATGCAGTTGCGCGTGCGGGCGCTGGAAACCGTGCTGGCCGAGAAGGGCTATATCGATCCGGCCGCCCTCGATGCCATTGTCGAGGCCTACGAGACCAAAGTCGGTCCGCATACCGGGGCGCGGGTCGTCGCCAAGGCGTGGAGCGATCCGGCGTTCAAGCGCGCACTGCTCGAGGATGGCAGCAAGGCGGTGGCTTCGTTCGGTCTGCTCAACCGCGTCGGCGATCACCTCATCGCGGTGGAGAACACGCCGAAGCAGCATAACATGATCGTCTGCACGCTGTGCTCCTGTTACCCGTGGGAAGTGCTCGGACTGCCGCCGGTCTGGTACAAATCGGCGCCCTATCGGTCGCGCGCGGTGAACGATCCGCGCGGCGTGCTTGCCGATTTCGGCGTCAAGCTGCCGTCCGAAACGCAAATCCGCGTCTGGGATTCGACGGCGGAAACGCGTTTCATCGTGCTGCCGATGCGGCCGGCCGGCACCGAAGGCTGGAGCGAAGAGAAACTTGCGACGCTGGTCACGCGCGACAGCATGATCGGCACCGGGCTCGCCAAAAATCCGAAGGAGGCCGCGTAATGGACGGCATCCACGACATGGGCGGCATGCACGGCTTCGGCAAAGTCGAGCCGGAGAAGGATGAGCCGGTATTCCACGCGCCGTGGGAAGGCCGGACGCTCGCGCTCAATCGCGCCATGGGTTACACCGGCGTTTGGACGATCGACCAGACGCGCGCCGGCATCGAGGCGCTGCCGCCGCAAGTGTACCTTTCCAGCTCCTATTACAGAAAATGGGAGTTGCGGCTCGAGAACATGATCGTTGCACTGGGGCTGGCCGGCGCCGACGAACTTAAAGCCGGTCACGCATTGCGCCCCGGCAAGACGCTCAAGCGCAAGCTCAACGCGGCCGACGTGGCGAATACATTATCGCGCGGCTCGTTTGCGCGGCCGGCGCAAACGCCTGCGCGCTTTAAGCCTGGCGATCGCGTGCGCACCAAGAACATCCATCCGGCGACGCATACCCGCCTGCCGCGCTACGCCCGCGACAAGGTCGGCGTGGTCGAGGCCATCCGCGGCTCTCACGTCTATCCCGACACGGTGGCGATCGGGGAGGGCGAGAACCCGCAATGGCTCTACACCGTTTTGTTTGACGGCCGCGAATTGTGGGGTGATGCCACGGACCCTACGCTGAAGGTCTCGATCGAAGCGTTCGAGCCTTATTTGGTGGCGGCGTAACCGCTTAACTGAAAGGTCCGTGATTATGGATCCTGGCTCTCGCTCGCTTCGCTCGTTCGGCCGGAATGACGAATTAAGCATTCCGCGCAATGCCGAGGGTCCGGTTTTCCGCGAGCCGTGGCAGGCGCAGGCGTTTGCGCTCGCCGTGTCGCTCAAGGAACGCGGCTTGTTCACCTGGACGGAATGGGCGGCGACGCTTGGTGACGAGATCAAGAAGGCGCAGGCCGCCGGCGATCCAGACACCGGCGAGACCTACTATCATCACTGGCTGGCGACGCTCGAACGCATCGTCGCCGAGAAAGGTGTCGCCGACGCCGGCACGCTGACGCGGACCCGCGACGCCTGGGAGCGTGCCTGCGAGCGCACCCCGCATGGCACGCCGATCGAACTGCGGCCGGACGATTTCGGCGATCGGTAGCTTTGCCCGGCGCTACAGCAGCGACCCAGGATTTTTTCTATAGCGATTCACGATCGCGTCGGCGGTCATGTAAGCCAGCGCTTGAATCGTCAGTGTCGGATTGAATCCGCTCATCGTCGGATGGGTCGATGAGCCCATGATGAACAGGTTGGGAATGTCCCAGCTCTGACTGTATTTGTTGACCACCGACTCTTTCGGATTGCTGCCCATGCGGGTGCCGCCCTGGTGGTGAGCGCCCGGCGAACCGGGACCAAACGGTGCAGTCCACACAAGCGGCGCACCCATCGCCTGGCCGATTTGCACCATCTTACCTTGAATGAATTCGACGCGGGCACGCTCGTTCGGCCGCCGCCAATCGTAGGTCATGCGCGGCGCCGGCAGGCCCCAAGCATCGCGCACATGCGGATCGAGGTCGATCATCTGATCCGGGTAAGGCAGATTTTCCGTCTGTCCGGTGAGCGCGGTGTGGCGTGTGTAGTATTTCGCATAGAAATCGCGGAAGGCGGCACCCCAACGCGGCACCCCGGGCGGCGGGGTCATGCTCATGGCGGTGCCGAGGGGACCGCCTTCGAGACCGGCGGGCCCGGCGGAAATCTGCGCGCCGCGAATGAAGCCCAAGTTCGTGTGATCGAAATTGTCGGCGTTGTAGTCGTCGATCGAATTCTTCTGCGCACTCGGGCCCATGTAGACGTTGACGTGGCGGTCATCGAAAGCCGCGAACGCCCGCGCGCCGATATGCGCCATGATGTGCCGGCCGAGGTGGCCGCTCGAATTGGCAAGGCCGTTTGGGAATTTTTCCGTCTTCGACAACAGCAGAAGCCGCACGTTGTCGTAGATGAAAGGCGAAAGAATAACGATTTCGGCTTCAATCGTGTTGTCGTCGCCGCCCGGGCCGTAATACGACACGCCCGTCACCTTGCCGCTATTGTCGGAATTGACGCGGTAGCACATCGCCCCGGTGATGAGCTTGAAATTGCCGGTAGCGTCGGCCTCCGGCAACTTGGTCACCAGGATCGAGGATTTCGCGCCGACGTGACAGCCGAATGCTTGGCAGAATCCGCAATAGGTGCAGCCCGGACGATCGTTGTATGGCTCCGACACAATCGCGTGGGGCGAAGAGAACGGGTGCAGACCAAGTTTTTTGGCAGCGCCGGTGAAATTCACGCCGACCTGGTCGATGAGCAGCGGCTTGAGCGGATATTCACGCTGCCGCGGCGCTTCGAAGACGTTGCCGCCCTCGAATTTTTGGCCTTTGAGATTGCCGGCCTTGCCGGAAACGCCAAGTTCGTATTCAGCGCGCTCGTAATACGGCTCAAGGTCTTTGTATGACAGCGGCCAATCGATAACGGAAGAATCCTCCGGAAGAGTGGCCTTGCCGTAGCGCTCCATCGTTGCCGAACGGACGCGGAAGTCGTCTTCATGGAAGCGCCAGGACAGCGCGCCGTAATGCACGGTGCCGCCGCCGGCCTCGTTGCCGTTGTTCTGTGACGGTATCGGGTGCGCGGTGGCGCCCGGGTTCGGCCGCCACGTCACCGGCATGCGCTTTGGATCGGGCCGCAGATCCTGCCGCTGGAAGAAGCGCAATTCGTCGTGGGCTTCGAAGTCGACCGTTTTCAGCCGTGGTCCACGTTCCAGTCCGATCACCTTGATGCCAGCCTTGCCGAGCTCGGCAGCGAGAATTCCGCCCGCGGCGCCGACGCCGACGATAACGACATCCGTTTTCTCGATCGTCATGGCTCAACCCCTCTTGCTCTTGAGCGCCGCCTGCATGCCGACGATGGGTTCGCGGGTGAATGCCTCCTTGCTCAGCATGTCTTGCTCGGTGAATTGCATTTGTGCGCCGGGGAAGCCGACAAGAATCCAACCGGAGAAGTTTTTGTTTCCGCCATAGACCGGATCAGAGAACATGCCTTCCATGGTGTGCTTATGCACGATGTTGAAGAAGGCCTGCGCGCTCGGCCAGGAGAAGGCTTTGGTCTTGCCGTGCTCCAGTGCGGCGATGGTTTCGTCCTGCTGCGCCGCGCTCAAGTTGCGGAACTCTTTGCCGTAGGTCGCAAGGCAATGGGCGTCGAGCTGGGCGAGCCCGTGCCGATAGAATTCCTGTTGGTCCGTGTAGGAGCCGGACAATGCGAGATCGATGTAGTTGAGCACGTCAGCGTCGGTCGCACCGGGCTTGCCTGGCGCGCCAGGCATTAAACGTTCGGCAAATGCCTTTATGGTCCGGGCGTCGTCGTCATTGAAGAAGGCTCCGTGCCCGCCGCCCATGGCCGGCGCCATGACGTCGCCCTGCATGGGCATGTTTTGGCTGTTCGTCTGAGCGCGCGCGCCGGGTACAAGTGCGGTCGTCGCTGCGGCTCCGGCGACGGCGGTTCCGACCAGGAACGCACGTCTTCCCTCGTCATGCTTGGGCATGAGTGTCTCCTCCCTCATTTGGCTCGCCGATTGACGGCGATTGCATTCGCCGCGCCGGCTGATGCTCACTGATACTGGGCAGTGTGTTACTTAATCCTGTCCGCTTTCAGGCGGACAGGCAATGGAGGAGCCGATGCGCGTTTAGTGCATCGCTGCAGCGACACGTGGCATCAGCGCGCCGGGATGGCGGATGACGTTGCCGGCGAGGCGATGCGCGGCGCTTGCGGCTTGCGCCGGAACATCGCCATTGAGACGCGCGGCGAGATAGCCGGCATTGAATCCGTCGCCGGCGGCGGTGGCATCGACCGGCACCACGACTTCGGGCACCGGCACGAATTCCAGGCCGTCACCGGTAGCGATCAGCGCGCTGCTCGGTCCGTTCTTGACCGCGATTTCGCCGATGCCGAAGGCCTGCAGACGCGCGACCGTTGCTTCCGGGCTCGGATCGCCCCAAAGCACCGCCTCGTCGTCGAAAGCCGGCAGCGCGATATCGACGCGTTTGAGCGTCTCGATGAAAACGGCGCGCGTGCGCTGCAGGTCGCCCTTCCAGCCGCGCGGGCGAAAATTGCCGTCGAAGGCGACCTTGGCGCCCTGCGCCCGCGCCGCTTCGAGCACGGCGAGGAAGCGGCCGAGGCCGCCGGTGGAAAACAGCGATAGCGTGATGCCGGAGAAATAGATCAGCTTGGACGCCACCAGCCTTTCGGCGATCCGCATCCAGTCGGGCAATTCGAAGAGTTCGCGGGCCGGCGAGCCTTCGCGCCAATAGCGAACACCGCGCTCGGCTGACGCGTCGTTCTCAATCAGACACAGCGCCGGCAAACGCCCCGGAATGCGCAGCACAGCATCGGTGGAAATTCCCTCCGCGGCCGCGAGCGCCAACATGCCGTCCGAGTACGGATCGTCGCCGATGGCGGTGGCAAAGCCGACATCGATGCCGGCGCGCGCGAGGTAAATCGCCGTGTTGAGCGTGTCGCCGCCGCAGGACAGCGCGAAACGGCCGTCGCCGCCGCGCTTGAGCTCGATCAAGACTTCGCCGACGCATAGGGCGCGGCCTTTGCGCTCGCTCATGAAAGTCATCCTCGCGGCCGCGAAGATGAACGGCCGGATGGCGATTGGCAATAGAAGCTGTCCGAGGATGACCAAGGATGGGGCAACAGACGCCGGATCAGGGTCGGAGAACTTGCGCCGTCCGCCGCCGCGGCCAGTTGGCGCCGGCGATGAAATAGCCGGATGCGCTCAACAGCGCGATAGCGAAACTGACCGGCCAATCGGTGTAATAGGCAATCGCAAGGCCGAGCCATGCCTCGGCAAGCGCGATGACGGCGGCGAGCGCCATTCCGCTCCACACGCCGGTGACGAGGCGCTGCGCGGTCGCGGGCGGTCCGACCATCAGGGCGAACACCAGCAGCACGCCGACGATCTGCGCGCTTTCCGCCACCGCGAGCGCCACGATCGCCAGGAAAGCCGTAGAGACGAAGCGCACCGGCACGCCCTTGGCCTCGGCCAGTTCCGGCTGCAGGCTGGTGAAGATCAGCGGCCGCATGATCGCGGCGAGCGCAGCGAGCGTGATCACTCCCAGTACAAGAAGCGTCGCGATCGTGCCGCGATCGACAGCGAGCACGTTGCCGAACAGGAGTGCGGTCGCTTGCGCGGCGAAGGCGGTGTAGTAGTGCAGAAACAGGAGCCCGAAGCCGAGCGAGAGCGCCAGCACCACGCCGATGGCGACATCGCGTCCGCTCAACCGCTCGCCCATCAGCCCCATGCCGATGCCGGCGGCGATCGTGAAGCCGATCATTCCCCAGACCGGCGTCAGGCCGAGCAGCACCGCGCCGGTCGCGCCGGTAAAGCCGATATGGGCAAGCGCATGGCCGGCGAATGTTTGCCCGCGCAACACCAGAAAATAACCCACGAGCCCTGACACGATGGCTGCCACGCCGGCCGCGGCGAACGCGTTGCGCATAAAGTCGTATTCAAGCATGGTGATGATCGTGATGATGATGGTCGTGATCATGACCTTGGCCATGATGGTGACCATGATCGTGCAGATGATCGGCGCGCTCGACATCGCG
>DATJTL010000174.1:0-2905 GCA_035503415.1 Xanthobacteraceae bacterium
GCCGCCGTCCTAGCCGCTCGCCGTCTTGATTTCGGCAGGGATCGCCGTACCGATCCGCCGCTTGGATTCCCGTTGCAGCGTCTCCTTCGCAACTGTCGCATGACCTTCCTGCACCAAGACCGCATCATGAATGGGCAGCGCCGTAATGCGCTGTTTCATGAGGCTGAGAAGCGTGGCAACTAGAATGTCAGACTCGATGCGCATGAAGCCAAGCCCGTGACCGCTCTCGAAGTAGTCCGCAATGGCGCGGTGCTTCGCCCTGATTTCGCCGGTAGCGGCCCGGGCGGTGGTCCCTTTTGGAAAGCATGCGGCGAGCGCCTTTCGCTCTTCAACCGTCCGGCCCGGCCATCCTGTTAAAGGTTTGCTCCTGTTGAACATCGCGTTGGTCAGCTTCTTGCGGCCTTCACGCAATAGCGTCCAGTTGCGCCCAGATACGTCGTCGCCGGTCGCATCGTAGAGATCGCCACTCGGTGGCCTGATCTTCGCCAACGCGTAAGCCAGTCTCAGGTTGAATTGGCAGAAATCCACGTTCGCAATCGGCTTTCCGTCGATACGGATTAAAGGAAGACGCTGCTCCCGCTGCATCGTTTGCCAGAACCCATCGTACAAGCGTCCGCCCTCGGTCCAATTGCGATTGTTCCATATTCGCCTAAGCATTCGCATATCCGGTCGAATGGTGAAGCCGCCCTCATCCAAAAGGCTGTCGGGCGAGACAATGGAAATGGATGCTTCACGGAGGTGGGTGCGGATTCCGAGGAAGTCGCCCGGGCATTCCGAGATGATGTCGCCCGGGGTTCCGACGTGATGTCGGCCAGAGCGCGGTGCCTCGCTGGCGGATAATTTTTGGCATTAGGTTGATGGGTTGGTCAATCCTTGGCTGCCTTGTTTGGACGCGGTCGGCGCAGGCTGTGGCCGCTGAGATTGATCCGGTGTGCGTTGTGAACGATGCGATCCATGATTGCGTCGGCGTAAGTAGGATCGGCGATTACATCGTGCCATTTGTCCACGGGGATTTGGCTGGTGATGATTGTTGATCGACGGCCATAGCGCTCTTCGAGGATTTCGAGGAGGTCGTGACGCGCGGCGGCGTCGAGTGGTTCGAGTCCCCAATCGTCGAGGATGAGCAATTGCACGCCGCCGAGCGCCCGCAGCAATCGGGCGTAGCGGCCATCGCCGCGGGCAAGCGCGAGATCGGAGAACAGCTTGGGAATGCGTTGATAGAGGACGGAGCGGTTGTCGCGACAGGCTTTGTGGCCGAGCGCTGACGCAAGCCAACTTTTGCCGACTCCGGTCGGCCCGCACAGGATCAAGTTCTCATGGAGATCGATCCAGCCACCCTCGCCAAGTTTTTGGAAGAGAGCGCGATCGAGACCGCGAGCGGCGCGATAATCAACATCTTCGATTGAAGCTTGATGGCGCAGCCTGGCATAGCGCAGCCGGGCGAGCAGCCGCTTGTCACGCCGATGGCTGAGCTCGCGGTCGAGCAACAGAGCGAGCCATTCGGGATGGCTCAATGCGGTTGCTTCGGCGGAGGCTTCGATCTCGGCGAAGGCCTTGGCCATGCCGGCAAGGCCGAGCTCCTGCAGCACATCGAGAGTCGGATGGGTGAGCAAGACTGGATCTCCTAATGGTAGTAGCGCGCCCCGCGGATGTTGGGGTGAAGGATCGGCGCGCCGTCCGCAGGGCGCTGGTGTGCGGCTTGCCGATCGAGCTTGTGATCGAGGATGGAGCGAACCGACCCGTAAGTGAGGGCGCCGATCTCGATGGCGCGCGCCGCGGCGGCTTCGAGCCGAGCCACGCCGAATGGCCGCGCCAGACGGAGAATGCCGAGGCAGGAACGGAAGCCCTGCTCGGGGTGGGGCCTGTGCTCCAGGATCAGGTCGCAAAGCGCGGCCGTTGCAGGGCCGATCAGGGCGGCGTCCCTGCGGATGCGGGCGATGGTCCAGTCGGCGTAACGGCGGTGGCTGGACGGCATGTGATCAGGCAAAGTGGTGTGCTTGCCGTTGCCGCTTCCGCGCTGGTGGACGGCGATGCGCTCGCCTTTGGCAAATATCTCGACGGTGCGGCTGGTCAGGCGAACCTCGACCTCGGCGCGGGCAAAGCGGTAGGGGGCGCTGTAGAAGTGCTTATCGACCTCAACATGGTAATCGACGCCGACCCGGCAGATGCGCCATTGGGCAAACACGTATGGCTCGACGGGCAACGGCTTGAGTGCCGGCCGGTCAAGTTCTTCGAACAATTGCTGACGCGTGCGGCCGAGCCGGCGCAGCGGCCTTTCTTCATTGATCCGCTTGAGCAGTTCGGCGATCGCCGCATTGAGCTCGGCCAGGCTATAGAACCGGCGATGACGCAGCCGCGCCAAAATCCAGCGCTCGACGACGAGCACCGCCACCTCGACCTTGGCCTTGTCGCGCGGCCGCCGGGGTCGGGTCGGCAGCACGGCGGTGCCGTAATGCGCCGCCATCTCCGCATAGGTTCGATTGACCTGCGGCTCGTAGAGGCAAGCTTTGATGACCGCGACCTTGGCATTGTCGGGCACCAGCAAACGCGGCACACCACCAATCATTGCAAAGGCGCGGGTGTGGGCGCCGATCCAATCGGGCAGCCCCTGGGTCCAGGTCGCCTCGGCGTAGGTCAAATCCGACGCGCCGAGCACCGCGACGAAGATTTGCGCCTGGCGCGTTTCGCCGGTCAGCCGGTCAACAATCACCGGCACCGTGTCGCCGGCGTAATCCACGAACAATTTGTCGCCGCCGACATGGGCCTGCCGCATCGTGACCGAGAGCTTGCCCTCCCAGCTGCGATACAGCTCGCAGAAGCGGGAATAGCGGTAGCCATCGGGATTGCACTCGATGTACTCGTCCCACAGCAGCGACAGCGTCACGTGCTTGCGCTTGAGCTCGCG
>DATJTL010000175.1:0-11657 GCA_035503415.1 Xanthobacteraceae bacterium
CGAAACTGCGTCGATGTCGATTTGAGGCAAAACCGGCATGCGGCGGCATTCGGAACTTGACGCAAGTGAGCCGGCGCGGCCTGACGTCTTTAAGACCGTGTTGCAGCCCGAACAGGCCATCCCCAGCTAAGCTTTTGGGCGACACATCGGGAGTGTCTTTGATGGTTCAATCCGCAAAGCCGCGCGCCGTAGGCTTCAACCACGTGGCGCTAGAAGTGGGAGACATCGAGGAAGCACTGGCGTTCTACGGCCGCCTCTTCGAATTTCGGTTGCGCGGCAAGAGCGACACGATGGCCTTTATCGATCTAGGCGACCAGTTCATCGCGTTTCAGAAAGGCCGCAAACAGCCTGCAGACGATGGTCGCCATTTCGGCCTGGTGGTCGACGACAAGGAGGCGGCGCGCGCCGCCCTCGAGGCTGCCGGCGTTACGCCGCTCGATGGCCCGTTTCTTGATTTCCGCGACCCGTGGGGCAACCGCATCGAGATCGTTGGCTACGACAATATCCAATTCACCAAAGCTGCCAACGTCCTCCGCGGCATGAGTTTGACGCACCTGACCAAAAACGAGAAGGCGCAAAGGGAGCTGGCCGAAAAGGGCATGGCACTCAGTCAGGCGACTCTTGACGTGCCGCGGACTGGACCGGCTGGTGACGCAGCGATCCAGAGTGTCAGTGCCGTCACGCTGGCCACGCACGATATGGTGCGCGCCGTTGCTTTTTACCGCATGCTGGGATTTGAGATCACTCACGGTGGTGGTGATGCGTGGTTTACGAGCTTGCGGGCCGGAACCAACTTTCTCAATCTCGTCGCCCAGCCCGCTGAGCGAAAGTGGTCTTGGTGGGGACGCGTCATCTTCTACCACTCCGACGTCGACGGCCTCTATGAGAGCGTGATCGCGGCCGGCTATCGACCGGAAGCCGCACCGCGTGACGCCGAATGGGGCGAGCGGTTTTTCCACCTGACCGATCCGGATGGTCACGAACTGAGCTTCGCTTGGCCGTTGCGTGCTCACAAACGGTCGCAAGTGCGGGACGTTGCCTGAATTGAAGCGGGCTAAAAATCCTTCGGCAGCTCATGCGCCCATTTTGCCCGCATGCGCGCATCGAGCGCCTTGCTTGAACGGGCGATGACAGGGAAGGTTTTCTGCCGGTTGAACGGGATGCAGGCGTCGATGACGACGCGGGAATTGCGCCGATCCTTCTCGGTGTCATAGCACATCGGATCGAGCGCCGAGCTCCAGCCGCCATGGATGAGGTCGACCTGAATGCGCGGGTCGCAACGCGTGCACATCGCCCAGATGACATCGTTTATGTTGGTCGGATCGATGTCCTCGTCGACGACGATGGTCCACCGGTTGCAGTAAGCGCCGGCATGGCAATGCGAGGCCACCATGCCCGCCTGCTTGGCGTGTCCGCCGTAGAGCTGCTTGATCGAGACGGTCAGCATGAAGCGGCTGCCGCCGGCTTCGTGCGCCCATACGCCTTTGACTTCGGGAATGCCGGCCGCTTCGAGCTGATTCCACACCGCGCCGCAGCGATAGGTGCCGAGATAGAAGGTGTTGTCGTTGGGCGGCACGGCCGGAATTGCCCCAACGAGAACCGGATCGTTGCGGTGCATCATCGTCGCGATGCGGATCGCCGGCTCCGGCGCACTGCCCGACGCATAATAGCCGGTCCACTCGCCGAGCGGCCCCTCCTGCACGGTGTCATCGGGGTGAATGAAGCCTTCGAAGGCAATCTCGGAGTTCGCCGGCACCGGCAGTCCCGTGCGCGGCATGTTGAATACTTCGATCGGCTCGCCGAGAATTCCGCCGGCGGCCTCCATCTCGTTCTTGCCGTAGGGGATCTCCAATCCCGCCAGCATCAATAACGCGGGATGCATGCCGGCGATGACGGCGACCGGGCAGGGCTGATTGCGGTCGTGATATTTGCGCATGATGATGCGCCCGTGCTTGCCCGGCGAGATCATGACCGAAGCGAGATCGGGCGCGTGGCTCTGAATGCGATAGCAGCCGTAATTGAGCCAGCCCGAATCCGGGTCCTTCATCACCACCATGCAGCCGGTGCCGATATAGGGGCCGCCGTCGTGTTCGTGCCAGATCGGCGTCGGAATCTTTTCGATATTGACGTCTTTGCCTTCAAGAACGTTTTCTAGGAGCGGACCGCCGTTGACCGGCATGGGCTCGTGGGACGGCGCGCGTTTCATGTAATTCCGCCACCATTGGATCAGCTCCATCTCGGAGGCTTCCGCCGCCAAGCCGAGCGCCACGTTGATCCGCGGCACCGAGGTGAGGATGTTGGCGACGACGCGATGGCCCTTGGGGAAGCCGGGTACCTCATCGAACATCAGCGCGGGATTTCCCATCTTGCGCTGATAGATGTCGACGATGCCGCCGATCTCTTCTTTCAGTTCGGCGCCCTTGATCGTCTTGAGCTGACCGGCGGCCTCAACCGCAGCGATCCAATCCCGAAGGTCCTTGTTGGCCATTGCAATCCCTCACGCATTCCAGGTTGCTGTTGAGTATCCTGCCTACACGCAACTCCGATACGGGTACTACCGCAACGTGTCGGCTGCACGCACAGGCGCGACGTCAGGTGTGATGACAGCCCAGTCAGCTTGCCTGTATGCTGTTTTGATCCAGGAACGGCAACACCTGAACGGCAATACCTGAACGGCAAAACTTGATCGGCAATCTTTGGAGGTGATTTCATGGGCTCGCAAGCTCTTCACCGTGCGTCGCTGTCGCGTCGGCGTTTCCTCAAGAGCTCGGCCTTGGCGGGCGGCGCACTGGCGCTGCCGCTGACGCCGTTTCGCGCCCGCGCCGCGGCGCTCAAGCCGGTCAGCATGAGTTTGGACTGGATTTATGAGGGGCCCAACCTGGGATTCCTGGTAGCGCACGATCAGGGCTATTTTCGCGACGCGGGGCTCGACGTCACCATCACCGCCGGCAAGGGCTCGGCCAACACCGCCCAATTGATCGCCAACAAGGCCGCGCAGATCGGATTTGCCGATGGCTATGCGGTCAGCATTGGCATCAGCAAGGGCATGAACATCAAGACTATCGGCAGCATCTACCGCGGTAACCCGTCGGCGATCATGGTGAAGGCCGATTCCAACATCAAGACGCCGAAGGATCTGGAAGGCAAGACGGTGGCGATGGTCGCCTCCAGCGGTCAGTTTCAGCAATGGCCCGCCTTTGTCAAAGGCGCCGGTCTCGATACGTCCAAGATCACCATCGTCAATCTCACGCCCCCGAGCCTCGGGCCGGCGCTGATCGACGGCAAGGTCGACGCCATCGGCGGCTACGTGCAAAGCTACGTGCCGATTATCGAAATCCGCGGCAAGGCGCCTGTTCGGTCCTTCTGGTTCTCCGACTACGGTGTCAACGTGGTGTCCAATGGCATCATCGCGCACGAGGATATGCTCAAAAGCGATCCCGATATCCTGCACGCGTTCGTACCGGCGGCGGTCAAGGGTTTCCTCTACGGCCGCCAGCATCCGGACGAGGCTGCAGCGACGGTGAAGAAATATTCGCCGACCGTCGACGAGGCGATCATCAAGCGCGAATTCGAAATTTCCTGGAAGACCTGGGTGACGCCCAACACCAAAGGCAAGCCGCTGGGTTGGGGTGCCGACGCCGATTGGGCATCGGCCATCTCGGTGCTCAAGCAATATGGCGGCGTGACCGCGCCGCTGACCACGAGCCAAGTCTACACCAATGAGTTCGTGCCGACGGGCGCCGAATACGTACCGCCGCAGGAGATTTGAACGCCCGATCGAGATGCGACGGCATCGCCGGCCGCGAGCGGTAATCCCGCCGCTTGAAAATATGCGGCATTGAGCCGCGCACGTGAGCGACGTGCATGTGCGCGGTGGCAATTTGGCGTTGTTGCCTGGCAGTTGTTGCCTGGCATATGTCTTGCTTTGGAATAGCCGCACAGCCGCGATAGCGGTGACCGCCGTGGCGATATACCGCCGACCATCGAGCCGGCATTACGCACCGGGAACTGGAAATTTTCTGGAGGCTCTGGCTCACTCCCAATACGTTGGGTAAGCGGCCGGCTCGGAGTTCGGATATGGTAGAACTGTGAACGACAACGTTATCGCAGACGACCAGAACTATCTGCGCGTCGAGAACCTGACCAAGGTTTACGGAACGCGTGACGGCGAGGTGCGCGCCCTCAACAACGTCTCCTTCAGTCAGCGCCGCGGCGAGTTCATCTCGCACGTCGGCCCGAGCGGCTGCGGCAAGAGCACGATGCTGATGATCGCCGCGGGCCTCATCTCGTCGTCGAGCGGAGCAGTGCGGGTCGGGGAGAGTGTCGTCGATCGGCCGCGCACCGACATCGGCATCGTTTTTCAGAATCCGGTCCTGCTCGACTGGCGCACGGCGCTGGGCAACGTCATGTTGCAGGCGGAAGCCCGCAAGATGAACCGCAAGGAGGCGGAGATACGGGCCCGCAAGCTGTTGGCGACGGTCGGGCTCGCCGGCTTCGAGGACAGATATCCGCACGAACTGTCGGGCGGGATGCGTCAGCGGGTCTCGATCTGCCGCGCCCTCATCCACAATCCCGACCATCTGCTGATGGACGAGCCGTTCGGCGCGCTCGACGCCTTGACCCGCGATCAGCTTGTCCTAGATTTGCAGGCGCTGGTCAGCGAGCGGCGGATGACGGTTTTGTTCATCACCCACAGCATCGCCGAGGCCGTGTTCCTCTCCGACCGCGTTATCGTCATGACACCGCGGCCCGGCTGCATCGACCGCATCATCGATATCGACTTGCCGCGGCCGCGAACGTTGGCGATGCGAGAGACGCCCAAGTTCGCCGAATACAGCCGGCAGATTTTGGATCTGTTCCTGGCGCGCGGCGTGTTGCGGGAGCATTGAGCTCTGTCACGGAGGTAACCATGACCGATACGGTCGCCCCAATGAGAGTGAACGACGGCGACCTTGAGGCCGGCGTCCGCCGTCGCCGCCTCCAGCGCGCCCGGCGCGACCGTGTCGGCTCGCTGGCCTATCCGGTCGGCATGACGGTTGCGCTCCTCGCCGCCTGGCAGCTCGCCACAAGCGTATTTTCGATTCCACCCTATTTGCTGCCGGCGCCGACAGCCATCGTGCATGCGATGCAAATCAATTCCGCCGTGCTCTTGAAGGAAAGCGTCGGGACGACGATCGAGGTTCTTCTCGGCTTCGCTCTCAGCGTTGCCGTCGGTGTGCCGCTGGCGCTCGCCATTTTCCTGTGGCGGCCGTTCGCCCGCTCGGTCTATCCGCTACTGGTCTCCTCCCAGGCCGTGCCGAAAGTGGCGGTGGCGCCCCTGTTCCTGGTCTGGTTCGGCTTTGGTCTGCTGCCGAAAGTGCTGATTGCGTTCCTCATCGCCTTCTTCCCGGTCGTGATCAACACCGCCATGGGGCTAGCCGCGGTCGAGCGCGAGAAGATCTACCTGGCGCAGTCGATGGGACTCGGGCCGATAGCGACCTTTTTCAAGATCCAATTGCCCAACGCAATGCCCTCCATCTTCGCCGGACTGAAGATTTCCATCACCTTCGCGGTGGTCGGCGCCGTCGTCGGCGAGTTCGTCGGCGGCCAGGGCGGCCTTGGCTATCTCCTGCTGATCGCCAACGGCAATATGGACACCGCGCTTCTGTTCGCCGGTATCGTCGCGCTCACCGTTCTCGGTGTGGTGCTGTTTCTGCTGATCGGACTCCTCGAGCGGCTGGTGTTGCCGCCGCACGCCGTCGAGCGCGCCACGTTCGGCAAGGAATCGATGTAAGAATTAGCTAAAGGCCGACAGCTTCGGAACTACGCGCCTTTGAGGCGCTTGTTGCACTCGCTGTAATAGCCGCCGCCTTTCTCGATCCACTTGAGACCGCCATTGGCGTTGGCGGCTTTATTCGCACGGTACTGATCGAGACAAGTCGCCAAGCGCGCCTTGCCCGCTGATTCTTTGGAATATTTCGGCGAAACGGCGGTCGGGAAAACGGCGCTTCCGGTAGCGACCGGCGCTGCCGGTGCGGGCGCCGGCCTGGCGGTGGTCGTCGTGGTCGGTGGCGCTGGAGCCGGTGCCGGCTCCGCGGCCGCTTGTGCGCTGCATTCGGCCTTGCGGAAGTCGTTCCACTTCATGCCATTGAGCGTTCCGGCCGACTGCGCCGCCTTGTACTTGGCGCTGCACTCTTTCATCGTGAGTGCATGAGCCGGAACGGTCGTCTGCGAGGTGGCGAATGCCACAAGAAAAATTCCCGACAAAATGAGAACTTGAGCTTTCATCGCGATTCTTCCTCTGCTGTATCCCGTGGGGAAGCGACCCTTCGCGCCGGGATCACGCGTCAATTCAAGTGCCAAGCCCTGCGCTGTTGCAGCTTTTCAAAAAGCTCGATTCGGCTGCGCCGTGCAGCTTTTGCGCCGCTGCTTGTTGCTTGCAGCAGCTCTTCACTTTGCTGGTTAGGGCCGCCCCATGAAGGTTGTTGCCGGCAGCCTGCGTCTTGCAGGTCCCTCCCACTTCCGCGCCGGTTTGCGCCATCGCTGAGGTGGCCAAACAAAACGACGCGAACACGATTGCAATGACTTTCATATCTTCCTCCCTATGTTGTCTGCCTGCTGAAGAGGTCTGAATCACGTGCCCAGTTGACCGTTCTTGCTCGCCTGATCGACGACGGTGGGCAGATGTTGCGAAATCATGTTCATGGCCGCGTCGACCGGCAGGCCGAGGTGGCGGGCAATCTCCTGAACTTGGGAGTTGCCGAGCACGGACTTCAATTGATCCGCGGTGATCGGCATGTTGGCGCCGTTGCCGAGCCAGGATTGCACCTGCTGGCCGAGGCCGCCCTGCTGCAGTTGTGCGACTAGCCCGCCGAGATTGCCAAACTGCGTCCTCGACAACAGGGCATTGATCAACGTTGGCGCCGCCGACGATTCGATTTGCCCCATTGCACCCGTAAGCGCACTGCCGAGATTCAGTTCGTCCAACAGGCCCATGATCTCCTCCATGCAACCATCCGGTACGAGCCGCCCAGTCGAGGCTGGCACTCCCTGGTGTTATGGCGTTGCACCGCTAAATTGAGCGCGCCGCATTGCACCGCGCAATGCCAACTTTGTCTGTTGTAGATGTACCAAAGCATATCGGCGTACATCCAAAGGATATATGCGCGCGCCGGTCTGGCTATGTTTTGCCGTGGTCGCGGCCAAACAAGATTGGCTTCATGAGGCGCGGGCGACGAACGAAGACGACTTCGTCGTCTTTGTCGCGCGTGAAAACGTTTGAGTCTCGCATGGTAGGCTACGGGCAGGCGCCGATGTGATGACTCGAGCGATTATGTTCAAATCATTGATGGGGGAGGGACTAATCCTTCGCTTCCGATTCGCGGCGGAGGTGCAACCGCTCCTCCGAAGTCAGGGCGATTTTGCGGCGCCTCCCACAAGTGCCGCGAGCACGTTGGACAGCCCCTCCACATTTGCGGCAACGGCCGCACCGAGTCCGTACCTTTGCGCGAGCCACTTCGGATCGCTGTAACACAGCCAGACTTTGCCGGCCTCGTCCTGGTAGACCAGTGCCTTGAGTGGCAGATCGATGCCGATTGTTTGATCAGCCTGCATGAGAGGCGTGCCGCCCTTGGCATTGCCGAATATCAAGACTTCAGTCGGCCGTAGTTTCATGCCAACCGCTTGCGCTCCCGCTGCGTGGTCGATGCGCGCGAACACGGTCAAGCCTTTCGACTTAACTTCGGCTTCAAGGCGGTCCATCGTTTCTTTTGGTCCGCCGCTACTGAGAACGGTCTTTAGTCCGTCTGCCGCCATGACGCCTTCTCCCGTAGCTACTTGCTTAGTTACTTGCCCAAATCCCTCACGGCCAAGATACCAACGTCGAATGCTGCCGAACGTCAACTAATTGTCGTGGGTTCGTTTCTGCCGGCAGTAGGCGCAGCGCCGGCCGCAATGCGACCGACCGCTTACGCTTTGGCGGCGTTGCCGAATTTTGCCGAATTTTGCTCGGTTACTGGAGAGAGGGCTGTCGAGCCGGTGTGGAGGCGAGAGCGCGGTGCTTAGGCGCGGCGGTAAACTGCGCTACATCGCGACCTTGCGCAGGAAGCCATCGACATTGCCGCGCAGGCTATCGGCGGCGGTTTCGACCACGGTCGATCCTGTCAGCACCGTGTCGGCGGAGCTGCGCATTTCGGCGATAGCAGTGGACACCCGCAGCAGATCCGAAACGACCGACTTGGTGCCCGCTGCCGCCGCCGCGACATTGTTTGAAATCTCGTTGGTGGCCGCGTGCTGCTCTTCGATCGCAGTCGCGATCGCCGCGGTGAACTGCTGAATCTCCTGCATGCGCGCGGTAATGCTGGCGATGGCGCGCACGGTGCTTTGCGTCGAGGATTGCACCGCCGCGATTTGGGCGGCGATGACTTCAGTGGCCTTGGCAGTCTGCACGGCCAGCGCTTTGACTTCCGAGGCGACGACGGCAAAGCCCTTGCCGGCAGGCCCGGCGCGCGCCGCCTCGATGGTGGCGTTGAGCGCGAGCAGATTGGTCTGTCCGGCGACGCTCTGGATGAGCTTGACGACGTCGTCGATTTTTTGCGTCGCCTGCGCGAGGCCCGTAATTTCGGCGTTGGTCGATTCCGCCTCTCCCGCGGCGGCACGCACGACGTCGCTCGCGCGCGAGAGCTGACGGTTGATTTCGGCGATCGATCGCGACAATTCCTCGGCAGCCGTCGAGGCGGTGTCGACGCGGCCGAATGCCTCGTTGGAGCTGCGCACCGCGCCTTCGGTGTGCCCGGCCGTTTCACTCGATGTCGTCGACAGCGCGCTGGCCGTCGTTTTCATCGCCGTGACACCCTCGGCGACCGTTGTCAGCACGCCCTCGACGCTCTGGCGGAACCAAACGATGGCCTCATCGACGGTCACGCGCCTTGTCGCCTGTTCGTCCGCCAAGGCGCTCTTTCTTTCCGCCGCCCGCCGCGCCGTGATGTCGTGATGCGTTCCAAGCCAATAGACGCCGCCGGGTATGGCGCGATTGACAACCGCGATGGAGCGGCCGTCGGTCAGTTCCAGGACGAAGCTGAGGGTCTCGCCCGAAGCCATGAGCTTCTTCAGTTCGGCCGCGTATTTCTCCGGTTCGCGGTCCATATTGCCGGTGGCGGCCCGATGGCGGATAACGTCGATCAGCTTGGCGCCGGGCTTCACGATATCGGGCGACAATCCATAAATTTCGAGATAGCGCTTATTGCAGACGACGAGGCGGCCGGCGCCATCGAACATCACGACGCCCTGCGTCATGTTGTCGAGAGCCAAATCAAGAAAATGAGCTTTGTCGTTCAGGCGGCGGTCGGCAAAAGCGCTGATCAGACTCACGCCGAGGATAGCGGCCGCGACGCTCGCAACCGCAATGGCGAGCGAATTCGGCGACAGCGAAAGCGCCGTGATCGTGCGCGTCGGATCGGGAATGATTTCGACCGCTCCCATCGCGGTGAAATGGTGCGAGACGATGGCGAGGGTGAGCAGCAGTGCCGCGCCGAGCAGCGGGCGCAGGCCTTTCCATGACACGGCGACGGCCAACGCGGCCATCCCGAGGACCATGCCCAAGACGATGGATGTAACGACCAGCGGCATGTCCCAGGTCACCCGGCCGGGAATCTCGACGGCCCACATGCCGAGATAGTGCATGCATGCAACGCCGGCGCCGATGATGCCGCCGCCGATCGCCGCACCCCAGCGCGAGGGCATTGCGACCGCCGCGGCCAGACCGAGGCCGGTGATCGTCGCTGCAGCCAGCAAGGACAACGCAGTAAGATTGACGTTATAGGCGACCGGAACGCCGGGATGGTAGGCGAGCATCGCCAGAAAATGCGTCGCCCATATGCCGCAGCCGGTGGCCGCTCCGGCGGCCGCGAGCCAAGTGGCGTATGCGTATCCGGCGGTCGAGCGTGCGCGATTGAACAGTGTGATCGTCGTCACGCTCGATAAAAAGCAGACCAAGCCGGCGACAACGACCAGGCGCCAGTCGTGCTGCGTGGTCAGGCAGGTCAGGACCCGAAACATCGTTCCTCTGCGTCATTCCGGAGGTTTGCCAACAGGTAGTCGACACCCATTTACGTTGCGTTAATTAAGGCTTTCCCGCGTCGACTGCCGGACGGCGCCGCGCCCGAAATTCCAGATTGCGGCGACACGTTTGGGCGGCCTCGGCGGCAAGGCGCGCGGCTCGAATGAAAATCCGGCTTGCCGCGATTGTGCGCTATGATGGAAGCGGCCAACGCCGGAAGGGTTGCCGATGATCAAACGCTACAGCGACCATGCCGCCAACGAGCGAACCTTCCTCGCCTGGGTGCGCACCGCAATTGCGGTCATGGCGTTCGGGTTCGTGATCGAAAAATTCGATCTGTTTTTGCGCGCCGTGGCCTCGCAAGCGGTGCTCGAGAAGATCGCGCCGCACGGCCAGAAATTCGCCAATGCGGCGGGCCTTGCCTTCATCGCGATCGGCGTGGTGATGATCGTACTGTCCGGCATCCGCTTCGTGCAGACCACCAAGGCGATCGAAAGCGAGACGGTGGCGCCGAGCCCCGGCGAGCGCTTGGATCTCGGGCTCGCTGTGCTGCTCGCGCTCCTGGGCGTATCGCTGCTTCTCTATATGGCGGGCGCTGTATTCCCGGCGCAATGACGGCGCCTTGGGCGATGGCCGGCTTGTTGCTTGGGTACCCTCTTAGCCTCGCGGGCTAGCAGGGCGCTGGTTCGCCGTGATAAAATTTTCTATGGGTTTTTGGTGAGCGAGGCATGAACGCGCGAAGAATCTGGGTGGCGGGCCACACCGGCATGGTCGGATCCGCGATTGCTCGCCGGATCACGCAACTCGGCGATGAGGTGCTCAAGACCGACCGCGAGAGCGTGGACCTGCGCAATCAAGCTGCCGTCGAAGCCTGGCTGCAGCACAATCGTCCCGACGCCGTCGTGGTCGCCGCCGCCAAGGTCGGCGGCATCTACGCCAACGAAACGTTTCCCGCCGATTTCATCTATGACAACCTGGCGATCGAAACCAATATCATTCATGCCGCGCATCTGGCGGGCATCGATCGTCTTGTCTTCCTCGGTTCGTCCTGCATTTATCCGAAGTTCGCGCCGCAGCCGATCAAGGAGGAAGCGCTGCTCACCGGCCCGTTGGAACCGACCAACGAATGGTACGCGATCGCCAAGATCGCCGGCATCAAGCTGTGCCAAGCCTACCGAAAGCAGCATGGCCGCCGCTACATTTCGGTCATGCCCTGCAACCTCTATGGACCTGGCGATAACTTCGATCCGATGACCAGCCACGTCCTGCCGGCGCTGATCCGTAAATTTCACGAAGGAAAGATCGCAGAGTTTCCCGAAGTCGTCGTCTGGGGCACCGGCCAGCCGTTGCGCGAATTCTTGCACGTCGACGATGCCGCGCGCGCGGCGGTGTTCTGCCTCGATCGTTACGACGGCTACGATCACATCAATTGCGGCGCCGGCAGCGAGATTTCGATCGCCGCACTTGCCGAACTCATCGGCCGCGTCGTCGGCTATCGCGGCCGGATCGCCTTCGATACCACCAAGCCCGACGGCATGCCGCGCAAGCTGATGGACTCCGGCCGGCTCGCCGCGCTCGGCTGGAAGCCGGAGATTTCGCTGGAGCACGGCATCGCCGACAC
>DATJTL010000176.1:0-6188 GCA_035503415.1 Xanthobacteraceae bacterium
CGTGATCTGGGTGCAAACTTCGACGGCGGCCGCCCTGCGCTATTGGGCCAATCATCACACACATATGCTGAGCCCGGAGCGGTCGAAATCACGGCTCGCGCATCTCGATGAGGAGGCCGAAGGCTTTGCGCTCTATCCGCAGCTTGAGGCGCTGCCCACCGACCTGCGGATCAAGAAGGTAACGTACAGCGCCTTTACTCCGGACACGACGAACATCAACGCGCAATTACGAAGCCGCGGCATTGAAAGCCTGCTCATCACCGGCACGGTCACCAACGTCTGCTGCGAGTCTACTGCGCGCGACGCCATGTTGCTCGATTACCGCGTCATCATGGTCGCCGACGGCAACGCCTCGCTGAGCGATGAGGAGCACGCCGCATCGCTGAACAATTTTCTCTGCTATTTCGGCGACGTGCTCAACACGGACGAAGTGATCAGCCGCCTCGTTCCAGCCGAGGCGCGCCAGACGGCGTGAGACTCAGCGGCGGCGCATGATCGCCGATTCAAGCCATGCGATCGCCAGATACATCAAGGATGAGACGATCGCCAGTATGGTAACCGCAGTCATGACGATGTTCATCTTGAAGATCTGGCTGCCGTATTGGATCAGGTAGCCTAATCCCAGATTGGCCGACTGAAACTCGCCGACGATGACGCCCACCAGCGACAGGCCGGCATTGACTTTCAGCGCCGCGATGAATGTGGGCACGCTTCCGGGCAACACTACTTTGGTCAGGATTTGCGCCTTGCTGGCACCGAACGTCTGCGCGAGTTTGATCTTGTTGGGATCGATACCCTGAAAGCCGCTGTATATCATCAGCACGGTGATAAAGAGCGATATCGCGAGCGACATGCCGTAGATCGACAGCGTCGCGCCGAGCCAGACGTAAAAGATCGGCACGAAAGCCGTTTTCGGCATGGCATTGGCGACGACCAGGTAAGGATCGAGCACGCGATACAGGCCGTTCCACCACCACAATGCCGCCGCTACCGCTGTCCCGATCAGCATCGCAGCGGTGAAGCCGATCACGGTGGCAAGCACGGTCGATGCGGTATGGGTGAGGATGCTCGCCTGCAGCGGCGTCGATTTGAGCATACCAAGGAACGTCGGCCAGATCTCCGACGGGTAGCTCGTGAACAACGGATTGATGATCTGTGCCCGCGGCAATACCTGCCAAGCCGCAAGGAAGACCGCCAGAATTGCCAGCTGTGCCGCCCGCACGACCAGGCGATCACGCCGTTCGCGGCGCAGCCAAGCGCGGTAATGCACGCTTTTACCGGCCGGTATGGCGATTGCGGCGGTCGATCCAACATCAGCCTTCGACATGGACGTCGAGCTCCTGCCAAAGAGTTTTGAAATAGACGTTGAAATCCGACGCGTTCCGCACGGCGAACGGACTGGGACGAATGCCGTTCGATACCGGAAACACGATCGCATGCTCGGATTTCACCCGGCCCGGCCGCCGCGACATCACGATCACGCGTTCCGCCATACTGACCGCCTCGCCGATGTCATGGGTGACGAGGATCACGGTTTTGGCCTCGCGCCGCAGGATTTCCGTGATCTCGTCGGCCAGCGCCAGACGCGTCTGCGAGTCGAGGGCCGAAAATGGTTCGTCGAGAAGCACGACGTCGGGTTCGGTGCAAAGCGTGCGCGCGAGTGCGGCGCGCTGTCGCATACCGCCGGAAAGCTGCCGCGGCAGGTGGTGCAAAAATTGGCCGAGCCCATAGCGGCTTAGGAGCGCAGTCGCGCGCTCGCGGGCTTTTGCAATTGGAGCGCCCTGGATTTCGGCACCAAGCACCGCATTCTCCAGGATCGTGCGCCACTCGAACAGATAATCCTGCTGCAGCATATAGCCGACCTTGCGACTAGGACCGAGCACCGGCTTACCGTCGATGAGCACCGAACCTTCGGTCGGCGGCAATATTCCGGAAATGAGTGACAGTAACGTGCTCTTGCCGCACCCGCTCGGCCCGATGATGGCGACGAATTCACCGGGAGCGACCGAGAGCGAGATATCCTTGAGCGCTTCGGTCTCACCTTCGCGGCTGAAGTAGCGCAGGCCGACGGCGCGCAATTCGACTTTCGGCAAGTCCGCACCCGCGGCAACTGCGTGCGCCATCAGGGCTAGATCGCTTTGCTCGCGAATTCGGTGCGCACGAGGTCCTGGAATTTCACGCGCTTGTCGGCGTCGAGCACGTGGCCGTGCACAAGGATGTCCTGGAATTTGTCGATTGCCGCGGGTTCAATGACCGGCGAGGTCTTCCAGATCTTCAGCTTCTGATAGCGCGCGGCGGCGGCGGTCAACGCCTGTGGGGCAACGCCCGGAAAGAATCCGCCGATTGTTTGGGCTATATCGGCGGCTGACGCTGTCGCCGTCCATTTCTGCGCGCGGTAGATGGCATTGGTCCAGCTTTGGACCACCGCGGGATTGTCACCAATGTACTTGTCGGTCGCCATGAACGCGGTGTAGTCGGCAGGGCCCACGGTGCCACCGATCGAGGCAAGGAAAAACGCCTTGCCGTCGAGTTCAAGCTGCGAGGCGTCCGGCTCGATGAAAATGGCGTATTGGTTCTGGCCGGCAAGCCAGGATCCCACACGGGCCGGAATCGCGACATTGTTGACGAGTTTGACTTCGGTGTCCGGATTGACGCCGTTCATGCGCATGGCCTCTTCAAGGAACAAAAGAGGCGTGCTGCCCGGACGGAAGCCGAGGATGTCCTTGCCCTTGAGCATGCTCCAATCGAACTTGTCCACCTTGGCGCGACCCACCAGCATGAATCCGTCGGTCGCCGTCAGGCCGCAGAAGATACGCGGCTTGACGGTGGAATCACTGTTGAGCACGTAGATCGCCGCCTCGGGCCCCATCAGGGCGATGTCGGCACTGTTGGAAAGCAGCGCCGCCATCGACTTGTCGCCGCCGTTGGCGGTCGCCAGTTCGACCTCAAGACCGGCATCCTTGAAGTAGCCCTTGCTGATCGCGACGTAGGCCGGAGCGTAAAGCAGCGAACGCACGACTTCGTTGTAGCGAACCTTGACCAATGGTTTGGCTTGACCGCGCGCGGCAATCGGACCGTAAGCCGAGATCGCGCCGAGCGCCGCCATAGTGCCGCGAATTATCGACCGACGATTCAGCATGATGTCCCTCTTTCACACACTGTGGATGCAAACACCGTACCAATTCAACGCCAACATTGCCGCACGAGCAAGGCTGCACGAATCAAGCCCAAGCCGGTTCACGCCGGTTGAAAGCGCCAAGTGTCGCCAATCATTCGCCGGCCGGTTCCATGCCGAGCGCCCGGATGCGCGCGCGCGTTGGTTCATCGGACAGCGCCTCGAGAAACGCCTGCACGGCGGCCCGATCGCGCCGCTCTTCGCGCAGCAGGAAATCGTACTCTTCGGGCGCGATCGGCAGAAACGAGAGCCCATACATCCGCGCCACCGGCTCGATGGCAACGCCCCAATCGGCACGGCCCTGCGTGATCGCGGCGGCCACGGCGTTGTGCGAACGCGGCTGGTTGGCGTAGCCGGACGGCCGCAGGCTGGCGAGTAGGCTATCGACCAGCACACGCGTGCCCGAGCCTGCATTGCGATTGACCATGAGCACGGCGGGATCGGCGAGCGCCGCCTTGAGCGCCGCGGCGGCGCTCAAGCCTTCGAAGCGCCGGTCGCCGGGACGGAACAGAAAACCCTGCATGCGCCGCCAGCCGGGCACCAGCATGAGGCCGGGCAAAAGCAGATGCTTGTTGTAGACGCCGGTTGCCGGATCGACCAGATGGACGGGAGCAAGATCGCATTCGCCGCGGCCCAATGCCGCCACGCCGCCGAGGCTGCCGATCGCGATGGTGCGCGCGGCAAATCCGCGTTTGGCAAGCGCTCCGACGACGACATCGAGCGCGATGTCGTGACTGCCCATGATGACCAGATCGGGCGCGCGCGCGGCCTCGCCGATCAGCGTCACATCGGTCTCGGTCCCGGCATTGAGCGCGTTCGCGAGCGCATCGATGGAGAGAAATCCGTCGGCTTGTGAGAACGCGGTGACCGCGCCCGAGCCCTTGCCTGTCGGAAAGGCGATCGGGCCTTGCGAGCCGGCGACTAGCGAGACGAGGACGAATTCCTCGCGTCCGAGTTCGGAGGCAATTCGTACCGGCACCCGCGCCTTGACCGCGCGGGCGGCCTCCGGCGGCAGACCTGCGCGTGCGCGAATGATCGGCGCCACGAACGCGTGGAAGGTAAAAATCGCCGAGGTCGGGAATCCCGGCAACACGACAAGCGGCCTGTCGCCGATCACCGCGAGGCAGAGCGGCTTGCCCGGCTTGAGCGCAACGCCGTGCACGAGAATGCCGGGCGAGCCGAGCCGCGACACGACACGATGCGACAGGTCGCCGGCGCCCTTCGAAGTGCCGCCAGAGAGAACGACCATGTCGCAGGACTCGAGCGCGGTGCGCATCGCAAGCTCGAGCGCGAGCTCCTCGTCGGGAAACGCGCCGAACGGCACCGGCTCGCCACCGGCCTCCACAATCGCCGCTGCGATGATGGCGCCGTTGCTGTCATAGACACCGGCCGGCTTGAGCGGCCGGCCCGGTTCGACCAGTTCGTCGCCGGTCGAAAGCACCGCAACGCGCGGGCGGCGCACCACATCGGTCGTCGCCAATCCGCAAGCCGCGAGCATGCCGATCTCGCGCGAGCCGATGCGCGCTCCTTTGCGCAGCAGCAATTCGCCGCGCGCGATATCGGAGCCCGCATAAGAAACAAACTGCCCGCTGGCGACACCGCGGCGCACGTCGATGGCCGGCGCGGCCGCCTCCTCGATGAGCTCGGTGTGCTCGATCATCACCACCGCGTCGGCGCCGCGCGGGATGACGCCGCCAGTCGCGATCGCGGTCGCCGTGCCGGGCAAAACTTCGATTGAAGGCTCTACGCCGCACGCCACCACTTCGGCGTTGAGCGTCAATCGCCGCGGCGCGCCATCGCTGGCGCCGGTAGTGTCGGCGGCGCGCACCGCGAAGCCGTCGACGTTGGAGCGGTCGAACGGAGGCGCGTCGACCGGCGCGACCACGTCGGCGGCGAGCACGCGGGAGAGCGCCGCCGCAAGCGGCACTGTTTCGCCGCCAAGCGGCGAGCAGTCGATATAGGTCTCGAAGCGGCGGCGCGCTTCGGCTGCGGAGACCA
The DNA here is from genome assembly GCA_035503415.1 of Xanthobacteraceae bacterium. Lineage (GTDB taxonomy): Bacteria > Pseudomonadota > Alphaproteobacteria > Rhizobiales > Xanthobacteraceae > BOG-931. Next base: position 5,174 of record DATJTL010000176.1, read on the forward strand.
CTTCGAGAAATTGCTCCTGCCGCGCAGCGCGCTTGACGGCGTCAACGATCGCCGCGGCGTGTTCGGTGGATTTCGGGTTTAGGGCCATGGTCTCACGGCAACCGGCGTTCCGGCTGCAAAACCTTCGCTCTCCGCGGGTACGACGATCCAGCCGTCGCTCCTCGCCAGAGCCGTGAACGACAAATAGCCGGAGGAGAGCGGCTCCGCCATGCCATCGGCACAGCGTACCGGCATCACTTCCGTAAGGCCGATCGACGATGTTACCTTGCGCTTGAGCGGCATCGTGACGGGCATGTCCTCGACCTTGCCCCCGGCGAGCCTGGCGACGAGATGGCGGCCGATCAGAAGCCAGATCGCAAGCACGGCATCCAGCCGTCCCGGAACCAATAACACCGGCCGCGTGCCGATAAATCCAAGCGCCGCGGTTTCGCCCGGCGACACCGCAATGCCGTGCGCCTCGACCGCGCCGTAGCGCGCCAATGTCCGAACGGCGTCGTCCTCGCGTCCGCTGCCGGTGCCGCCGATAGAGATCATCAGGTCAGACTGCTTATCGTCGAGCGCCGCGAGGAGGATCTGCGCCGTGCCGAACGGCGCGGCACCGGCTCCGACCACAGCGCGCACGAGCATTTCGCGCGCGGCTTCTACGATCCGCGACCGCGTCGGATTGCTGCAAACGACGCCGACGCGCGGCGCGCGCACCATCACGGCTTCGATGCCGGCGGCGCCCATGACCGCAATATCGAGAGCGCGCAGCCGCTCGCCGGCGCAGCGCAGCGGCGTGCGCGGCGAAGCATCGTCGCCGGCCGGCAACACGCCCTCCCCTGGCGCGACAGACGCGACGGCTTCGATACGGCCGCCGCGCAACGCAACGGCGTCGACCGGCAGCACTGCATCGTAATCGCTCGGCAGCGCCGCGCCGGCGTCGATGCGCCGCGCCGTCGCCGGCAACGCCACCGGCATGTAGGGACCGGCATCGGCGAGCGCGGCGGCATCCACGGCGTAACCGTCGCGCAAT
>DATJTL010000177.1:0-35901 GCA_035503415.1 Xanthobacteraceae bacterium
GGTCCGTTCTTCCGTCACCACGCCAAGCGTCATCCGCGCAACGCCATAATCGGGCGAGGTCGCGACGAAACCCTCTTGTGCGCTGCAGCGCTTTCCCGATCGCCGGGTTTTCACTATGGTCCGCGCGCATTTGACGGGGTGTCGGCTAAGGATGACCACAACCAGCAGCGCGTCAGCGCGGGCTTATTGGCCGGCCAACGGGCTTGCGGCGCTCCTTGATTTCGCCGTGCTCGCACATAAGCGGGCAGGAGCCTTGCTGGTGCTCGTTTCGCTCTTGGCCTTTTTGCCGGGCTTTTTCCAGATTCCGCCGGTCGACCGCGACGAGGCCTATTTCGCGCAGGCCACCAAGCAGATGGTCGAAACCGGAGATTACGTCGATATCCGCTATCAGGCTGACACGCGCTATCGCAAACCGGTCGGGATTTATTGGCTGCAGGCTGGCGTGGTGAAGGCGGCAGAAGCCCTCGGCGTACCCTCCGCACCCCGCACCATTTGGCTCTATCGCTTGCCGTCCCTCCTCGCCGCTATCGGCGCGGTGCTGGCGACCTATTGGTGTGCGCTTTGTTTCGTCGGCCGGCGTGGCGCTGTACTTTCGGGGCTGATGATGGCGGGCTCGATCGCGCTCGGAATCGAAGCGCGTCTGGCCAAGACCGACGCAGTGCTGCTGTTCACCGTCGTGCTCGCCATGGGTGTGCTGGCGCGCGCCTATTTGCTGCCGCGCAAAGCACATGAGAGCAGCGCGGCGGCGCTGAGCTGGCCGCTGGCCGGAATATTCTGGACCGCGCTTGCGGCCGGCATTCTCGACAAGGGACCGTTGATTGTCATGGTCGCGGGTCTCGCCGCGGTGGCGCTCTCGATCCTCGAACGCTCGGGGCGCTGGCTTACGGCATTGCGCCCGCTCGCTGGAATCATCTGGCTCATCGTTCTGGTGTTGCCGTGGTTTGTCGCAATCTATTTGCGGTCCGGCGACGCCTTTCTGGTCAATTCGGTTGGTCACGACATGCTGTCCAAGGTCGCCGGCGGCCAGGAAGCCCACGGCGCGCCGCCCGGTCTCTACGTTCTGTTGTTCTTTGCGACTTTTTTCCCGGCGTCGGCGCTGGCCATACCGGCAGTACCGGCGATCTGGTCGGCGCGGCGGCAGCATGGCGTCTGTTTTCTTCTCGCCTGGCTCGTGCCGTCATGGATCGTGTTCGAACTGGTGCCGACCAAACTGCCGCAATACGTGCTACCGCTTTATCCGGCGATCGCCATAATGATCGCCTTTGCGATCGAGAAGAACGCGCTGTCGCGGCGGCCTTCACTCAAGCGCGCGGTGGTCTGGTGGGTCGTCGTACCTGTTGTTTTGAGCGTCGCCGCTATCGCCGCTGCAATCGTGGTTGATCGTAATCTTGAACTTCCTGCCTGGCCGTTCTTGGCTGCCGCTCTCATTTGCGGACTTTTTGCCTGGTGGCTTTACGATGACGACGGCGCCGAACGATCGTTGCTGCGCGCGCTTGCTTGCGTCATTCTCCTGTCGATCGGAATTTATGCCGTCGTGCTGCCCTCGCTCACCCCGGTGTTTCCAAGCGTGGCGCTGGCCAAAATTTTGCGGAGCGCGTCGTGCCCGCAACCGGTCGCTGCCAGTGCCGGCTATGAGGAGCCGAGCTTGGTTTTTCTCGCCGGGAGCGCGACAAGATTGACTGACGCCTCTGCCGCCGCAGATTTTTTGCGCGAAGGCTCTTGCCGCTTCGCCTTTATCGGCAGGCCTGAATTACCCGTCTTCGCGCAGCGCGCCGAGGCGATCGGGCTGCACTACAAGGCCGGGCCAACAATCAACGGCTTCAATCTCTCCAACGGCCGCCGCGTTGCCATTGCGGTGTTTGAAGCGGCGAGCACACCGTGAATGCGATGAAGGCGTCGGTTGCGCTGGGCGGCACTTTGGCACGCAACCTTGCGCAATGGAGCACCGTACTCATGCGCCCGGCGCGGGTGCAAATTCCGCCGCTGCCGAAGGCAGTACCGGCTGGTGTCGCGGTTAGCATAGCTGTGAGCGTCGCGATGATGTTTTGGATCGACGGCGCGGCGGTGGATTGGGCACGTGGGATGACCGGCCCGGTGCATGATGCATTCGAACAAATCACCAATGGGGGCTATTCCGGCTGGTGGCTTGTGCCGAGCGGTATCGCCGTATTGGGCCTTGCCGCGATCACTGTGCCGACTTTGCCGCTGCTGACGCGGGGCGTGCTCACTGCGCTTGCCGCCCGGATTGCATTTGTGTTCTGGGCGATCGCCTTGCCGGGGCTGTTCACGACCGTTGCCAAGGGCATCATCGGTCGTGCGCGGCCCTATGTCGACGTTAAAGGCGATCCGTTCACCTATGTGCCCTTCGCCTGGCGTTCCGAATACGCGAGCCTGCCGTCGGGTCACTCAACGACGGTTGCCGCGGCGGCGGTGGCAATTGGAGCGATCTGGCCCCGCGGGCGCCCCCTCATGTGGGTCTATGCACTCATCATCATGTTCAGCCGGGTCGTCGTCCTTGCACATCATCCAAGCGATGTCGTAGCCGGCGGGCTGGTCGGTGCCGTCGGCGCCGAGCTGGTGCGCCGTTCGTTTGCGGCCCGCCGGCTTGTTTTCTCCCCGCGCGACCTTGCGGCCCATCCGGCCCCGCCGCTTCGGCGCATCGTGGCAGCGCTCAAGCGCGCGGTTTTCCTGCCTTGGCAAGGCAAAAAACCATCAAGTTGACGGCCGATTGAACCCAGCCGGGATGCCATCTAGAAGCTTGCCCCATGTTGGTCAGCAACGGGCGCGATCCCGATCCCACCGTGTCGGTTGTCGTGCCGGTACGCAACGAAGCCGGCAATATCTCGCCGCTCGTGGCCGAGATCGAAGCTGCCTTGGCCGGCCGGTCCTTCGAAATCGTGTATGTCGACGACGGTTCGGCGGACGGGACCCAGGCGGAATTGCTCGCCTTGATGGCCGAGCGGTCGTGGCTGCGGCAAATCCGGCACGAGGAATCCTGCGGCCAGTCAGCGGCCTTGCGTACCGGCGTGAGGATGGCGCGCGCGCCGATCGTGGTGACGATCGACGGCGACGGGCAAAACGATCCAGCGTTCATTCCGGCGCTCGTTGGTGCGCTGGAGAAGGGCGCCCCGCATCTCGGCCTCGTCGCCGGTCAGCGGGTCGGGCGCAAGGCCAGCGGATTCAAGCGCATGCAGTCGCGAATCGCCAACGCCGTGCGCTCGGCGGTGCTCAAGGACGGCACCCGCGACACCGGTTGCGGGCTCAAGGCATTTCGTCGCGAATTGTTCTTGTCGCTGCCTTATTTCGACGCTTTGCATCGCTTCCTGCCGGCGCTCGTGCGTCGGGAAGGATTGGACATCGGCTATGTCGACGTGGTCGACCGGCAGCGGCAGCACGGCGTATCGAATTATGGACTGTGGGATCGGCTGTGGGTCGGCATTCTGGATCTTGCCGGCGTGTGGTGGCTCATCCGGCGCAAGCAGCGCGTGCCGCGTTATAAGGAGGTGACCCGTGCTCGTTGATCTGTCCCATGCGGTCGGCGCTTACTTGATCGACGTATTCGTCAAGCGAGCCGATTGGTGGCTCGTGGTCGGCATCATCGCCCAGGCGCTGTTCACCATGCGTTTTCTGGTTCAATGGATTGCCTCCGAGCGCGCCGGCCACAGTGTGATCCCGGTCACCTTTTGGTTTTTCTCCATCGGCGGCGGGGTTCTGCTTCTTATCTACGCGCTTTCGCGCAAAGACGCGGTGTTCATCGCCGGCCAGGCGTTCGGCGTCTTCGTCTACGTGCGTAATCTCTATTTCGTACTGCGCGACCGGAAGGCGGCCACCGCCACCGCATAGGCCGCTCACCCGCCTGCGGCGGCGGCCATTGCTGCAAAGCCGCGTTCAAGATCGGCGAGCAGGTCCTCGACGGCTTCGAGCCCGATATGGAAGCGCACGGTCGGGCCGCCCGGCGCCCAGCGTGTGACGGTGCGCAGCGGCGCGCAATCGAACGGAATGGCGAGGCTCTCGTAGCCGCCCCACGACGCGCCGATGCCGAACAGCGTCAGCGTATCGAGGAAGGCGTGGACCGCCTTCTGCGGTACCGGTTTGAGCACCATGCTGAACAGGCCCGAGGCGCCGGTGAAATCTCGCTTCCAGATGGCGTGGCCGGGATCGCCGGGCATGGCCGGATGCAGGAGCCGCAGCACTTCCGGCCGTTGCTGCAGCCAGTGCGCCACTGCGAGGCCCGATTTGAAATGCCGCTCGAGCCGCACCGCGAGCGTGCGCACGCCGCGCAGGCCGAGATAGACGTCGTCGGGCCCTTCGCACAGGCCAGTCAGCCGCACCGTGGTCTTAAGTGCGTTGACGGCGGCCGCGTTGGCCGAAACGGTGCCGAGCATGACGTCGGAATGGCCGCCGATATATTTGGTGCCGGCTTGGATGACGAGATCGACGCCGTGATCGAGCGGACGGAAATAAAGCGGCGTCGCCCAGGTGTTGTCCATCAGGACGAGCGCGCCCTTGTCATGTGCGACTTTGGCGATGGCGCCGACATCCTGCATTTCGAATGACAGCGAACCGGGCGCCTCCAGATAGACCGCGCGCGTGTTGTCCTGAAACAATTCGGCGATGCGGGCGCCGATCAGCGGGTCGTAATAGGTGGTGGCGACACCGAACCGTTTGAGGATTTGCTCGCAGAAATTCCGCGTCGGCCCATACGCGCTGTCGGTGACGAGGATATGATCGCCAGCTTTGACCGCCGCCAGCAGTGCGGCCGAAATCGCCGCAAGACCGGAAGGCAATAGGGCGACGCCGGCGCATTGCGGCCCTTCTAGGTCGGCCAACGCGCCTTCGAGCGCTTCGGTGGTCGGTGTGCCGCGGCGCCCGTACTGATAGCGCGCGCGGTGGGCGAGAAAATCCTCGGCGCTCGGATAGAGCACGGTGGAGGCATGATAGACCGGCGGATTGACGAAGCCGTAATTGGAGGCGGGATCGCGTCCGCCAGTCACCACGCGCGTCGCCGCCTGCCGCGGCGGACGTGGAGTTTGTTTTTCGCTCTTGTCGTTCATATCCAAAACATTGCGCTGCCCTCGGAAGGGGCACCTTAAATTAGCGCCGAATCCGGTCAACCCCTTGACCTGTCTGCGTGATCGTTCTCAGATGCGTTGCACGCGTAAATCCCTTGGCGCGCCGGATTACCGGTTGGGGCGCGCGGATCAACGCTAAAGGGGCTCACCATGAAATATGTCGGGACGGCGCTTGCCTTGATCATGCTGCTCGCCGGTGCCGCTCAGGCTGCCGAGTCCCCGACGCTCAAGGCGGTACAGGCGCGCGGCGAACTGATCTGCGGCGCCAACGGCCAGCTGCCGGGCTTCGGCATGCCCGATCCGCAGGGCAACTGGAGCGGCTTGGACGTTGATTTCTGCCGTGCGCTTGCGGCGGCGATCTTCAACGATCCGACCAAGGTCAAGTTCGTTCCGTTGACGGCGGCCAACCGCTTCACCGCGCTGCAATCGGGTGAGGTCGACGTGCTTGCCCGCAATACCACCTGGACGATGTCGCGCAACACCACGCTCGGCATCGATTTCGCCGCGGTGAACTTTTACGACGGCCAGGGCTTCATGGTGCACAAGGAGCTGAAAGTCTCCTCCGCGCTCGAACTCAATGGCGCCGCAGTCTGCGTTCAGCAGGGCACCACCACCGAGCTTAACCTCGCCGACTATTTCCGTTCGCACAACATGACCCTCAAGACCGTGACCTTCGCCACGGTCGACGAGGCGGTCAAAGCCTATGACACTGGCCGCTGCGACGCCTACACCACCGATTCCTCGGCGCTGCACAGCGAGCGGCTGATCTTGAGCAATCCCGACGACAGCGTCGTGCTGCCTGAGATCATTTCCAAGGAACCGCTGAGCCTGGCGGTGCGCCAGGGCGACGACGTGTGGGAAAACGTGGTGCGCTGGACGCAGAACGCCATGCTCGACGCCGAAGAACTTGGCGTCACCAAGAGCAACGTCGATGCGCAACTGAAATCGCCGAACCCGGAGATCCGCCGGCTGCTTGGCGTCGAAAGCCAGTTCGGCCAGTCGCTCGGGCTGTCCAATGATTGGGCGTACCGCATCGTCAAATACGTTGGCAATTACGGCGAAAGTTTTGAGCGCAATGTTGGGGAGGGCTCGCCGCTGAAAATCGCGCGCGGGCTCAACGCGCTGTGGACCAAGGGCGGCATCCAATACGGTCTGCCGATACGTTGAGGTGGGAATTGCGCGCCCGCCGGCGCCTGGGGTTGCCGCCGCGAGGGTACCGATGATCGGCGCCAGAGCAATCTCTCCGCGCCTGCTGCGCACTGCCGGCCGCATCGGCGTGCAGGTGGCGCTGGTCCTTGCCATAGGCGGGCTTATCTACGGCGCCTTCGTCGACGCCGCTGCCAATCTCGCACGCGAGAACATCGCCTTCGGACTCGGATTCTGGAACAATACCGCCGGTTTCGATATCAGCCAGACGCTGATCCCTTATTCGGCAAGCAATTCGACCTTCGGGCAGGCGTTCTGGGTCGGGCTGCTCAACACGCTTCTCGTTGCTGGCATCGGTATTGTGTTTGCCAGCGTCCTCGGTTTTGCGATCGGGATTGCGCGGCTGTCACGCAATTGGCTCGTCGCGCGGCTCGCCGGCTGCTACGTCGAACTGATCCGCAACGTACCGCTCCTGCTGCAGCTTCTGTTTTGGTACAACGCGGTGCTCAAGGCGCTGCCGGAATTGCGCGACAGTGTTGTGCTGCCGGGCGGCGCATTTCTCAACAACCGCGGCTTGTTCCTGCCGCTTCCGCGTTTTGGTCCCGGCTTTGGCGGCTTGGTCGCCGCCTTGCTGATCGGCGGTGCGGCTACCTTGCTTCTCCATATCTGGGCGCGCCGTCGCCAGGAGCGAACCGGAGTGCAGCCGCACAGCCTGCTGTGGGCTCTGGCATTGATCTGCGGATTGCCGCTTGCCGCTTTCGCGCTGGCCGGCTTCCCGCTCTCCTTCGACTACCCGCAGATGGGCCGCTTCAACGTCACCGGCGGCCTTGAAGTTCTGCCTGAATTTGCCGCGCTTCTGCTGGCGCTGTCGGTCTACACGGCGGCGTTCATTGCCGAGGTGGTACGGGCCGGCATCCTGGCCGTGGCGCGTGGCCAGACCGAAGCGGCGGAGGCACTCGGGCTGCGTGCCGGGGCGACGCTGCGGCTGATCGTAGTCCCGCAGGCCATGCGGGTCATCGTGCCGCCGCTCACCAGTCAATATCTCAATCTGATCAAGAACTCCTCGCTTGCCGTCGCGATCGGCTATCCGGACCTCGTGCAGGTGTTTGCCGGCTCGGTGCTCAACATCACCGGCCGGGCCGTCGAGGTGATCGCTATCACCATGGCGGTTTATCTTGCGATCAGCCTAATGATGTCGCTCGCCATGAATCTCTACGGGCGTGCGACCGCGATCGTGGAGCGCTGAGCGCGATGGCCGTCGCTTCGGACACCTCGCCCCATTATCTGCGCCGGGCGCCCGCGGCAAAGTTGCCGCCGCCGCAGGGGCGATCCGGCATTGTAGGATGGGTGCGCGCAAATCTTTTCTCGACGCCGGCGAACGCGGCTTTGACGCTTGCCTGCCTGTTGTTGATCGCCTGGGCGGTGCCGCCGCTCGTTCGCTTCCTTTTCGTCGACGCGGTGTGGTCCGGCGCGGATCGCCAGGCCTGCCTCGCTTCGCCGGCAAATCCGCAGCCGGGCGCCTGCTGGGCATTCGTGCGCGTGTGGTTTTCCTATTTCGTCTACGGCTTCTATCCGCTCGGCGAGCGCTGGCGCGTCGACCTCTTCTTTGCCGCCTTGGCGCTCGGCATCGTTTGGCTGTGCCGGCCGTCGGCGCCGCGCCGCGATCTCGGCGCGCTCTATTTCTTCGTCGTGCTGCCGATCGCCTCGTTCGTTCTGCTTTACGGCTTTCCGGCGATCGGGCTTGTCGCCGTGCCGACAACGCTATGGGGCGGCGTTCTAGTGACCGTCGTCGTCGCCGCCGTCGGCATCGTCGCCTCGCTGCCGGTCGGCATCGTTCTGGCGCTCGGACGCCGCTCCGATCTGCCGGCGTTGCGGCTTCTCTCGGTGGCTTTCATCGAGTTCGTGCGCGGCGTACCGCTGATCACGGTGCTGTTCATGGCGAGTGTCATGCTGCCGTTGTTCGTTCCCGAACGCTTCGAGCCGGACAAGCTTCTGCGCGCGCTCATCGGCGTTGCGCTGTTCGCCTCGGCCTATATGGCGGAGGTGGTACGCGGCGGGCTCGCGGCGGTGCCGCGCGGACAATACGAAGCCGCACGCGCGCTCGGGCTCGGCTATTGGCGCATGATGGGCCTGGTCATCCTGCCGCAGGCGCTGCAGGTGACGCTCCCCAACATCGTCAATACGTTTATCGGATTGTTCAAGGATACGACGCTCGTCTTCATCGTCGGTATCTTCGATTTTCTGCGCACGGTCGAGGTCGCGCGTGCCGATCCGAAATGGGCGACGCCGACCACCGCGCCGAGCGGCTACGTGTTTGCCGCTTTGTTCTACTTCGCCTGCTGCTACGGCATGTCGCGATATGCGCGCAACGTCGAAGCGCGCCTGCGGCGCGCCGGCGGGCATTGAGGGTCTCGGTGATGGCTAGTCGGGCCGGCGAAGACAATGGACGCAGCGCCGCCGCCGTCGCGGTTGAGATCGCCGACCTGCACAAATGGTACGGCGAGTTTCACGTGCTGCGCGATATCAATCTGCAAGTCCAACGCGGCGAGCGAATTGTCATCTGCGGTCCTTCCGGCGGCGGCAAGTCGACGCTTCTGCGCTGCATCAACCGCCTGGAAGACTGGCAGCGGGGCCGCATCGTCGTCGACGGCATCGAATTGACCGACGATCCCAGACAAATCGTCGCCGTGCGCCGCGACGTCGGCATGGTGTTTCAGCACTTCAATCTGTTTCCGCATCTGACGGTTCTGCAAAACTGCACGCTGGCACCGATCTGGGTACGGCACATGCCGAAGAAGCAAGCCGAAGATCTGGCGATGAGCTATCTCAAGCGCGTGCGCATTCCCGAACAGGCGGCGAAATATCCGGCGCGGCTATCGGGCGGCCAGCAGCAGCGGGTGGCCATTGCGCGCGCACTGTGCATGAACCCGAAGATCATGCTGTTCGACGAGCCGACCTCGGCGCTCGATCCGGAGATGGTCAAGGAGGTGCTCGACACGATGGTGGAACTAGCCGCCGACGGCATCACCATGCTGGTGGTCTCGCACGAAATGGGATTTGCGCGTCAGGTCGCCGACCGCATGATCTTCATGGACGACGGTCAGATCGTCGAAATCGCGCGGCCGAAGGATTTTTTTGAATCGCCGCAGCACGAGCGCACGCGGTTGTTTCTGCAGCAGATCCTACGTTGAACGGAGGTGCTTGGTGGCGGTGCGGCCGAGCCGACCGCTTCGACAGCGCCTTCGCGGGTTTGCGGCATAATTGAGCCGGCGGAGCATTAAATAAAGTTCACGATCAACAGAACGAAACAAATATTACGGGTCAGTAATCCGCAATCGATTTGAGGTGACCAAAGTTTAACTTGGAGTAGCGACGAGCCCGCGGCATTATTTCTACCATCTTGACATCTCTGGAGGAGAGAAAATGCTCAAGCCATTGATTGCCGCGACGGCCGTGCTTGCCATCGCCGGCTCGTCGCTTGTGTATGCACAACAGCGCTTCGGCGGGCCGGGCGGCCCGGGCGGGTTCGGTGGCCCGCGCGCCGAACGCGGTTTCCACCCGACCCCTGCCGATCTGGCGGCGTTCACCGACGCCCGTATTGCCGCGCTCAAGGCTGGCCTCGAACTCACGCCCGACCAGAGTAAGAACTGGCCGGCCTTCGAGCAGGCGTTGCGTGACGTGGCGCAGCTGCGTATCGCGCGGATGCAGGCGCGGCAGGAGCGCATGCAGCAAGGCGAGACGCAACAGGGTCAGGCTCGGCCCAGCCCGTTCGACCGGCTGGCGAACCGCGCTGACGACCTCGCCAAGACCAGCGCGGCACTGAAGAAAGTCGCCGATACCGGCGCACCGCTCTACGCGAGCCTGACCGACGAGCAGAAGGGACGGTTCAAGGTGCTCGCGCGCATGCTCCGCCCGCATCCACGCCGGTTTGCCTTCAACGAGGGCTATCACGGCTGGCGGCAGGGCGGTCACGGATTTGGCGGACCTGGAATGGGCCACGGTGGTGGACATGGCGGGTTCGGCCCGGGAGGTGGCGAGCAAGCGCCGGGCTCGCAGCTCTAATCGACAGAGATTGCCAGGCGGCCGCTGAATTTTTACCTCCCCAGGGGCCGCTCAAACGGAAGCCGCAGGAAACCTCCTGCGGCTTTCGCGTTGTTACGTCTGCAGTAGTCTTGACTCCGCCTGCGACGCCGGTTCGCCTTGCGCAACGCCGAAGAAATAGGTGAATATCGGCGCAGGCCCACGATCGAACAGATGTCGCCGAACAAGAGCGACGAACGGGCCGGGGAGGGAACATGATGCTCGCACGCGCACTCGCGGCTTCGCTATTTGCCGTCTGTCTATTGGCGGCTGGCGCCGTTTCGGCCCAGCAATATCCGACGCGCCCGGTGACCATGATCGTCGCATTCCCGCCCGGCGGTGCCGACGATGCAACTGCACGCATGATTCAGGACCCGCTGCAAAAAGCGCTCGGCCAACCAGTTGTGATCGAGAACATCGGTGGCGCTGGCGGCATGATCGCCGCGGCAAAGGCCGCCCATGCCGTGCCCGACGGCTACACCATCTTGCAGCATCAGGATGCGCTGGCGGCGGGCATGGCGCTTTATCCGAACCTGGACTTCGACGCGGAGAAGGATTTCGTCCCCATCGGCCTCATCAACACCGTTGCCAATACGATCGCAGGGCGTCCGACACTGCCGCCGAACAATTTTCAGGAGCTGTTGGCGTGGCTGAAAGGACCCGGACGGAATGCCAAGATCGGTCATCCCGGCGTCGGCTCGTTCGGCCACCTCGCCGAAGTGCTGGCCTTTCAGCAAATGGGTGTGAAGGTCATCCAGGTGCCCTATCGCGGTGCGGGCCCGGCGCTCGTGGACCTGCTCGCGGGACAGGTGGACCTCGGTCCGATCTCGGCCGTGGTCGCCCAGCCGCTGGTCAAGTCTGGCAAGCTCAAGGCCTACGCCATCATCGGCAAGAAGCGCTTCTCGGGCCTGCCTGAACTGCCGACTATGAGCGAACTCGGCTATAAGAAGCTCGATATCGATTTCTGGCACATGCTGCTCGCTCCGGCCGGTACGCCGCGTCCGATCGTCGAGAAACTCAACGCCGCGTTGCGCGTGGCGCTCGCCGATCCCAAGGTGAAAAAGCTCTTTGCCGACGGCGGCATGGATGAATATCCGGCCGACCAGGAGACGCCCGAAGCCGCGGCTGCTCTGCTCAAGAGCGAGATCGCGCTCTGGGGTCAGGTCGTGCGCGAGAATCATATTGCCGGGCAGTAAGCTCGCGACGCCAGCTTGGATGCGCTTATTACGTCGCGATGGCGGTTGCGCGGCGCGCGGCTCGTAGTGGCCATTTTCGCCGTGACGGCGCGGTCTCCATTGACCCATTCGCGACTCCAATTCTAGCATCTCGCGTCCGCAAAAGGGGGGCTAAAGATGCGCATCGTACTTATGGGGTCCTTTGTGATTGCCTTTGTGGGGGCTTTGTTAGGTCGCGCTATGGCAGCGAGCACCTGCACCGGGTGGCTTGATTACGCCGACAAGCAGGCCGCTTGCCTCGCCTATGTCCAGGGCCACACGACGAATGCGGGTTTCCACGGTCAGGCCAGCAAGGACACCGTCTATTACTGGTTTGGCACCAATGTCGTCGGTATCCGCTGCATTGCCGAGCACGGCGTCATCTCGATGTTTGCCTACCATCACGACGATCAGCCCGCCGCCTGCAATCTGATGGATCGAGTGAAGGCGGCGCTCAACTGACCGAATGATTATTGTAGCGGCCTCGGCATTGCGCCGCTGGCATCTTCGGCACGCTCGGCCGCGATTGCCGGCACTATCGATTTTCGCGGCGCGGCAGGGCAAAATGGTCAAACCGGCGCGGCAACGGCGCAACAGGTGCGGCCATGATGAAGCTTGGCTTGTTTCTTGAAGGCACCGGACATCATGTCGCCGCCTGGCGCGATCCCGACGTCGATCCGCACGGCCGGCAGACATTGGCGCATTATCTCGACAGCGCCCGCCTCGCCGAATGCGGCAAGTTCGATTTTCTGTTCATGGCCGACACCAACGCCACCTTCGGCGCCGACGATGTCGAGTCGTGGACGCGCACCACGCAAGCCTCGCGGCTCGAGCCGATCACGCTGCTTGGCGCCATCGCTGCCGTCACCGAACGGATCGGGCTGGTCGCCACCGCGACCACGACCTATTTCGAGCCATTCCACGTCGCGCGCCTTTTTGCCTCGCTCGATCAGATCAGCGGAGGCCGCGCCGGATGGAATCTCGTTACCTCGCTCGCGGTGGCCGAGGCCTACAATTTCGGCAAAGAGATGCATCCGCACCACGCCGACCGCTACGCGCGGGCGCGCGAATTCGCCAAGGTGGTGCTCGGGCTGTGGGACAGCTTCGAAGACGGCGCGGTTATCGCAGACAAAGAAGGCGGCATCTATTTGGATCGCTCTAAACTGCACTTTCTGGACCATAAGGGCAGGCATTTCTCCGTGCGCGGACCGCTCACCGTGCACCGCTCGCCGCAGGGCCACCCGGTGATCGTGCAGGCCGGGCAGTCCGACGACGGCCGCGATCTTGCCGCGGAAACGGCCGAGGTGACATTCACGGTGCAGCAGGACATCGAGGTGGGCCGGGCGTTTTACGCCGACATCAAGCGCCGCGCCGCTGCGTATGGCCGCCCGCCCAGTGCCATCAAGGTGATGCCGGGAGTGATGACCGTCATCGGCTGCACCCGCGCCGAGGCCGCCGAAAAATACGAGCGCCTGCAGGCGTTGTTATCGCCGGAACTCGCGATCAAGGATCTGTCGTCGCACTTCGGCTTCGATCTATCGGGCTATCCGCTCGACGGACCAGTGCCTGACCCGGCACCCGACGTTGAACAAAAAGGCCGCGTCAGGGTCATGGTTGATTTGGCGCGCCGCGAAAATCTGACTATTCGGCAATTGTACAAGCGCGTCTACGGGCAGCGCGGCCACCGCGTTGTGGTCGGCACGCCTTCCGAAGTGGCCGACGCGCTCGAAAGCTGGTTCCGTGCCGGCGCGGCAGATGGCTTCAACATCCTGCCCCTGACGTTTCCGCGTGGGCTTGCAGACATCGTCGATTTGCTCATCCCTGAACTGCAGCGCCGCGGTCTGTTTCGCAAGGAGTACGAGGGCAAGACCTTGCGTGAAAACCTCGGCTTGCCGTTGCCGGCAAACCGCTGGGCGGTCGCGCGGGCGCAGCGGGACGCCGGATGAGCGGGCGGGCTGATTTCACTCCGCCTTCAGCCCCGCATCCTTGATGATCTTGCCCCACGTCGCCAGTTCGGACTTGAAGAAGGCAGTGCATTCATCGGGCGTATCGCCGATCGGTGCATAGGCCATGGCGGCGAGCTTCGCCTTCACGGCTGGTTGGGAAAGGCCGTCGACAATCAGATCATGCAGTTTGGCGATGATCGGCTTGGGTGTGCCTGCCGGCGCCGCGACCGCAGTCCAGGTGACGCCTACCACTTCGGGGAAGCCAGCCTCGGCCATGGTCGGGACATCGGGCAGCGCCGGCGAGCGCTCCTTGCCGGTAACCGCCAGGGCGCGCAATTGGCCGGCCTTGATCAGCGGCACTGCCGGCGCCATGGCGCCAAACGAGATCGGCGTATGGCCGGCGACGGTCGCCTCCACAGCCGTACCGCCGCCGTCAAACGGCACGTGAACGAGATCGAGGTGCTGCGATTGCGTGAACAATGCACCGACCAACTGCGGCGGCGTGCCGGTGCCCGGCGAGGCAAAGCTCTCCTTGCCGGGATTGGCGCGGATCCATTCCACCAGCTCCTTGACGGTGTGAGCCGGCACCGAGGGATTGACCGCAAGCACGACCGGCGTGGCGGCGGCGAGCGTTACCGCGTCAAAATCCTTCAGTCCGTAGCCGGGGGTCGCGAACAGATATTGATTGTTGGTGAGGTTGCCGCCGGTGACCAGGAACGTATAACCGTCCGGTGCGGAGTGCGCAGCGCGCGCCGCGCCGACATTGCCGCCGGCGCCAGGGACGTTCTCGACGATGAAGTTCTTGCCGGTTTGCGCGCTCAGTTGCTGCGCCAGCAGGCGCGCGATGAGATCGGTCGGGCCCCCGGGCGCGAAGCCGACGATAAGCCTGACCGGACGCTCCGGCCAAGTTTGCGCCGCGGCACTTTGCGTTGTGGCGCCCACCATGACCGCCGTCAGCAGGCTGAACGCCAAAAACAGCATTTTCTTCATTTGCATCTCCCTGGGCGCCGCGGTCTTCTTTGCGAGAACGCGTGCAAGCTTCTTATGAGCGGAGCGGATTAGGTTTATCGAAGGAACTTGTAGTGAAATCTCTCGCCGTCCGCCTCGATGAGACCGGTGGTGGGGTGGGGGAAGTGAATCGGAAGCACGAACCTTCCGGTTCCGGCGGCGTCGCTGAGGAATTTCCGCCGCGAGCGCGCAGCCTGCGCCGGATCCCAATCGAACACCGTCGACCAGTCCGGTTCGCGGCACTGCAAGGCGTGGTGCATCAGGTCGCCGACGACGACGGCGTGCTGGCCGCGCGAGCGGATATTGACACAGCAATGACAGGGCGAGTGGCCGGGCGTCGGCGTGAGCCAGAACGTGTCGTCGAGCGCGTAATCGTCATCGACGAGGAGCGCCTGGCCGGCCTTGACCACGGGCTCGCAATTATAGCCCCAAACGTTGCCGCCCCCGCCGGGCCGGTTCTCGCCGCGTTTGTTTGATTCTTCCCAGGCGGCATATTCGCCTTTGTGGAAAATGTATTTGGCATTCGGGAAGGTGGGCACCCATGTGCCGTTGCGCAACATCGTGTTCCAGCCGGTGTGGTCGATGTGCAGATGGGTGCAGAACACGTAATCGATGTCCTCAAAGCGCAGGCCGGCTGCGGCAAAGCCGTCAAGCCAGGGCTTTTTCGGAAAGTCCATCGGCGGCGGGTAGCCCTTGTCCTCGCCGGTGCAGGTATCGATCAGCACCGTGTGCTTGGGCGTGCGCACCACGAAGGTCTGATAGGTAATGACCATGCGGCCGGAGGCGGGATCGAACACCTCCGGAGCAAGGGTCGCCAGATGGCGCTTGCCGACTTCGGGGTCGTAAGCCGGGAACATGTCCTCGGGCTTCCGCCACGGTCCGTCGCGCTCAATGATGCTGGTGATAGTAACGTCGCCGATCGTTAGCGTTTTCATGTGGCCCCAATTGTTGATTAGTCCTCGGCGACCGACGCAGGCAGTGCGCTATTGACCGATCGGAATGCGATAGTTGAAGCCGCCGCGAACGACATCGTCTTTGAATGAGCCGTTCGTCGCAGCGTCGAACGGCGAATCCACCACGCCGGAAACCGGCGTCTTGTGGAGGAATTCAAGCTTGGCGGTGACATCCTGGTCGACGGCGAACTGCATGCCCCCGCCGATCGTCCATTTTAGGGCGCCGGCCGAAAGGTCGGCGAAATTCGGCATGCCGCCTGAGCCCGCGGGGTTGAGCGTGTCGGCACTGCCGGTGGTGGAAAATCCGCCAGTGCCGTAAACATAGAGCCGATCGAATGCTTGGCCTGCATTGGCGCGAAACGACGCAAACCACGGAACCCTGACCCGGTCGTTCAAACTGCATCCCAACCCGCAACCGCTCAGCGGGGAGGCCCATTGATCAGACCATTGCATGTCGCTTTCCAGGCCGAAGACGGTGTGGCCGTTTTGCCAGTTGGCGCCAATTTCGCCGACGGAGAGGCCTCCGCTTACGCCTGTCGATGAAGCCGATAACAGATCGGGCGAGCTGGTACTGCTCCCCTTGATGGCTGCAGCCAAGTCGCTGCTGCCGCGGAAATAGAAGCCCGCCCAGCTATAGGGCTGTACCGGAGCTGGCGGCAAAAGCTGATTGGCTGCGGGAGGCGGCGCAGGCGTGTTCGTGGACGCCGGCAAATTCGCCGAATCCGCTAAAGCGGCGACGTTCATGACCGCCAAAAGCGCGCACGCCGCAATCATTACGCGCATCGCCCGCGCCTCCATACTCAAGGGCCTGGACGCCGAGCCCATTCCAGCATTCCCGGGAGCCGATTTCCGATATGCTACTATAAAACCCGAGGCTTGCACATTCCTCACCAATTGCGCGTCCACAGCAGCCTTTTGCGTGATTTGGCTGCGGGGGTTCGCCGATCCGGCCGTCACTCCTGGTAAATCATTTTGCGGGTCATGCCGCCGTCGACGATGAACTCGGCGCCGGTCACGAAGCCGGAGCGCGCGCCATCGAGGAGGAAGGCCGCGGCCTCGGCAACATCCTGCGGCCTGCCGACCCGGCCGGCCGGATGTTGGGCGTGATCCCTGCGGCGAAGCGCGGCGTAATCATTGGTCTCGATCCAGCCAGGACTGACGCAATTGACGCGCACATCCGGGCCGAGGCTGATGGCGAGCGCATGCGTGAGTGCAACCAGGCCGCCCTTCGAAGCCGAATAGGATTCGGTATCGGCCTCCGACATGTGCGCGCGTGTCGAAGCGATGGCGACGATGGCGCCATGCGCCTTGCGCAGCTCTGTTTCGGCAGCGCGCGCAAACAGGAACGCCGCCGTCAGATTAGTGTCGATGACCCGACGCCACTCGGCGGGCGTGAGCCGATGAATTGGCTTGCGGATCATGATGCCCGCGTTGGAAACGAGCCCGTCGATCCGGCCAAAGCGTTCCTGCACGGCCGCGACCGCGCGTGGCGCGGTCTCTTCAGCGCCGACATCGCCCTCGATCAGCTCCACGTTGCGGCCTGTGCGCGCGTAGGCGCGGCGCAGTCCGGAATCGGGAACATCGACGATCCCGACGCGCCAGCCGGTGCCGAGCAGGTGATGGGCGATAGCGCGGCCAATGCCGTTGGCGCCGCCGGTCACCAGCGCGACAGGCTTGGCGCGCGCCGGCCGCATGCTCAGCCGCGCTTGACCGGAAGATCAGGGCGCGAGCCCCATTCCGACCACGAACCGTCGTAGAGGCGCGGCAATTTGCCGATCGAGTCGAGCGCGAGCAGAAGGATGGCGGCGGTCAGGCCGGAGCCGCACGAGGTAATGATCGGCTTGTCGAGATCGACGCCGGCGGAGGTGAACGCTTCCTCGATGCGCTCGCGCGAGGCGAGGCGGCCGTTGTCCAGGACGCGCTGGAACGGCACGTTGAACGCGCCGGGCATATGGCCGGAGCGCAGTCCCGGCCGCGGCTCGGGAGCCTTGCCGGCAAATCGCTCGGCGGAGCGCGCATCGACTATCTGTGCGCTCTCGTCGGTCAGCGCCATGCGCACGTCGGCAAGCGTCGCCACGGCAGCGACATTCATTTCGGCATTGAATTTGCGCGGCGACTGCTTGCCGTCGCCGCTTTCCAGTGGCCTGCCCTCGGCCTTCCATTTCGGCAGCCCGCCGTCGAGGATGAAAACGTTCTTGGCGCCTAAAATCCGAAACGTCCACCAGACCCGCGGCGCCGAATAGAGGCCGATGCTGTCGTAGACCACGACCGTGTCGCCGTCGCCGATACCGAGCGCGCCGACGGCTGCGGAAAATTGGTTCGGTCCCGGCAGCATGTGCGGCAGTTCGGTCGAGTGGTCGCTGATCGCCTCGATGTCGAAAAAGACCGCGCCGGGAATGTGGCCACTGCGATAATCCGCGTGCGCGTCGCCCTTTTGTCCTACCGGGACGGAGGAGCCGTCGACGATTACGACATCGCGGTCGCGCAAGCGTTCGGCGAGCCACTCGCTCGATTTAAGCCAGCGGCTTGCCGGGGTCGGGGAGGGGTCCTTGTCGGTTCTCAACATCAGTTTTGCTCAGTCACCGCGCTTCTTTGGCAACGCCGGGATGGCGGCCAAGTTCGCCGACACGTTCACTCGAAGGGAACTTTGATGCCTGACCGACGCTCGAGCCATGCAGGCACCGGCAGATTTTTTTCGCGCAGGAACGCCGGATTGAACAGCTTCGACTGATAGCGGGTGCCGTAATCAGCGAGGATGGTCACGATCGTGTGGCCGGGTCCGAGCTCCTTGGCGAGCCGCACCGCGCCCGCGACATTGATGCCGGAGGAGCCGCCGAGGCAGAGGCCTTCGTATTCGAGCAGGTCGAAGATCAGCGGCACCGCCTCGCTGTCTGGAATCTGATAAGCGATGTCGATCGGTGCATCTTCGAGATTCTTGGTGATGCGGCCCTGGCCGATGCCTTCGGTGATCGAAGAGCCCTCGGATTTGAGCGTGCCGGAGGTGTAATAGGAGTAAAGTGCGGCGCCCATCGGATCGGCAAGCGCAATGCGTACGGCGCTGCTGTGCGCCTTGAGCGCGATGGCGATGCCGGCCAACGTGCCGCCGGTGCCGACCGCGCAGACGAACCCGTCGACCTTGCCGTCGGTCTGCCGCCAGATTTCCTGACCGGTCGTCTCGATATGGCCCTGCCGATTAGCGACGTTGTCGAATTGATTGGCCCAGATGGCGCCTTGCTTTTCGGTCTTCGCCAATTGCGCGGCGAGCCGGCCAGAGACTTTGACGTAATTGTTGGGGTTGGAGTAAGGGACCGCCGGCACTTCGATCAGTTCGGCGCCGCATAGCCGCAGCGTGTCTTTCTTCTCCTGGCTCTGCGTCTCGGGGATGACGATCACGCTGCGGAAGCCCATGGCGTTGCCGACCAGAGCGAGCCCAATGCCGGTATTGCCGGCAGTGCCCTCGACGATCACACCGCCAGGGCGAAGTTCGCCTTTCTTTACCGCATCGCGGATGATGAACAGGGCGGCGCGATCCTTCACCGACTGGCCCGGATTCATGAATTCGGCCTTGCCGAGGATGGTGCAGCCGGTCGCTTCCGACACGCGCTTGAGCCTGATCAGCGGCGTGCCGCCGATTGCTTCGATGATGCCGTCGCAGAACTGCATGATCGTAAAATCCCGTTGGCCGCGACCCTAAAGGAGCAAATCTGCCGATACAAGACAGGTTCAAATGTTACTTTTCGGCGAAAGATTATCGAAACCATAACGCCGCATGACGGCGAGGTTGCTGCGGGAATTCACCTATTGTTTGCGGCCGCCGGGTTATGGACCAGCCACGGATCGGGTGGCGGGAGCGATCTTCATACGGTTATTTGGTCGATGGCGATGAATCTCGACGTCAACACGTTATTCCTCGTAACGATCTACGTGGAAGTAATTCTCGGGTTGCTGCTGCTGTTCGCGTGGGTGCAAAACACGGCGATCACGGCGGTGGCGTGGTGGGGATTCGCGCACCTGCTGCGCGCGGCTTCCGTGGTGCTGTTCGGTCTCTACGGGTCGGCGCCCGATCTGATCACGATCGATCTCGCCAATGCCATCCTGTTCACCGCGTTTGCGCTCACCTGGTCGGGCGCGCGCGTGTTCGATCATTTGCGCCCGCAGCCGATCCTGCTGTTTGCCGGCGCCGCGCTGTGGCTCGTCCTCTGTCACGTGCCGTTTGTGCAATCCTCGTTCAACATGCGCGTGCTGATTTCTTCCGGCATCATCACCGCCTATACCTGGGCCACCGCTTACGAATTCTGGCGCGGGCGCAGCGAGCCGCTGGTGTCGCGCTGGCCGGCGATCTTCATGTTGTTCGCGCACGGCTCGCTTTATCTTCTGCGCACGCCATTCGGTTCCATGCTGCCCTGGTCGCCGACCAGCAACGAGGTGTTTGAGAGCGTGTGGCTGACCGTGCTCAGCTTCGAAGCGCTGCTGTTCACCATCGCCATCGCCTTCATCTTGCTCGCCATGGCCAAGGAACGCACCGAGCACCGCCACAAGACGGCGGCGCTGATCGATCCTCTGACCGGCATTGCCAATCGCCGCTCGTTCCTGCAGGACGGCGAGGCGCAGTTGAAACGGCAGGTGGTCGACCCGCGGCCGTTCGCGGTGATGCTGCTCGATCTCGACAATTTCAAATCGATCAACGACCGCTTCGGTCATGCGGTCGGCGATCGGGTGCTGCAGCTGTTCGCGCAGATTGGCAACCGCTGCATCCGCCGCACCGACCTGTTCGGCCGGCTCGGCGGAGAGGAGTTCGCGGCCGTGCTGTTCGACACCACGCGTGACCGCGCCGTGGCACTCGCCGAGGATATCCGCTCTGGCTTTGCCGCGCTCACCGCCGAGGTCGAGGGCCGTCCGGTCGTCGCCACGGTGAGCATCGGCATCGTCATCAGCCATGACGCCGTGCTCGATCTGGCGGCGCTTCTGGCGCAGGCCGACCATGCGCTCTATCGGGCCAAGGACAACGGCCGCAATCGCATCGAGATCGCCTCGATCGAACTCGTCCTCGATCGCATCAAGCGCGCCGCGCCCGAGCGCCCGGCCGCGCTCGGCCCTAAAGCGGCTGCCAAATCGGCGGCCTGAGCGGGCCGTTGCCGCACCGCTTGCAGTAAGCTTAGCTGTGCCCGCGGCACGATGGGACGCTGCCCGACGCGCGTCTTCTCATCTGCCGCCGCCTCGTTGCGATCTCCCGTCCGTCCTGTAATAGCTTGCACCGGCTCTCCGTAATGTGAGGGCGTAGTTTCGGAGAGTCCAATGAAGCGCAGCAGCGCCCGTATCCTCACTACCCATGTCGGCAGCCTCATTCGTCCGCCGGCGTTGCAGGAGTTTCTGCGCGCCAAGCAGGCCGGCAAGCTTTACGACAAGACGAGTTACGCCAAATGTCTGACAAGTTCGGTCGCCGAAGTCGTGCACGAGCAGGCCGAGGTCGGCGTCGACGTGGTCAGCGACGGTGAATTCGGTAAGTCGATCTCATGGTCGCAATATGTGCTCGAACGCTTGAGCGGTTTCGAACGCCGGCCGATCAAACAGGGCGCCAATCCTTTCACCCGCGGCGTCGACCGCGAAAAGTTTGCCGAGTTCTACGCCGAGCTCGACGCCCGCGAAGGCGTCGCGACCACGGTCGAAGCGGTCTGCGTCGGGCCGATCGCCTATACGGGTCAGGCGGAATTGCAGCGCGACATCGATAACTTCAAGGCCGCGCTCAAAGCGGTCAAAGTCGAAGAGGCGTTCATGCCGGTCGCGGCGCCCGCGAGCGTCATCCCCGACCGCAAGAACGAGTACTATAAGAGCGAAGAGGAACTGATCCGGGCCATCGGGGCGGCGATGCGAACCGAGTATCGCATGATCATCGATGCCGGCTTCGTGCTGCAGCTCGACGACGCGCGCGCCGCCGTCACCTACGACCGCATGGTGCCGCCTGCGAGCTTTGGCGATTACCGCAACTGGCTCAAGCTCCAAGTCGACGTGCTCAACGAGGCGATCGCTGGATTGCCGCCCGAACGCATCCGCTATCACGTCTGCTGGGGCAGCTGGCCGGGCCCGCACACGAGCGACGTGCCACTGAAGGATGTCGTCGATCTTATTCTCGGCATGAAGGTCGGCGCCTTCGTCATCGAGGGTGCCAATCCGCGTCACGAGCACGAATGGCGGGTATGGGAAAGCGCGAAGCTGCCGGAGGGCAAAGTGCTCATTCCCGGCGTGATCAGTCACGCCACCAATGTCGTCGAGCATCCGGAACTTGTCGCCGAGCGCATTGTGCGGCTCGCACGTCTGGTCGGCCGCGAGAACGTCATCGCCGGAACTGATTGCGGCTTTGCTCAGGGACCGTTTCACCGCCGCGTGCATCCCTCGATCATGTGGGCGAAGCTTGCCGCTCTGGTCGAAGGCGCACGGCTTGCCTCTGCCGAGTTGTGGAAGTAACGGCGGAAGTCGCGGCGCGTTTTTAGAGCTGTCGGGCGCGGGCATCCCGCGCCCGCGCGTCTCGTAGTTTCACGTAGCAGTTTTTGCTGGTTTTTTAACATCGCGTTGACGCTGCGGTTGTTCACTCTTTGCATGATCAACTTGCACGTTTTGTTCGCCGACGACGACGCCGATATTCGGCAAATCTTGGCATTGTCGCTCGGGCAGGATCCGTTCTTCGTGGTGCGCGGCTGCGCTTCGGGCAGCGAGGCGCTGACGACCGCCGTGGAATGGCGACCGGACCTGACACTGCTCGACGTGAAGATGCGCGGCATGGACGGCCCGGCCGTCCTTGAGCGATTGCGCGCGGACCGGCGCACGGCCGCCATCCCGGTCGTCTTTGTCACTGCGCGTGTGCACGGGCAGGAGACCGTGCGTCTGCGGCAGCTCGGTGCGGCGGGCGTCATCGAAAAGCCTTTCGATCCCTGCGCGCTGCCGGCAACGCTGCGCGGTTTCATTCCGCTCGAAGGCGTGTTGGCGGCAGCGCGGGAAAGCTTCCTGCTGCGGCTTGATGCCGACGCCTGCGCGCTGTCCACATGCCGGCAATTCCTGTCGCAGTCGACGCCCGAACCCGCGCTTGAGCGCATCAACGAAATCGCTCATGCGCTTGCCGGGGCAGGCGGGACTTATGGCTTTGCCGGCATTTCCCGCGAAGCTGCGGCGCTCTGCAGCGCCGTCGAGGATTTTCTCGCAGGCCGCTGCGGGCGCGATGATGTGGTTGCGGGTCTCGGTCGTCTGCTCGGGCGCCTCAGCCCGCGAGATCGCCCGGCGACAACGGCTCTGCCATTCCGGGATCGCCGCGTCCGGTATCGCTATTCGGCGGCGACGGCGTG
The DNA here is from genome assembly GCA_035503415.1 of Xanthobacteraceae bacterium. Taxonomy (GTDB): domain Bacteria; phylum Pseudomonadota; class Alphaproteobacteria; order Rhizobiales; family Xanthobacteraceae; genus BOG-931. Next base: position 22,754 of record DATJTL010000177.1, read on the forward strand.
AGCCGGCTCGGCTGGTGTAGCGACGGGATTACGCGTCCCTCCAAACAGCCAAGCCTGTAGCCGGTCGAGATACAGATAAACCACAGGCGTCGTATAGAGGGTCAGGACTTGGCTTAATGCCAAGCCGCCGACCATGGCATAGCCCAGCGGTCGGCGCATTTCGGAGCCGGCGCCGTTACCGAGCGCCAGCGGCACGCCGGCGAGGATTGCCGCCGCCGTGGTCATGAGAATCGGGCGGAAACGCAGGAGGCAGGCCTCGCGGATGGCAGCGTGCGGAGGCAAATGCCGGTCGCGTTCGGCCGCGATGGCGAAATCGACCAGCATGATGCCGTTCTTCTTGACGATGCCGATCAGCAAAATGATGCCGATGATGCCGATGACCGACAAATCCATGCCGCCGAGGCGAAGCGCCAGAAGCGCGCCGACACCGGCCGAGGGCAGGGTGGACAGAATGGTCAGCGGATGAATGAAGCTTTCATAGAGCACGCCGAGGATGATGTAGACGACGATCAGGGCTGCCGCGATCAAAGCGGGTTCGCTTTTAAGCGAGGTCTGGAATGCTTGCGCATTGCCCTGGAAAGTCGGGATGATGGACGATGGCATGCCGATGGCGCTCGACGCCTCGTTGACCGCGCTCACCGCCTGACCGAGAGCGACGCCGGGCTGCAGATTGAACGTGATGGTCACGGCTGGGAACTGGCCCTGGTGCGAGATCAACAATGGCCCGACGCCGTTGCTGTCGACATTGATCAGTGCCGTGAGCGGTACCGCGCCTCCGGTCAGCGGCGACTTCACGTAAAGCCGATCCAGCGTGGTGAGGTCTTTCTGCAATTCCGGCAGGATTTCGAGGACCACGAAATAGGTTTTCAGCTGGGTAAAATATTGCGTGATCTGGCGCTGGCCGAAGGCGTCGTTGAGGGTATCGTCGATGGCCAGCGGGGAAATGCCGAAGCGCGACGCCTGATCGCGGTTGATCGTGATCTGCAGGCGGGGTGCGTCGGCCAATAGATCGCTGGTCACGTCGGCGAGTTGCGGGACGGCCTTGAGCCGATCCAGCAGCTTCTGCGACCACTCGTTCAACTCCTCGATATTGGTGTCCTGCAAGGTGTACTGAAAGCTGCCGCGGGCGACACGCGCGCCGACGTTGATGTCTTGCGACGGCTGCAGGAACAGGTTGGCGCCCTCGATCTTGGCAAGTTGCGGCCGCAGCCGATCGATGATTTGCGAGGAGTTGAGCCGCCGGTCGTCGCGCGGCTTGAGCGTGATGAAGAAGCGCCCGGTATTTGCCGACTGCGCGCTGCCGGTGCTTCCGGTCTGCGAGCCGAACCCCTCGACGTCGGGATCGCGCAGAATGACGTCGCCCAGATTGTGCATCAGGCGCATCATCTCAGGCGGCGAGGTATCCTGTGCCGCCTCGGCGAAGCCTTGGATCACGCCGGTGTCCTGGATCGGAAAAAAGCCCTTCGGTATCTCGAGTGCCATCACAACCGTCAGCGCCATGGTGGCGAAGAAGACGCCGAGCGTGATTGCCTGATGGCGCAGTACCACGTCGAGCGTGCGCCGATAGAACGAGATCAGGGTGGTGAAGCCATTCTCGATCAGGCGGTAGAGGCGGCCGTGCGCTTCGGTTTCCGGCCGCAGGAAACGCGAGCACATCATCGGCGCCAGCGTCAGCGACACCAGAGCGGAAACCACGATGGAGGCGGTCACGGTGAGCGCAAATTCGCGGAACAAGCGGCCGATGATGCCGCTCATCAAGAGCAGCGGAATGAACACGGCGATCAGCGAGCAGGAGATCGACACCACCGTGAATCCGATCTCGCGCGAGCCCTTAAGCGCCGCTTCAAACGGCTCCTCGCCGTGCTCGACGTGCCGGTAGATATTCTCGACCACGACGATGGCGTCATCGACGACGAAGCCGATGGCGATGGTCAGCGCCATCAGCGACAAGTTGTCGATGGAAAAATGCATCAAGTACATCGCCCCGAACGAACCGGAGAGCGCCAGCGGCACGGTCACGCCGGGAATAAGCGTCGCCCAGAAATTGCGCAGGAAAAGAAGGATCACCATCACCACCAGGCAGATGGTCAGGGCCAGCGTGAACTCCACGTCTGACACCGAGGCGCGGATGGTGACGGTGCGATCGAGAATGATGTCGGCTTTGACCGCCGGAGGGATGCGGGCCGTCAGCTGCGGCAGCTCGGCCTTGATGTTGTCGACGGTGTCGATGACGTTGGCGCCTGGCTGCTTGAATATCGCGAGGATGACGCCGTCGCGGTTGTTCTGATAGCCGGCAACTGTGCGGTCGACCTGATCGGCGACCGCCTGGCCGACGTCGCGCACCCTGATCGGTGCGCCGTTCCGGTAGGCCAGCACGACATCGTTGAATTTGTCGGCGTCGAGGATCTGATCATTGGCGGCGATCGTGAAGCTGATCCTGTCGCCGTTGATGCTGCCTTTGGCAGCATTGGTCGTCTGGCTAACGAGCGTGCTGCGGATATCTTCGAGAGTGATGCCGCTGGCGGCGAGTTTGGCCGGATCCACCTGGACCCGAATCGACGGCGTGCGGTCGCCAAACACCAGGACCTGAGCCACGCCCGCGACCTGGGAAATCTGTTGAGCGAGAAAAATGTTGGCGTAATCGTCAACCTTGATCAGCGGTACGGTATCGGAGTGCACCGAGAGCAGCAGGATGGGCACGTCCGCCGGATTGACCTTTTTGTAGGCCGGCGGCGTCGTCAATGCCTGCGGCAGCGTCTTGGTCGCCACCGTAATGGCCGCCTGGACGTCCTGAGCCGCCGAATCGATGCTGCGGTTGAGGTCGAACTGAATGACGATCGTGGAGGCACCGAGCGAACTCTGCGAGGTCATCTGGGTGATGCCCGCGATTTGCCCGAACTGCTGCTCGAGCGGCGCGGCGACCGAAGTCGCCATGGTCTCGGCGCTTGCCCCAGTCCATGTGGTGCTAACCTGGATGGTCGGAAAGTCGACCTGCGGCAGCGGCGCAACCGGCAGAAACGGGAAGGAGACGATGCCGACGAAGGCCAACGCGGCCATCAGCAGCGTTGTCGCCACCGGCCGCCGGATGAACGGTTCCGATATGCTCACGACTGGTCGCCTTGCTTCGCGTTGGCGTGAGGATCGGCGATCGTCACCGAGGCTCCAGTCTGCAGCTTATATTGGCCGTTGACGACCACGCGTTCGCCTTCCTTGACGCCGGACGTCACCACGACGCGGTCGCCCGCTGCGGCGCCGGTCCGGATCGGTCGTGGCTCAACCGTGTTGTCGGTCTTGACCACCCAGGCGAACAGGCCGTGCGGGCCCCGTTGAACCGCGACTGATGGGATGACAACGTCATCCTTTTCAATTCTGAGAAGGAGGTGGGCATTGACGAACTCGCCGGGCCACAATTTCTCGTCCTCGTTGGCAAACATCGCCTTGAGTCGGTAGGTGGCGGTCGACTGATCAATCAAATTATCGACGGTCGACAGCGTACCGGTGCTGAGCCGGCGAGCGTTGTCGCGATCGAAGGCTGCAACTTCGACTGGGCCGCGCGCCATGGCGTCACGCACGTCGTCGAGCGTCTGCGCCGGCAAGGTGAATAGAAGCGCGGTCGGTTGCGTCTGTGTGAGGACGGCGATCGCGTTCTGGTCGCTGGCGTGCACGATATTGCCGGGATCGACCATGCGCACGCCCATACGGCCGTCGCTTGGCGCAACGATGTCGGTGTAATCGAGATTGGTCTGAGCGGTCTCGATGGCGGCCGTGTCGGCGTCGATCGAGGCTTTGGTTTGGTCGACCTTGGACTGCTGTAGATCGAGGTTTTGCTGCGTTTCCGCGTCCCTCAGCACCAACGCCTGGAAGCGAACGAGGTCCTTTTGCGCGGCGATCAAGACCGCTTCGTCCACGGCTTTGCGCGCCTTGGCTTGATCGAGCGCGGCCTGGTAGAGGCGCGGATCAATCTTGGCCAGCACGTCGCCTTTCTTGACGCGCTGCCCCTCCTTGAAAAATACGTCCGTAAGTTTGCCGTCGACCTGGGCGTGAATTGCGATGGTGAACTGCGCCTGCACGTTGCCGAGGCCAGTCAGATAGATCGGTACATCTTGGCGGGAAGCGGTGGCGATGCTGACCGGCACGGCCGCGTGGCCTGGTCTGCGGGCTGCATGCGCGCTGTCGGGGCCGGCCGTCCGATCCCAATAACCTAGTCCGGCGATGGCCAATACGGCGCAGCCAGCGGCAATAAGGGCGACGCGGCGCCAGCTTCGGCGCGCATCGCTGCGGTTCGTCTCCAAGGGCACCCTCAAGGCCGCTGGCGCGTTAGCGCGCGACTTGCTGCGGCTCCTCTTTATAACGTCTGAAGTCTATAGCTTTACGTCAGGCGTTCTGAAAGGAAAAAGCGCGTTATGCTGCGTTGCGGCAGCACAAGTTTTTGGAGCCTGGGGCGTAAACTCCGCATAACCGCGGTGTCGCCATCAGCAACTTGCTGCCGCCCACTGGGCCTGCCGGTTCGGTCGTCGAACCGCTAGCTCGATCGGTGCAAGGAGGTTCATTCGCAGCGCGAGATTTGCTAGGCTCGAAATCAAACGTTGGAACCGGCCGCACTTTTTTGCAGGAGATCGATCATGCTCGACATTACCAAGCCACGCCAGACAGCGCCGTTCGACACCGCGCGACTCGACAGGCTGATGGACGAGGCCGGCATCGACGTTCTCCTCGCCACCTCGAAGCACAATGTGCAGTACCTGCTCGGCGGCCACCGCGCATTCTTCTTCGAATCCATGGATGCAATGGGGCTGAGCCGCTACTTGCCGGTCTTCGTTTACGCCAAGGGCGCGCCGCAAAAGGCGGGCTTCTTCGGCCATCGCATGGAGAACTTTCAGAACGAGGTGAAACCGTTCTGGGTGTCCGAGGTCAATTGCAAAAGCTCAGGATCGGTCGACGTCATCGAAAAGGCGCTCGATTATGTCCGCAAGCTCGATCTTAAGCCGAAGTGCATCGGCGTCGAACTCGCGTTCATCCCGGCGGACTCGGCGGGTGCGGTGCGCAAGGCGTTTCCAGACAGCCAGATCAAGGACGCGCTCTTTGTGTTGGAGCGGCTGCGCGCCATCAAGACTCCGGAAGAGCTGAAGATGCTGCGCATCGCCTCCGATGCGGTGATCGACTCGATGGAGGCCGTGATCAAGAACCATGGCCCTGGCGCCACCAAGAACGAACTGGTCGAAGCGCTGCGACGCGAGGAGACCTCGCGCGGTCTTACCTTCGACTATTGTCTGATCACCGCTGGATCGAGCCTCAATCGCGCGCCGTCCGACCAGCGCTGGGAGGAGGGCGGCATCCTCTCGCTCGATTCCGGCGGCAATTATCACGGCTATATCGGCGACGTCTGCCGCATGGGCGTCGCGGGGGAGCCGGACGCGGAACTGATCGATTTACTGGCGGAGGTCGAGGCGGTCGAACAGGCTTCTATGAAGCCGATCCGTGCAGGAGCGCTTGGCAAAGAGGTTTATGCGGCGGCAAATGCGGTGCTGCATAAATCGAAGATCCACAATCACGCGCACTTTCTGGCGCACGGCATGGGACTGGTCAGCCATGAGGCGCCGCGGCTGACCAATTCCGGTCCGGTACCGTACGACGCCTATGATGCCGAGCGGCCGCTCGAAACCGGCATGGTGGTGTCGGTCGAGACTACGCTGCAACATCCCGAGCGTGGATTCATCAAGCTCGAAGATACCGTGGTGGTCACGCCCGCCGGTTTTGACGTCTACGGTGACCGAATTCGCGGTTGGAATCGCGCGGGCAGAGCGTAACCGTCGCGGGGTTATCGCGAAGGGGATGTGTTAGAACCGCCCGTGCTGATCTGGCGCCTCGCTGCGAAGCTTGTGCATGTAGCCAAAGCAAACCACGCCGGCGAAAGCCCAGGAGGCGCCCGCGGCGTAGAAAACCATCGGGTCGACGCTGGGCCAAACGTTGACGATGAGGCCGCACGTGATCCCCCATCCGATCAGCACAATGAAAGCTCGCGGCAGGATATAAGTCATGATTCGCGCCCCTATTGCTGGTAGCGCGATGCTGGTCCGACAGGGTTAACTGATGGTAAATTCGTATTGGCGAGCAGGAGGCCGTGGGTGCCTCGGTGGTCACCCCAGAGAACCTGACGTTTGAGGGGTCGCCATCGGCAGCGGATTTATGCCCGCCGCCGCGGAAATCGTGCGAACCAGCCCCACGGCCGGTCATGCGGGCGAGCGATCAAGTCTAGCCTTGACCACCTCCAACGTTGCCCGCTCAGTTGATGCAGCCGCCGATCGGTTGCTTGCAGGTAAAGCCGTCGCTACGGCAGCGTTTGGTTGCCGCATCGGCGGTCTCGCCGGACGCCCAGCCGGCTCTGTCCGCCGTGTGGCCGGTGGTGATGTAGATGCAGCCATAGTTCCACGCGCCGGCTGCTTTGCAGGTGCGGCCGCCGGCGTCTTTGCAGGCCTGTATGGCGGCGTCCTTCGCTTCGTCCTCCGTCGGCTGCGTTCCCGAATAGCCGATGGCGACGTGTGCTCTGCCCTGCACCCGGTAGAGTGAGGCAGCTATCGCATTCCAGCCTTTGGACGATGGCGATGACGACGATTGTCCGGGTTCTGGCGGCGGAGGTGGTGGCGTTGTCGGTGACGACGATTGTCCGGCTTCCGGCGGCGGAGGTGCCGGTGTCGTCGGCGACGACGGTTCGTTGGACTCCGGCGGCGGGGGCGGGGGCCCTCCTGGCGACGAGGATTGTCCAGGTTCTGGTGCCGGAGGTGGCGGCGTCGTGGGGGACGATGATTGTTTTGGCTCAGGTGGAGGAGGCGGCGGAGCCTGCGCCAGTTGGATGAGTGCGCTTGCCGTTGGCGGCGTGGTGCCCGCGGTATTGGCGGGTTGCGGCGATAGCGCGCCACCTGCAGCACTCTCGATTGCGGCGCCCGTCCGATCTTGTTGCGTTGCGGCGAGCGCCGGCCCCGCCATCACCATGCCCAAACCGAAAGCGACCAACAGTCCGCGCCTGCGTGTCACGATTGCCCCCTCGATGTGCCGACGACGAGCGATCCTTCCATGTACCGATGTCGGGAGGCTACCACCGGCGGTCGTCGCGGTGAAGGTATCAACGCAAAGCAACACACAGTTGTGTGGGCAAATCCGCGTAGGCGTCTGCCTTACGCACGCGCCGAGCTTTCGAGCGCGCGTTACAAATTTGCTCCCCGGGTCTGAGACGAAAACTAGGCTACTTCATTGATTTGGCGGAGTTTTCCGGCAACCGCAAGAAGAGATACCAACATATTGACCAGCACGAATTGGGCGTCACGCCAATGCAGTGAGCGCGATTGGATCATCGGAAGGGTCGTTCGCGCGCCGGCCATGATGGCGGTACCGATCGTGACATGGAACGGCGTTGCAACGTTGCAGCAACAGCGAGGGAGCGTTCGCTAAAACGGCGAGGCACCGCGCTTCGACGACCATCGTGCTTGGGTAGCCTTACGGACGTGTTGGGCCGGAGCGGCGGCGCAATGGCGAAACCTACCAGCTTGTTTCAGGGTCGGCGCAGGGGCTCATGGTTTCGAAAACTAGAAGCCGGTGCGCACCAGCCGTGTTGAGCGCTTTTGCAAGCGCCGTTCATCGCCGCCAGGGCGCTCCCTGCAGCGACGACAAGCAGCGTGGCGAGCACGAGGAATAAAGTTTTCATAGGCGACCCTCCCCATTGCGGGCCCCCCGACGCATAAAAGTTAACTCCGCCGCGCATGAACCTCTGGTGAACAAACCGCGGCGCAGGGCGCTCCGACGACGTGGTCTAGCTGCGGCTTTTTTCCCGCAACATCACCGATGCGCATTGTCATAGCTGCGCCCAGCGCTGGGATTTGACCCGGCGGCCGGCGAATATTGCGAGTTTTGATTACAAAGGCCGGTTTTGCCCTTGATCGCTTCTATGCATTGCTCGAACGTCGCAAACCCGCAATTGGTAGGTCCGCCCGTAAAATAGGCGCACCACGCTTGGTTTTTCTGTTCGTTTTGCGCCTTGGCGTTGAGCGTGCCGCCAATAACGAGAATCCCCACAGCGACCGCGAGCGTCCGCACCATGGCCAGCTCCCCTTGTAGTCACCCCCAGTGGGATGCCTGACTTGTAGCATTATTTCGTCGACTGTAGGAGTTCTGGCAGCTTGGCGATGCTGGCCGCAATGCGCCGCGCTGAATCCTTTTTTTATCGGATGGCACATCTGCCGCATAACGGGGCGCGGCATAAACTGTGCAGACCGCCGCATTTTTTGCCACTGGTCGGCGGTGGGCGGTGATTTTGTCCTCATAACTGGTCGTAGCCGTCGGGTTTAGGGCGTCGGCCGGTTGGCACGCCAATTGCGACCATACTGCAGGGCGAGAGGAGACGGACATGAGCCGTGCGGCCAACTTGGAGCTCGACTCTGTTGTAAAGCGCTACGACCGCACACTTGCGGTCGATCGGATCTCTTTGAAAATCGACGCCGGCACCTATTGCTGTTTGCTGGGGCCATCCGGCTGCGGCAAAACGTCTACGCTGCGAATGATTGCTGGCCATGAGGATGTCAGCGACGGCGAGATCGTGATCGACAACAAGGTGGTGGGCAATACGCCGCCGGCGGCGCGCGGCACCGCCATGATGTTTCAGAATTACGCGCTTTTTCCGCATTTGTCGGTGATCGACAACGTCGCCTTCTCGCTGAAGATGAAGGGAATGGCGAAAGCTGAACGCTACAGCCGCGCCCGCAGGACGCTGCACCTGGTGGCGATGGAAGATTATGCGGCGCGACGGCCGGCGCAGCTTTCGGGTGGTCAGCAGCAGCGTGTCGCGCTTGCCCGCGCGCTGGTCACCGAACCGCGCATCCTGCTGCTCGACGAGCCGCTCTCCGCGCTCGATCCATTTCTGCGCATCCGCATGCGGGCGGAACTCAAGCGGCTGCAGCGCGAGCTTGGCATTTCCTTCATCCACGTCACCCACAGCCAGGAAGAGGCGATGGCGCTCGCCGATCTGATCGTCGTAATGAACGGCGGCCGGATCGAGCAGATCGGCGCGCCGCGCGACATTTACAACAAGCCGCGCACCGAATTCGTGGCCCGCTTCATCGGCGGCAACAATGTGCTTCCGATTGACGGCCGCTGCTATGGCATTCGCGCCGACCGGCTGCGCCTGCAGGGCGGCTCCGGCGGTCTCCCGGCGACGGTTCGGGATGTTGAATATCAGGGCATCTTTGTTCTCGTCAGTTTACGGACCGAAGCCAATCTCGATCTGACGGCCATCGTCGCCGAGCGAAGTTTCAACGACAATCCGGTCGCGCCCGACCAGCAGATCACCGTTTTCTGGGATGCGGCGGACCTGCACGAGCTTGCGCGATCGCCGTAGAGACGCTGGGACATCATAGAGAAAAAGGAGTGACATAATGAATACGATCAAACGCCGCGGTGTGACACGGCGGACACTATTACAAAGCTCAGTGGCCGTCGCCGGGCTTGCCGGAGCCGATGTGATCACCGGCTTTCCCGCCGTGCATGCGGCCGGGCCGGTGACGCTGCGTTATCTCGGCACGGCGGTGAACCAATCCACGGACATCGCCAACAAGGTCAAACAAGACCTCGGCATCACCATCGAATATCTGCCAGTCACCACTGATGTGGTGACAAAGCGGATCATCACTCAGCCTGAATCGTTCGACATGGTCGATAGCGAGTACTTCCAGCTGCCAAGCCTCGTGCCGTCCGGTAATCTCGTCGGCATGGACGCCAAAAAGATTAAGCTGGCCGACGAGATCACCACGGTTTTGAGCAAGGGCATGATCGGCGGCAAGAAGATCGGAGACCAAGGCACGGCGCCATTCAAGGTCTTCTATCTCGAAGGCAAGCACTCGAAGACGTTTTCCAAAACTCCGACCGAGTGGCTGACGCTTATTCCGACGACCTACAACGCAGATTCGCTCGGCATCCGGCCCGACCTGATCGACCGGCCCATCGAACACTGGTCGGAACTGCTCAATCCCGAATTCAAGGGCAAGGCCGCGCTGATAAACGTGCCGTCGATCGGCATCATGGACGCCGCCATGGCCATCGAATCAGCCGGAAAGATCAAATACGGCGACAAGGGCAATCAGACCAAGGAGGAGATCGACAAGACTATCGAGATCCTGACCGCGGCGAAGAAGAGCGGGCAGTTCCGCGCCTTCTGGACCGACTTCAACGAGTCGGTCAATCTCATGGCGTCCGGCGAAGTGGTCATACAATCGATGTGGTCGCCGGCAGTCACTGCCGTCCGCTCCAAGGGCATCAAGTGCACTTACACGGCGCTGGCTGAAGGCTACCGCGGTTGGTGTTCCGGATTTGCCGTGCCACGCTCGTTGTCCGGAAAGAAGCAGGACGCGGCTTATGAGTTCATCAATTGGTTCCTGTCCGGTTGGGCCGGTGCCTACTTGAGCCGTCAGGGCTATTACTCGGCTGTGCTCGCCACCACCAAGAAATTCCTGGAGCCGTACGAGTGGGACTACTGGTACGAAGGCAAGGCAGCGACGCAGGACATCCACGCACCCAACGGCACTCTGACCGAAAAAGCCGGTGCGGTGCGCGACGGCGGCTCCTACGAGACTCGCATGAGCCGCATCGCCTGCTGGAACTCGGTGATGGACGAGAATGAATATCTGATCAACAAATGGAATCAGTTCATCGCGGCATGACTCTGGATGCGAGACTCCCGAAAAGCGAAGCGGCCTTATTGGGTGCCATCGCCAAACGCACGCGTAGCCGCAGTCAGCCACGTCGAGGGCTACTTATTCGCGCTAGGCCGTACTGGCAAGCGTCGCCAATGGCGCTTGTCTTCTTCATCTTTTTTGTGCTGCCGCTTGTTGTCACCGTGGTTGTCAGCTTCTGGCGCTACAGCGAATATGCAATCATTCCGACATTTACGCCGCAGAACTATGCGGCAGTGTTCGACAAATGCATAAGCGGCCTGCCCGATCTTTGCACGACCTTCAGTACCTATCTGTCGACGCTGAAATTCTGTCTGTTCGTTTGGGCCATAACGCTACTGCTCGGTTTTACGATCGCCTATTTCCTAGCCTTCCATATCCGCACGCTCACAATGCAGCTGGTGCTCGCCCTGGTATGTATCATTCCGTTCTGGACCTCTGATGTAATTCGGATGATTTCGTGGATTCCGCTGCTCGGCCGCAATGGACTGGTGAACAAGGCGCTGCTCGGCGTCGGGCTGGTCAGGCAGCCGGTCGAATGGCTGCTCTATTCCGGCTTTGCAGTGACGATCGCCTTTGTCCACCTGCTCACCGCCTTCATGATCGTGCCGATCCTTAATTCCATGCTGCGGATCGACAAGTCGCTGATCGAAGCGGCGCGCGATGCCGGCGCAAGCGGTTGGCAAGTGCTCGTCAATGTCGTGGTTCCGCTGTCGAAGACCGGCATCGCGATCGGCTCGATTTTCGTCATCACCATGGTGATGGGCGACTTCGTGACCATTGGCGTCATGGGTGGCCAGCAAATCGCCTCGGTTGGAAAGGAAATCAATGTCGAGACCGGCTACCTGCAGTTCCCGATCGCTGCCGCCAACGCCGTAATTCTGCTCGCGGCAGTTCTTGCGATCATCTACGCGCTTACTCGTTTCATCGATATCCGCAAGGAGCTTTAAACCGTGCGCGAGAGGCGGTCAGCGTCATTCTACTGGCTCGCGGCTGTCTTCGGACTGTTCGTGCTGTTCCTGTACGGCCCCGTCATCACCATTCTGGTGTTGTCGTTCCAAGGGCCGATGGGCGGACTGACTTTTCCGATGAATGGCGTTTCGGTCCATTGGTTCGTGCAGCTTACGAATGGAATCGGACTGGTCGACATCAGCCAGGGTGTGTGGAATTCGCTCGAGCTGGGCATTGTGGTGATGATCTTGACCGTCGTGTTTTCGGTTATGGCCGGCCTCGCGTTCCGCCGCCGCTTCCGCGGCTCGACGGCGCTGTTTTACACTGCGATCGCGAGCCTGATTATGCCTTCAATCGTGGTCTCGCTTGGTATTGCCCTCGAATTCCGCATCTTCGACGACGCCATCAAGGCGATCGGCGACGCTTGGAACATCGAATGGATCCAGGACAACTACAACTCTGCGGCGGGCTTGTTCTCGTCCGGCCTCGGCGCCCATCTGTCGTGGACGCTGCCGTTCGGTCTATTGATCATGTTCGCGGTCTTCAACCGATTCGATCGCGTCTATGAAGAGGCGGCGCGCGACCTCGGCGCCTCACCGTGGCAGGTGATCCGTTATGTGGTGCTGCCGATGATTGCGCCGTCGCTCGTCGGCGTCGCGCTATTCGGCTTCACATTGTCCTGGGACGAACTGGCTCGGTCGAGCCAGGCTATGGGCTCCACGAATACGCTACCGATCGAACTGCAGGCGCTTACCACGACAGTTACGACACCCGCGATCTATGCGCTGGGCACCACCACGACAGCGATTTCGTTGCTCGTCATCGGCGTGGCGCTCGCAACCGTCTTCATCGTCCAACGTCGCCGCCGAAGACACGGTTCGGACGCCGGCATGGGTATGGTCTGAAAATGACCGGACAAAGCTTCGCCGAAAGCGCCGTTCATACGCTCTCGCCACGAACACGCGGTTCAACATGACGAAACTCATACGCGGTGGCACCGTCGTCAACCACGATCATTCGCGACGCGCCGACGTTCTTGTCAGTGACGGAGTGATTGTTGCAATCGGGGCTAATCTGGACTTGCCAGCGGGCGCGGTGACGATCGACGCAGGCGGCTGCTATGTTCTCCCTGGCGGCATTGATCCTCACACGCATCTCGAATTGCGGTTCATGAGTGCGGTGACGGCCGACGATTTCGAGTGGGGCACCAAAGCGGCGCTTTCAGGCGGCACCACCATGGTGGTGGATATGTGCATCCCAAGTCCGGGGCAATCGTTGTTGGCGGCCTATCAAGACTGGCGGCGCAAGGCCGAGGGCGCTGCCGGCGACTATGGCTTCCACATGGCGATCACCTGGTGGGACCAGCAAGTGTTCGATGAAATGGAAGTCTGCGTCAAAACCTATGGCATCAACACCTTCAAGCATTTCATGGCCTACAAGGGCGCGTTGATGGTCAATGACGACGAACTGTACAATTCGTTC
>DATJTL010000178.1:0-23636 GCA_035503415.1 Xanthobacteraceae bacterium
GTCGGCGCCGACGGTCGGCGCGAAGTAAACCTTCGCCGTCTTGCTTTTGTCCTTGGCCACACTGTCATAGAGGGTGCGCCGCTGGCCCGGCGAGAGCGGAGGCTTCTGTTGTTCGTTGACGCCGAGACCCGATGACGGATCGGTGGCGGTTTGTGCCTGCGCCTGCTGGTCGGCGTAGCCAACAATGGACAGCATGCTGAAGGCGACCGGAATAGCCATGTGCGTTTTCATGGAGTCCTCCTTTGCAAGCGAGCGCCCCGCCTCGCACTGGCGTGCGCTTACATGATCATTGCACTTGATCATTGCACTTGGCGCCCGTCTGTTCCGCGGCGTTTCAGCGCGAGATCGGAACACTAGATGCAACGCGCGCTGGCGCGCCGCGTTCCTGTCTGTTGGCAGTCCTGCGAAAGTTTCCTGCGCCTCAATTGGGACGCCGTTAGGCCACGCGAGAATCGCAACCTTGGTGAAGCTAGTGCGCTTGTCCGCGCGTCCGATCTGTTACAGCGACGAATGACGGACAGATCGATCACAGAACGACTGAGCTTCTTGGCTGCAGCCAGAATATTTGTTGGCGATCAGCATCTGGCCGATCACAATCTTTGGTTGCTCAGACGAGGATGACGAATCAGCTAGGATGGTGGAATAGCGAGTCGGTCGGGGCGTGCCATCTGTTGAGTCGCAGTGTGTTGTCGGCTTCACGGAGACTAAGGCATGAGCTCGCAAGAGAAGCGCTCAAGTGGAGAGCGCCGATCAGGTCTCGGCAGACGTTCGGGCCGGGAGAGACGGTCCGGCTTCGATACGCGGTCCGAAGAAGAAAAGCTTCTTCAGGGAGAGCGGCGCCAGCAATCCGACCGGCGCGAGGGTGTGGACCGACGGGCACGGCTACCTCGGCGTCGAGAAGATTGAGGTGGCGCGCCAAACGCGGCAGTCGAGACTGATCCAATCGGGACTAATCTATTAGGATCTGCCTCTCAGCTCGATCCTTCCGGCGCGGGGGCGAATTTGAGCGCCACGCCATTCATGCAATAGCGCAGCCCCGTCGGCTTCGGCCCGTCGGGGAAGACATGGCCGAGATGGCCGCCGCAGCGGTGGCATGACACCGCCGTGCGATCCATGCCGAACGAGTGGTCGTCGCCCTCGTCGACGGCGTTGGGCAGTGGCGCCCAAAAGCTCGGCCAGCCGGTGCCGCTGTCGAATTTTGTCTTCGAGGAGAACAACGGCAGGTCGCAGCCGGCGCAGGCGAAGGTGCCGCTGCGATGTTCGTTCAAGAGCGCGCTGGTCCATGGCAGCTCGGTGCCGGCTTCGCGCAGCACATTGTACTGCGCGGGCGTGAGCATCTTGCGCCACTCGGCCTCGGTGTGGGTCACCTCGTAGGGGTGGGGCGGGGTGTCGGCCTTAACGGAATTCGGCCGCGCCAACCGGCCGATGCCGACCACCGCCAATCCGGCTGCGCCAGCGTAGACAATGCCTCTGCGTGTGAGCATGTTTGCCCCCTTCTCGATCGTTGCGAGCAGCGTGCTCGCGCGAAGCGCTACCAACGTTCTACACCAACTTCACCAACCTCGTCCGTAAAGCTACGGGGCCGAGCGCTATTTGATCCAAAGCCGGACAAAACTCACACAGAGTTGATAGCCGCTCGATTGCACGCGCGGTCGGCTCGCGCGTCCGACCGGGGCTGGACTATCGTCATGTCCGGGGGCATGGAAGCATCCGCTGCAATTCCGGGGAGATCGTGCCGTGAGCGAAGTCAAAGTGCTGGCGACAACCGCAATGAAGACGGTGTTCGAGGAGCTTGCGCCGCAGTTCGCGCGCGCGACCGGCAACCACGTAGTTATCGAACTCGGACCCTCGTTGCGGCTCGAGAAAGAGCTGGCGGAGGGAAAGCCGGCTGATGTCGCGATCGTCAGCCGCAACGGAATGGCGGATCTGGAGGTCCGCGGCAGGATAGCAGCCGGCAGCGCCGTGCACATTGCCGATTCCACCATCGGTGTCGCCGTGGCCAAGGGCGCGCCGAAGCCGGACATTTCCACGCCCGAGAGTTTCAAGCGCGCCATGCTGGCGGCGAAGTCGATTGCCTGCAGCAAGCCGGTCGGCGGCGGCCAGAGCGGCGTGCATCTTGCCAAGGTGTTCGAACAACTCGGGATCACGGGCGAGATGCAGACCAAATCGAAGTACGGCGCCGGCGGCGCCGCAGGCCTCGCCGGGCTCGTCGTACTGCGCGGCGAAGCCGAAATAGGGATTCAGCAGATGGCCGAGCTGATGGCGGTCGCCGGCATCGACGTCGTCGGACCGCTGCCGCGCGAACTACAGAGCGTCACGCCGTTTGTCGCCGGGGTCACCGCCGATGCGAGTGCGCCCGACGCCGCTCGGGCCCTGATCCAATTCCTCGCCACGCCGGCGGCAAAGCGCGTCATCGCCGCGAAGGGGTTGGAGCCCGCCTAGGCTTATTGGCGGAGCACTATCTTTCTTAAGAACGGGCGCGCACGGTCACGACCTCGCGCTAGATTTTCCGGCTGTCGTAGGACCAGTGCAGCAGTGCTTGGCGCTGTCGCGGCCGGCAGGTGACGTCGCCCGGCTCGCAATGGCGCTGCACTTGCCGGACGTGGCGGCGGATGGCTTTCCAGCGCTTGATCTGCCGCGCATCCTCGCCGGGAGTGCGGCGGCCCATGTAGTAGCGGCAGTACCATTGAAACCAGCCGCGCGGATCGGCGGGATGAATCCATCCCTTGCGGCGCCATACCGATAGCTTCTGGCTTGCGTCCACGCCGAAATAATTCAGCGACGGGTCGCGATGCTTGGCCGCAAGTTTCGCGCCCGCAAACCAGCGCGGTGGAAATTCTCGTCTACAGTCCGTCATGTACTTGCCGCCGAAGATGCCGAGACGGAGCATCTGCGCCGGCGTCAAGTCAGGACGGAATTCGGGATCGAAGTTGCGGCCAGCAGGCTCGCTCAGCGCATAGCGATAGTCACGCTGCATCTTGTCGTTGACGGTGATGAACCTTCTCTTCAACGCGGCGCCTTCAGTACATCAGGATTGACCACGTTGATCGGATTGCCGGCGGCATAGGCGAGGATCTGATCGAAAATGTCGGTGAACTGCGTCTCGTATTCCTCGCGCGTCACGTAGCCGAGATGCGGCGTGCAGACCACGTTCGGAAGATTCAGCAAGGGATTGTTGGTGTCGCGCACCGGCTCCTGCTCGTAGACGTCGATGGCGGCCATGCCGGGCCGGCCGTGCTTGAGCGCCTCGACCAGCGCGCCCGGTTCGATCAGCGGCGCGCGACTGGTATTGACCAGAAGTGCGGTCGGCTTCATCCGCGCGAGGTCGGCAGCTTTGACGATGTGGCGGGTCGCGTCCACAAGCCGCATGTGCAGCGTGATCACGTCGCAGTCGGCGAAAAACGCTTCCTTGCTGGACGCGATCGCGTAGCCGTCGGTGCGCGCCTTCTCGATCGTCGCCGGGCGTGCCCACACCGTAACGTCCATGCCGAATGCGCGTCCGTAAGAGGCAACGGCGCCGCCGATGCGGCCGTAGCCGTAAATGCCAAGCGTCTTGCCGCGCAACGTCGAGCCGACGCCGAGCTGCCAGCGTCCTGCCTTGAGCGAAGCCATCTGCTGAGGGATCTGGCGCATCGCCGCCAGGATCAGGCCCCAAGTCATTTCCGCGGTGGCGTGGGA
The DNA here is from genome assembly GCA_035503415.1 of Xanthobacteraceae bacterium. GTDB lineage: Bacteria > Pseudomonadota > Alphaproteobacteria > Rhizobiales > Xanthobacteraceae > BOG-931. The sequence continues at coordinate 3,679 of DATJTL010000178.1, forward strand.
CGGCGTGCCAAGGTGTTGGCTCGAGGAGACGATGACGCCGAGCCGCGTGCAGGCCTCGACGTCGATGTGCGGATAGACGCTGCGCTGGCTGATGAGCTTGAGCTTCGGCAGACGTTCAAGCAGCGGCGCGCGGATCTGCGTGCGCTCGCGGATCAGCACCAGTGCTTCCGTGGCGTGCAACCGTTCCGCTAGCGCTTCGGTATCCTGCACGTGATCGTTCCAGATGGTGACGTCGTGCGCGGCAAGCTTGGTGAAGCAGGGCAGCGTGCGCACGGTGTCGTGATAATCGTCGAGAATGGATATCTTCATCGGAGACGTGAATAGCGAATGGAAAACAACGAATAGTAGCGCCGTAGTTTCCTATTCGCTATTCCCCATTTTTTGCTCCGCGCAAAAGAAAACCGGGCCATCTTGGCCCGGTTTTAGTTCGTCGGCGTGGGGGCGCCGACGTTCACCTTCCAGAGGGGAACTGCTGCCAGCATTATGGTTGCCATCTGGGAGGATGAAGCAACCGAATCGCCTCGCAGCACGAGGTAACTATGCGAGCCGTGCGGGCGGTGCACAACGCGAAGCTTCACATGTCAGCCATGCGAAAAGCGGGCGAGGTAACCTAAGGATATACGCGTGTCCGTTGCGGTTTTGCCCGCGCGGCGCAATGACGCAATGACCGCCGCAGCTAGAAATTCCAGCGCTGCGCGTTGGCAACGAGGAAGTCGCGGAAAGCTTGCACGCGCGCCACGGTTTTCAGTTCTTCCGGATAGACGAAGTAGGCGTCGAGCGCCACCGCCTCGGCCTCGCCGAACAGCTGCACCAGCCCGCCGTTCTCCTCCACCAAATAATCCGGCAGCATGGCGATACCGAGCCCGCGCTGGCAGGCGCGCAAGATGCCGAGAATGTTGTTGATGATGAGGTGCGGCATGCGCGGTCCCTTGCCGTCACGCGCCACCTCGATCAGCCAACTCGAGCGTTGCAGGTAGGGCGGTATGCTGCCTCCGAGCACGAGAATGCGGTGATTGTCGAGATCGTCGAAGGTGCGCGGCGTGCCGAACCGCTTGAGATATTCTGGCGACGCGTAGACGTGGAAGTGCACCGAGAACAATTTGCGCTGAATGAGATCGGGCTGTGTCGGCTGGCGCAGCCGGATGGCGACGTCGGCCTCGCGCATGGCGAGGTCGAGCTCCTCGTCGGTGGTCAACAGCGTGATGTGGATGTCGGGATAGAGCTCGACGAATTCGCCTAACCTCGGCGTGAGCCAATGGATGCCGATGCCCGGCGTCGTGGTCACGCGCAGATCGCCGTTCGGCCGCTCGCGGCTGTCGGTCAGTTTCGCCCGCGCCGCTTCGAGCTTCATGAACACGTCGTGGGCGGTGCGGTAGAGGAGCTCGCCCTGCTCAGTGAGAATGAGGCCGCGCGCGTGGCGATGAAACAGCGAGACAGTCAGCTCTTGTTCGAGTGCGCTGACCTGACGCGATACCGCCGATTGCGACAGCCCAAGCTGCTCGCCGGCGTGGGTGAAGCTGCCAGCCTCGGCGGCGGCGTGAAAGACCTTAAGTTTGTCCCAGTCCATGTTATCGGTCGACAGACGACAGAGGACAGATGACGGAACAACAACCGTAATCTTGCTTATCTGTCGTCAGTTTTCTGTCCTCCGTCGTCTGTTGCTCACTCACTCCGCTGCCGCGCGCAAGTTTGCGTGCGCAGCGACGAAGCGTTCGGCTTCCAGCGCCGCCATGCAGCCCAATCCGGCGGCGGTGACCGCCTGACGGTAGATGTCGTCGGCGACGTCGCCGGCGGCGAAAAGCCCGGACACCGAGGTCGCGGTCGAATGCGCGGCGGTTTTGATGTAGCCGGACGGCTTCATCTCCACCTGGCCGGCCACCAATTCGGTTGCCGGCGTGTGGCCGATGGCGATGAAGATGCCGTCGACCGGCCGCTCGGTGACGGCGCCGGTCTTAAGATTTTTCAGCCGCGCGTGCGTGACCTTGAGCGGGCTCTCATGGCCGCGAATATCGTCAAGCGCGCTGTCCCAGATCACGTCGATCTTGGGATGCTTGAACAGACGATCCTGCAGGATCTTCTCGGCGCGCAAGCTGTCGCGCCGGTGCACCAGCGTGACCTTGGCGGCGAAATTGGTCAGAAACAGCGCCTCTTCGACCGCGGTGTTGCCGCCGCCGATCACCAGCACCTCCTTGCCGCGATAGAAGAAGCCGTCGCAGGTCGCGCAGGCGGAGACGCCGTAGCCGCGGAATTTCTGTTCGGACGGCAGATCGAGCCAACGCGCCTGGGCGCCGGTCGCCAGAATGAGCGCCTCGGCATAGTAGACGTCGCCGGAGTCGCATTCGATGCGGAACGGCCGCTGTTCAAGCGCGACCTTGTTGACGTGGTCGGCAACGAGCTTGGCCCCGACATGGGCCGCCTGCTTTTGCATCTGCTCCATGAGCCAGGGGCCCTGGATCACGTCGGCGAAACCCGGATAGTTCTCGACTTCGGTGGTCACCGTGAGCTGGCCGCCCGGGGCGATGCCCTGGATGAGGATCGGGTCGAGCATGGCGCGGGCCGCATAGATGGCGGCCGTGTAGCCGGCCGGGCCGGAACCGATAATGACGACCTTGGCGTGGGTGGGCTTGCTCACCTGCTCATCTCGCTCAATGCGGCGGGGCGCGAAGGCGCCTATGCACCTCCGCAAGCCCCCTGAAAAACGGGCCGTTTCCGGCCACGTTGTCCTGGAATGGGCTCGACCCGCCCTCGGTAGACGCGCCCAATCGCCCCATGGGCAATTTAGGGATTTTCGCGAGCTATGCAATAGACGCAGGCCACAAATCCGACGGCTTAGGCCCCGGCCGATCGCCGCAGGCGCCGCAGAGAGGCTAAGGCGCCTGGCTGCAGCCGCCGACCGGCGTCTGGCAAGTGCAGCCTCTTGCTTCGCACTCCGATCGGGCAATTTCCGGAGTTCTGCCGTAGCCGTAGCAGGTACCGCGCGAAGCAGCGGTGGTGATGTAGCCACAGCCGCCGTTCCAAAACCGGCCTACGACCCGGCAATTGCTGCTCCGCTCTTCGCATTGCCGGATGGCTACCGCGTCGGCTTCCGACTGGTTCGGATAATTGTTGGCGTATCCGACCCCGACCTGACCGCCGTCGATCCCGGCAGCGGTCGCACCGTAGTTGCCGGCATGCGCTATCCCGGCCGGCAAGAGTGCCGGCAAGGCCATCGCTAGACCTAGAACGAAGGCTCTACAGTCAATCCTCATTGTCGTCGCCCCCCTTCAGCCGAATGTGGCTACCCTATCCTGGTGCCGTGTTTGAAGTTCCTCCGGTTGTGGCGAGCTTATATTGTCAGCCGCCCGGCAAACAGCTCGCCATGCTGGATGCCCGCATCGTCCATGTGGTCGGAAACGCCGAATTTCACGGACGGACTCCTCCCTCCGTTCCGGGGCGCGGGCATTAGCCCGTGGACCCGGAATCCATAATCACGGAATGGGAGGGACTTGAAAACGGCGCGGCTGAAGGGAAAGCGGGGTTATGGATCCTGGGTTCCTCGCGGAGCCTGTCATCGGGACGCGCGACTTCGCGCGGTCCCGTTGGCTCGGCCACGGGATGACGGCGCCAGCGCCGTCATTTCCACTCGACCTTCATCACTTCATAGGCCTTCGCCCCGCCGGGCGTGACCACCTCGATCTGCGCACCCTTCTTCTTGCCGACCAGCGCGCGCGCCAGCGGGGAGGTGATCGAAATTTTGCCCTTCTTGGCATCGGCCTCGGGCTCGCCGACGATCTGCCAGATCGACTTCTTCTCGGTGTCCTCGTCGACAAGCGTGACGGTCGCGCCGAACGTAATTGTTTCGCCAGAGAGCTTCGACACGTCGATCACTTCGGCGCGCGCGAGCTTGTCCTCGAGCTCGGCGATGTGGCCCTCGTTGAGCGACTGCGCCTCCTTGGCCGCGTGGTATTCGGCATTCTCGGAAAGATCGCCGTGAGTACGCGCGTCGGTAATTTGCTGAATAATGCGCGGCCGCTCGACCTGCTGGCATTGCTTCAGCTCAGCCTCCAGCGCGGAGTAGCCTGCAGCCGTCATCGGAATCTTGTCCATCGGTCTCAAACCTCCAAACCCGCAGAGTCAAAGTTTTCGTCGCGGGCCGGAACAACGTCCGGCCACGCGGCGGCAAGCCCTGTCTGCACCTGACCCTCGCCCTAGCCGTGCCGATTTCAGTCGGACCCGGCCGCGAAATAACGCTGCAGCGCACATACCTCCAGGTCACCCTTGAGATAGGCTTGGATACCTTGCGCTGCGGCGACGGCCCCTGAGAGAGTGGTGTAGTACGGCACTTTATGCAAGAGGGCAGCGCGCCGGAGCGAGCGACTATCGTTAAGCGCCGTCGCTCCCTCGGTGGTATTAAAAACGAGATGAACTTCGCCGTTCTTGATGGCGTCGACGATATGAGGGCGCCCCTCGGCGACCTTGTTAATTTTAACCGCTGCCACACCGTGCTCGGCGAGGTAGCGCTGCGTGCCCGAGGTCGCCAACACCTTGAAGCCGGAATCGGCGAGCAGGCGGATCGCCTCCAGGATGCGCACCTTGTCGGCGTCCTTGACCGAGACGAAAACGGTACCAGTCTTCGGTAGCCGGGATCCGCCGCCGAGCTGGCTCTTCACGAAGGCGACGTTGTAGTCGCGATCGATGCCCATTACCTCGCCGGTCGACTTCATCTCCGGACCAAGCACGGTGTCGACCGCGGGGCCGAAGCGGGCGAACGGGAATACCGCCTCCTTGACGCCGATATGGGGGGCGCAGCCGGGATCGAAGCTCTGCGGCTTGAGCTTGAAATTCGCGAGCTCTTCGCCCGCCATGACGCGCGCGGCGATCTTGGCGGCCGGCACGCCGGTCACCTTGGCAACGAACGGCACCGTGCGCGAGGCGCGCGGATTGACTTCCAGCACGTAGATGTCACCGTTCTTGATGGCGTACTGCACGTTCATCAGGCCGCCGACCTTGAGCGCGCGCGCAAGCTCGCGTGTCTGCCGCTCCAATTCGGCGATGGTCGTTTGATCGAGCGAGTGCGGCGGCAGCGAGCAGGCGGAGTCGCCGGAGTGAATGCCGGCTTCCTCGATGTGCTCCATGATGCCGGCGATGTAGCTGTCCCTGCCGTCGGCGAGGCAATCGACGTCGATTTCGACGGCATCGGTCAGATAGCGGTCGATGAGCAGCGGCCGCTTCTCCGACACGGCGAACTCGGAGGGGCGGTCCAGATCGGCGGCAAGTCGCGCCACGTAGCGGTCGAGTTGATGGGTGTCGTGGACGATCTCCATGGCGCGGCCGCCAAGCACGTAGGAGGGGCGGATCACGATCGGATAGCCGATAGAGGCGGCGATCGCGTGCGCCTTTTCGGGTGAGGTGGCGATGCCGCTGTTGGGCTGGCGCAGCTTGAGCCGATCAAGCAATTGCTTGAAGCGGTCGCGGTCCTCGGCAAGGTCGATGGCGTCGGGCGAGGTGCCGAGGATTGGCACGCGCGCTTTTTCCAGCGATTCAGCGAGCTTGAGCGGCGTCTGTCCGCCGAACTGCACGATTACCCCATGTAACGTGCCGTTGGCGCGCTCGGTGTCGATGATCTCGATCACGTCCTCGGCGGTCAGCGGCTCGAAATAAAGCCGATCGGAGGTGTCGTAATCCGTAGAAACAGTCTCCGGATTGCAGTTGACCATGATTGTTTCAAAGCCGGCCTCTTTCAGCGCGAAGGCGGCGTGGCAGCAGCAATAGTCGAACTCGATGCCTTGGCCGATGCGGTTCGGTCCGCCGCCGAGGATGACGACTTTTTTTCTGTTCGACGGCGACGCCTCGTCAACCGCGCGGCCAGCAAACGGCGTCTCATAGGTCGAATACATGTAGGCGGTGGGCGAGGCGAACTCGGCGGCGCAGGTGTCGATGCGCTTGAACACCGGGCGCACGTTCAGTTGGCGCCGGCGCGCGGATATTTCTTCGGCGGCAAGGCCGGTGAGCCGGGCGAGCCGCGCATCGGCAAAACCCATCGCCTTGAGCCGGCGCAAGCCTGCCGCTGTTTTTGGCAGGCCATTGGCGCGGACATCCGCTTCCGTGTCGACGATGGCGCGGATCTGCGCGAGGAACCACGGATCGATCTTGCACGCGGTGTGGATGTCGGCGTCGCTCATGTTAAGCCGCATCGCCTGCGCCACGGCAAGCATGCGGTCCTGCGTTGGCGTACCAAGTGCGGCGCGGATGGCGTTCTTGTCGTCGCCCTGGCCGAGGCCCGGAATGGTGATCTCGTCGAGCCCGGTGAGCCCGGTTTCCAGCGATCGCAGCGCCTTCTGCAGGCTTTCGGCAAAGGTGCGGCCGATCGCCATCGCCTCGCCAACCGACTTCATCGAGGTGGTCAGCACCGGTTCGGCGCCGGGAAACTTCTCGAAGGCGAAGCGCGGCACTTTGGTGACGATGTAATCGATGGTCGGCTCGAACGACGCCGGCGTGGCGCCGCCGGTGATGTCGTTCTCGATTTCGTCAAGCGTGTAGCCGACCGCGAGTTTGGCGGCGACCTTGGCGATCGGAAAGCCGGTCGCCTTCGACGCCAGCGCCGACGAGCGCGATACCCGCGGATTCATTTCGATGACGACCAGTCGTCCGTCCGCCGGATTGATGGCGAATTGCACGTTGGAGCCGCCAGTCTCCACCCCGATCTCGCGCAATACCGCGATCGAGGCATCGCGCATGATCTGATATTCTTTATCGGTGAGCGTCAGCGCCGGCGCCACCGTTATCGAGTCGCCGGTATGGACTCCCATCGGATCGAAATTCTCGATCGAGCAGACGATGATGCAGTTGTCGTTCTTGTCGCGAACGACCTCCATCTCGAATTCTTTCCAGCCCAGTACCGACTCTTCGATCAGCACTTCAGAGGTCGGCGAGGCGTCGATGCCGCGCTCGACGATGTCGATGAACTCGGCCTTGTTGTAGGCGATGCCGCCGCCGGTGCCGCCGAGCGTGAACGACGGCCGGATGATGGCGGGCAGCCCGATGTCTTCGAGCGCCTCCAGCGCTTGGATCAGCGTCTTGATCTGATGCGAGCGCGGCGTGGAGAGCCCGATCCTGGTCATCGCCTCGCGGAACAGCTTACGGTCTTCGGCCTTGTCGATGGCGTCGGCGGTGGCGCCGATCATCGTCACGTCGAATCTTTCCAGCACGCCCATCTTGCGCAGCGACAGCGCCGTGTTGAGCGCGGTCTGGCCGCCCATGGTCGGCAACAGCGCAAAGCCGCCGGGCAGGACGTTGCGCTCCTTGGCGATGATTTTCGCCACGATTTCCGGCGTGATCGGCTCGATATAGGTCGCGTCGGCCAGATCCGGATCGGTCATGATCGTCGCCGGATTGGAATTGACCAGCACGACCCGGTAGCCCTCGGCTTTGAGCGCCTTGCAGGCTTGGGTGCCCGAATAATCGAACTCGCAGGCCTGGCCGATGACGATCGGGCCGGCGCCAATGATCAAAATCGAGGAAATGTCGGTCCGTTTGGGCATCGCTTCCGCATATGGGCACAAAAAAAGGGCGCGCTACCGCGCGTCCCCTGAGAGCGCCGGGTTCGGCCCCGCGCGCGGGGTCTTTAGACCAGATTCGGCAGGTCGGCAATTGCGGCCTTTGTCCCGCCCGCAGGAGCGCGGTAGGCTTGGCCAAAAGCTGTGTCAGAACATGGCGGGGAGGAAAATATGCGCGTTGTCCGGGCGACGATGCTGATCGGGCTATTGAGCGGGGTCGTCACCGCTTTCTGCGCTGCTGCGCTGGAATCGAGCGCGTTTGGGCAGGCGCCGGCGTCTGACACGCGCCCGGTAACGCTGGTGGTGCCGATCGCGGCCGGCGGCGGCGTCGACACCATCGCCCGGGTTTTTGCCGCCTTACTCTCGGAGCGGCTCAAGCAGCCATGGGTCGTCGAAAACCGGCCAGGCGCCGGCGGCTTGGTCGGCCTGGATTCGGTGGCCAAGGCGCCGCCTGACGGCCACACCTTGGTGACATTCGAAACATCCGCAGTGCTGCAGCAATGGCTGCACCGCAGCGTGCCGTTCGACGTCGTCGCCGATTTTTCGCCAGTGGCGCAGATGGCGACCACGCCGCTCGTTCTGTTTGCGGGTCCTTCATCGCCGGTTGCCGACTTCAAGAGTTTGATCGCCTATGCCAAGGCCAATCCCGGCAAGCTCGCTGTCGGCACGCCGGGAGTGGGCTCGCCGCACTCTTTGGCCGTCATGATGCTCAATGCCGCAGCCGGCATCGACATTACCCATGTGCCCTACAAGGGTACGGCGCCGGCGCTCAACGATCTGCTCGGCGGCCAGATCCCGCTCATCTGGGCGACACCAAACGTCGTCATGCAATATGTCGCGACCGGCAAAGTGAAGGCGCTTGCCGTGGGCTCGCCGCGGCGCATTGCGCTTCTTCCTAATGTGCCGACGGTAAGCGAGAGCGGCGTTGCCGGCTTCGATGTCGGCGTCTGGTTCGGCATCGCCGGGCCGGCCAAGACGCCGCCCGATGTCATTGCGCGTGTCGGCCGGCAAGTCGCCGCGATCGATGCCATGGCGGATGTGCGCGCGAAGATGGCGCCGCTTGGCTACGAGCTCGATTATGCCGATGCCGAGCAATTCGCCAAAACGGTCGCGGCAGATCACGCCCGCTACGGTAAGGTCATCCGCGACGCCGGCATCAAGCCGGATTGAGGGCTCAGACGCCGCCGATTGAAGCGCGCGCCTTGAGTCGGCTCGGCCTTACCGCCTGCGCGGTCACCGGACACAACGGCGTCGGAATCGGCGTCTTTTTGAAAGTCGGCGCCGCGGCATTCCCTCCGGGCTCGATGTCGACCCAGACCAACCAATTCTCGTCGTCGCGCGCGGCGAAATCCTCGCGGAAATGGCTCAACCGCGACTCGGTGCGATAGAGCGAGGCGCCCAGGATGAAGCTCGCGGCGAGCAGCATGGCTTCGGTTTCTTTGAGCCGCACCAATTCATGCACATGCGGCGCGCTAATCCCGCGGAATTCCTCGCCAAGCCGCGCGACCTTGCGGGAGGCCTCCTGCAGGCGGTCCGCCTGTTTGAGGATGCCGACATCGTAGGCGAACATAATCGCTTGCAGATCGCGCAGGATGCGGTCGGACTCGTCTTTCGCCGCGCCGGCAAGCGGGCGTACGGCCTCGTCGTGCTGCGCCTCGATCTCGGGGAGATTAAGCTGCGGCACCGAAAGCCGATCCAAATCCTCCACGGCGCTGCGGCCGGAGACCCAGCCGTTGCCGATGCCGAGCCCGATGTGGAAACCGGCGAAATGATTGGCGCAGCCGGCCTGCGCCAGTCCGGCGGCAAGCAGGCCGGGCACGTCGGAACGGCAATCCGGCCCGGTGCGGATCGCCATTTTGGTCATCTGGTTGAGCGCGTAGTACGGCGTCTTGCCGAACATGTCGGTATTCGCTTCGGCGCCGAGCTTGCGGAAGAAATAGTCCATCCACTTCACTTTGCTGTGGATGAACTGCTCGCGGATGTCCTCCGGGATCGGCGACATATCGAGATAGAGCGGATCGTTCCCCTTCTTCTTCTCTTCCGCCATGGCGCGGGCGATCCGCGGCACGTCGGCCTCGTCGGCCCAGTCGGGCTCGTAGGCACGCATGAAAGCTTCGCCTTTGGCATTGGCGAAGCGGGCGCCTTCCTGGATCGCAAACGTGATGCCCTCGAAATAGAATTTCGGCGTGCCGGGGCGCACGTAGCTGAATTCGGCGTTGCGCAGCGACGCGCCGGCGTGGTGCGCGAGCAAGGTGCCGGTGCCGGTGATGTCGCGCACGAAGCCGGAGCGGAAGGTGATCGCGTTGGTGGCGACGATCGTGGCGCGGGCCTTGATGACGTAGAATGCCCCGGTGCGGCTGTGGATCGCGGTGGCGCCGACGATGCGGCCAGACGGTCCGCCGAGCAGTCCCGTCACAAACAGCCGATCGAGAAGCTTTACGCCTTTCTCCGCCAGTGCGAGCCGCAGGCGCCAGCAAAACTCAAGCCCGCCGCCCTCCGGACACATCACCCGCGCGAGATCGAGACCGCGCGTCGGACGGCGCGCGTAGTTGCCGTCGGCGGCGCGCGGGAACTTCATTCCCATCGCCTCGAAATCGGCGATCCGGGCATATGAATTTTGCAGCGATTCCCGGACCAGAAGCTGATCGGCGATACCGTCGTTGCCGGCGACGATTTCACGGGTAATGCCGTCGATATCGTCATCGGGACGGGCGACGATCATCCAGGCGTTGGAGAAGGCGGTATGGCCGGTGCGCCCGATCATCCATGAATCGGCGACCGCGACGCTGGTGCCGGGCGGTCCATGGCGCTTGGCGCTCAGCGCCGCGATCATGCCGCCGGCACCACCACCGATCACCAGCACGTCGGTCTCGATCAACGTCCCCTGCGATTTCGCCATGGTCGCGCTCACCACGGCCGCGGTCGGTTCTTCACCGACGGATGCACGTCAACGATCTGCTCGGGACAAAAAATCTCGCAGCTGAAACAGGTGATGCAGTGCTCGCGAAATTTGATGACGGGGAGAAGCTTGAATTGAACGAGACCATCAGCGCGTGCGGGGCCCGGGGAGCGCTCCATGTGGATCACATCGGCCGGGCATACGTCGTCGCAGATTCCGCAGCTCGTACACTTTTCAAGCTCGATATTTTCGATCATCGTGCGTCCAAGGTTGTCGCCGGTCATTGACTCTCGTAAATTAAGCAGGAATGACGCGCGAGGATCAAGTAGTGGCTTGGTCGCACTGAGACGGAGTCTTGCGTCGACGGGCCATCGTCTTCGCAATCAAACACTGACATGAGCCGGTTGCCGATTACAATTGCAACGTGGGACTACGACCGCGTGCGCGCTCTGGTCGATGGACGCGTACACGTCGAGGGCTGCGACGTAAACTACCTTACGATGCCGGTCGAGGAGTGCTTCGAGCGCGCCTACTTTCACGGCGAGTTCGACGTCGCCGAAATCGGCTTCAGTCCCTATCTGATCGCGCTGTCGCGCGGGATCTGCCCATATGTGGCAATTCCGGTTTTCCTGTCGCGGATGTTTCGCCATTCGGTGGCCTACATCCGCACCGATCGCGGTATCGATGGCCCCGCCGATCTGCGCGGCAAACGCGTCGGCGTGCCCGAATATCAAATGTCGGCGGTGCTGTGGTTTCGCGGCTATTTGCAGGACGAATTCGGGATCGCCGCCAAAGACATCGATTGGGTTCAGGCCGGGCTGACCAAGCCCGGCCGCCGCGACAAGTTTCCGCTCAACTTGCCCGACGGATTTCCGCTCGTATCGCGCTACGACACAACGTTGAACGAAATGCTCGCCGCCGGTGATCTTGACGCGGTCATGTCGGCCCGGGTCCCGCCGTGCTTTGTCGAAGGCCATCCCCAGGTGCGGCGGTTGTTTCCCGATTATCGCACCGCGGAGCGCGACTATTACCGGAAGTGGGGAATCTTCCCGATCATGCATGCGGTCGGAATAAAGCGCGAGCTGATCGAGAAACAGCCCTGGCTTGCGGCAAGCCTCCATAAGGCGTTTCTCCAGGCGAAGCGGCTCGCCGACGCCGAATTTACCGAGATGACCGCGCTCAAAATCGGACTGCCCTGGGTGAACGCCGAATACGAGGCGACCCAGGCGGTCATGGGCTGGGACTTCTGGTCTTACGGCGTGACCGAAAACCGCAAGGCGCTTTCCGCCATGGCGCGGTATTCTTACGAGCAAGGCTTGGCGGTGAGACCGGTCGCGATTGAGGAAATGTTCGCCGACGGCAATATGAGCGAGACGCGGGTATAGAGGGAGCAAAGCATGGCGGTCCAATTGATTTGCTGCTCGCACAGCCCGTTGATGGTCACCGGCATCGAGGAATCCGAACAAAACGTCCAGGCGCAATTCTTCAAGGAGCTGGACGGCGCATCGGCCGCGCTGCACGCCTTTAGGCCCGATTTGGTCGTGGTGTTCGGGCCGGATCATTTCAACGGCTTTTTCTACGAGTTGATGCCCGCCTTTTGCATCGGCACGGCCGCGGAAGGATCGAAGGATTGGCATCTGGAAAGCGGGCCGCTGCGCGTACCGCAAGAGCTGGCGACCGCCTGCATCCGTTTTTTGCAGTCTCGCGATTTCGACGTCGCCATCTCCCATCAGATGAAAGTCGACCACGGCATTACCATTCCGCTGCTGAAACTGACCGGCGCGCTTGCCCGCTACGACGTGCTTCCGATCTTTGTGAATTGTGCCGCCGATCCGCGGCCGTCGTTTCGACGCGTGCGGCGCTTCGGCGAGGCCGTCGGCGAGTTTTTCGCCGGCCGGGACCTGCGCGTGACAGTCGTCGGCTCCGGCGGATTGTCCCACGACCCGCCGACGCCGCGCCTCAATCACAGTCCGCCCGACGTGGCGCGTCGGCTCATCGTGCGCCAGACGCCGAGCCAGGACGAGCTGGACGCGCGGGAAAATCGCGTCATCAAGGCGGCCCGCGATCTGTTGGTCGGAAAGGGGCCATGCCTGCCGCCGAGCGAGCAATGGGACCGCGATTTCCTGCACAAGTTCCTCAGCGACCAGCTTGAGGATTTCGACCGCATGACCGACGACGAGATCGATCGTGTGGCCGGTTTCGGCGCGCATGAAGTGCGCACCTGGGTGGCGGCAGCGGCGGCAGCCCGGGGCATTGGAAATCCGCGATCCGAATTGCGCTACTACCACCTCGTTCCGGAATGGATCACCGGAATGGCGATTGTCGTCGCGCAGTGATCGCGCAGCGGCGAAGGCGAATGGGGAGCTTGATGGGATTGCCAGAACACGCCGCCGGCCGAGTTCTAGCCGTCGATGCTGACGGTGGCGGGATGGGTCAAGTCTATCCGGCTCACAGCGGTTCCGTGCGAAGCGCTGCGACCGCAAACGATCGCGACGACATCTTGGCGGTAACAAATCTCAGTCACGTGTACGGATCGCTTCGCGCTTACGAAGCAATCGACTTCGCGGTTCGCGAGCGCGAATTCCTCTGCATCATCGGCCCGAGCGGGTGCGGCAAGTCGAGCCTCTTGATGTCGATCGCCGGTCATAATCGGCCGACCGGCGGCGAAATCATGTTTGCCGGTGCGCCGGTGCTCGGGCCGAGCGTCGAACGCGGCGTCGTGTTTCAGGAATACGCGCTGTTTCTGTGGATGAACGTGTTCGACAATGTCGGCTTCGGGCTGCGGATGCTGCGCACCGCGGACCGCGACGAGTATCGGCGCGAGGTCGAGGCGCACCTGGCGCTGGTGGGGCTCACCGAGTTCGCCGATTATTGGCCGCACCAGCTGAGCGGCGGTATGCGCCAGCGCGTGGCGATCGCGCGCGCGCTCGCCGTCAAGCCGCGGGTCCTGCTCATGGACGAGCCGTTCGGTGCGCTCGATGCCCTGACGCGGCGGGCGCTGCAGCAGGAACTCGTCCGCATCTGGCAATTGACCAAGATGACGATCATTTTCGTCACCCACAATCTGCAAGAGGCTCTGTTTTTGGGCGACCGCGTGCTGTGTATGACGCGACGCCCGGGGCGGATCAAAAAGGAGATTTCCATCCGCCTGCCGCGACCGCGCGATGTCGAGAATCCGAACGAAGAAATGAAACAAATTATCAGGGAGATGCAAGATGCCCTCTATTCGGAGGTCGATCCTCCGCGCGCCGCAGGCGCGTGAATCCAACCGCGTCGGCAGCGCCGGGCGCGCTCTGCCGCGCCGTGCCGTGCTCTCGATGCTGGCCACGACAGTGCTGGCACCGACCGTGCGAGCACAAACGTTGCCGGTGGTGCGGTTCGTCAACGTGCCGCTGCAGGACTGGCTGCCGTTCTGGGTCGCCCAGCAAAACGGCTTCGACAAGCGTTACGGCATCGAGCTGAGGCCGGTACCGATCGTCGGCGGCACGCAGACAGCGGAGTTCGCCGCCGCCGGCGATTGCGACATTGCCACCGTCGCCGGTGTTCTGGCTCTGCTTGCGGTAAAGCAGCGCCTCATCCCGAACAAGCTCCTCCTGCTGTGTCCGCTCGGCGCGTCGGCCGACGCCCAGCATCCGTTCCAGGGCGTCGTCGCCAACGACAAGATCAAAACGTGGAAGGACCTCGAGGGCAAAAATGTCGCGGTCTTGAGCTTGCACAGTTTGTTCTACCTGTCCGTCACGACCCGGATGAAGCGAGAGCAGGTGGACGTCAGCAAGGTCAATTTCGTCACGATTCCGCTGCCTCAACAGGTGGCTGCGCTCAAGGCCGGCCGTGTCGACGCAATCTGTGTCGGCACCGACTTTGCGGCGCGCGCCATCCACGACAAGATCGGACACCTCCTGGGCTGGACGCTCGGCGCGCCGCCGTTCGACCATTACAGCCCCGCTTTCCTGGTCGCCAATAACGACTTCGCCAACCGCAATCCGACCGTGCTGGAGAACTTCCTGAAAACGTACATCACGGCCATAAAATGGATCGACGACAACCCGAACAAGGCGAAGGAGGTGACTGCGAAGGAGCTGCAAATCACCGATCCCGTGGTGGTGAGCGGCTTCTATCTGGAAAAGTGGGACCCCACGCTCGCTCCGGACCCGGGATCGGTGGCGCTCGACAACGAAATGTTGATGGGCCGCGGAATCGATCAGCCGATCGACCTCAGCAAGTACCTGACGCAAATGAAACTGGTCGACAATGCCCGTCTCGCAGTCCTTGGCAAATAGCGCTGCGGCCAAGAGCGAACGCCGGACGTTTCCGGCGCTGCTGGCGCCGCGCGCGTTGCGGCGCTGGATCGTACCGGTGCTGCTGCTTGCGCTTTGGGAGGTGGCGAGCGACACCGGAGCGGTCGACTCCTATTATCTTCCGCCGCTCCATGTCGTGCTCAAGACCGCCTGGTCGCTAGTGCTTTCGGGGCAGCTGGTCGCCGACACCGGCGTGAGCCTGTACCGGCTGTTCGCCGGCTACGCGACCGGCGCCATTGCGGGGATCCTGGTCGGCGTCATCACCGGCCGCAGTGCGCTGGTCTTCGATCTTCTGGACCCGGTGATTCAGGCGCTACGGCCGGTTTCCCCGATCGCACTGTTGCCGTTGGCGATCGTCTATCTCGGTGTCGGCGATTTCGAGAAGATCATGCTCATCGCCTATTCGACCTTTTTTCCCGTGGTCATCAATACCTACTTCGGCGTCCGCAGCGTCGATCCGGTCGTCCTGATGGCGGCGCGAACGCTGGGCGCGACCAGGCGGCGCGATATGTTGCGTGAAATCATCCTGCCGGCTGCTTTGCCGCATATTTTCTCCGGCCTGCGCGTGAGCCTCGGCATCAGCTTCATCGTGCTCATCGCCGCCGAAATGATCGCGGCGCACAGCGGCCTGGGTTTCCGCATTCTCGACGCCGAGCAGATTTTCGCGATCGACGTGGTCTATGTCGGCATCGTCGTCATCAGCCTGTTGGGCCTGTTCTTCGACGCCGTTTTCATGCGCGTCCGCCGCCGCCTGCTGCCTTGGTACCGCGAGACGTGATCGCCAAACGCCTGTGACGCTCAAGACATGACGTTCAAGAGCCGATGACGTTCAAGAGTTGGCACTCGCGCGGCGACGAGCCGCCAATCCGCGTGCCGGCAATCGGTCTCGAATTGACGGTACGGCTGCCGCCGCATGAAACCGGCGGGGCGCTCGCCGTGATTGACACCATCAACGCGCCGGGTTTCGGTCCGCCGCTGCATCGGCATCCCGAGGTCGAGATTTTTCGGGTCCTCACCGGACGCTATCTGTTCGAGATAGACGGCAGGCAATTCTTTGCCGACGCCGGCGACGTGGTGAGCGTCCCCGGCGGGGCAGCGCACGCCTTCGTCAACGTGACGGACGAACCGGCGCGGCAGACCGCCACCATCATCCCTGGGCTCGACGCGGCGGCCTTCTTCACCGCGCTCGGGGAACTGATGAAGGATGGCATTCCGGCCAAGGATGCGCTCGACAATTTCGGCCGGCTCTGGAGGGTCGAGTTCCTCGGCCCGCCGCTTGCGCGTTAACCACAGGCCTCGCGACATTAAGAGCGCGGTATCAAAATAGCGGCGTAAATGCCCGCTTTTTTCGCGTGGCTTAACGCTCCGTTAACCATCTCTGCGCAGATTGTTAACCAATCAAGAATCATCCGCAATTGGAGAGGCGCTCGTGTCGAGCCTCAACTGCCAACGCCAATCGCTGACGTTTCGGGCGCGCTCCTACATGGCGTTCGTCCTAAGTCCGCAGCCACCCATCATCGAGTGGCTCGCCGACCTCGACGCAACGCTCGAACGGTCCAAGGGCTTCTTCGCCGGCCACCCTGTCGCGCTCGATCTTTCCGCCACGCGGCTGAGCCCGGCGGCAATCGGCCAACTGATCGAGAGCCTCGAGGCGCGCAACATCCGGGTGCTCGGCATCGAAGGCATCGATCCGATCGACGCCGGGGCGAAGCTTCCTCCGCTGCTGCGCGGCGGACGCGGCGGCCAAGAGGTGGAAGTGCCGGAGCCTGCGGCGGCCTCGGCGAGCGCTCCCGTCAAGAAGCAAGACGCCGCGTCGCTCCTGATCGACACTCCGGTACGCTCCGGGCAATCGGTCGTCTTCGTCGAGGGCGACGTGACGGTGATAGGTTCGGTTGGTTCCGGCGCCGAAATAATCGCCGGCGGATCGATCCACATTTACGGCACGCTGCGCGGGCTCGCCATGGCGGGCGCCTCCGGCAATTCGCGCGCGCGCATCTTCTGCCACCGCTTCGAGGGCGAGCTTCTGGCCATCGGCGCCCACTACCGCTCCGCGGACGAGATTGATGCCAGCCTGCGCCGCGGACCGGCGCAGGCATGGCTAGACGGCAACACGCTGAAAATTTCGGCGATGAACTAACGAAAGGTCGGCATTATGAGCGACGAGAAATCGGCCCGCGTACTGGTCGTAACATCGGGTAAGGGGGGCGTCGGCAAGACCACCTCGACGGCCGCTTTGGGCGCCGCTCTCGCTGATCAGGGCGACAAGGTCGTGGTCATCGATTTCGATGTCGGCTTGCGCAACCTCGACCTCGTGCTGGGCGCCGAGCGGCGCGTGGTGTTCGACCTGATCAACGTCATTCACGGCGTGGCCAAGCTGCCGCAGGCGCTCATTCGCGACAAGCGGCTGGAAAATCTCTATCTGCTTCCGGCTTCGCAGACCCGCGATAAGGAAGCGCTGACCGAAGACGGCGTCGCCAAGGTGATTGCCGAACTGCGCACCAAGTTCGACTGGATCGTCTGCGACAGTCCGGCCGGCATCGAACGTGGCGCCACGCTCGCCATGCGGCACGCCGATGCAGCCATCATCGTCACCAATCCGGAAGTGTCGTCGGTGCGCGATTCCGACCGCATCATCGGGCTGCTCGACTCGAAAACCGAAAAGGCCGAGCGCGGCGAGCGCGTCGACAAGCATTTGCTGATCAACCGCTATCATCCGTGGCGCGCCGCACGCGGCGAGATGTTGTCGATCGACGACGTGCTCGAAATCCTCTCGATTCCACTGCTCGGCATCATTCCCGAAAGCGAGGAAGTGCTGCGCGCGTCGAACCTCGGATCGCCGGTGACGATCAACGCCGCTTCGAGCGCACCCGCGCGCGCCTATTTCGATGCCACGCGGAGACTGAAAGGGGAAGAGATTCCGATGCAAATTCCCTCGGAAAGCCGCGGCCTGCTCAACAAGCTGTTCGGACGGAAAGCAGCATGAATCTATTCAATCGGTTTCGCCGCGGCTCTGCGCCGGTCGCGCGCGAACGTCTGCAAATACTGCTGGCGCACGAGCGAAACGCGCGCAGCGCGCCCGATCTGCTCGACACGCTGCGGGAGGAGATTCTGGAGGTCATCGGTCGCCATGTCTCCTTCGAACCCGACAAGGTGTTGATCAAGGTGGATCGCGGAAAATGCGTCTCCACGCTCGCGGTCGACATCGAAATTCCGAATGGGCTTCGGCCAGAGGGTGTGGCGCCGCCACTCGGCAAGCTCGTTCCTGATCAAGTCTGCAACGAGGGCGCGCCGGTCATACAGCAAGGGGCGGCCTAATGCGCGCCATTGCCTTTCTCACGCAAAAGGGCGGAACTGGAAAAACTACGCTTGCCGCATCGCTCGCGGTCGCGGCGGCGGAAACCGGCGAAAAGGCGATTGCGATCGACCTCGATCCGCAAGGATCTCTCGCCCGCTGGGGCGAGCGGCGCGCCGCAGGCAACGCCAACGCTCGGAACAAAGTGATGGTCGAACCGCTCGAACGCGATCGGCTGTCGCGGCTGCCCGCGATCCTCGATGGCCTCGCCAGCGCCGGCTTCACGCTTGCGATCTTCGACACCGCCGGCGCCGACGGCCCCGCGGTACGCTTGGTCACCGAGGTCACGGATCTGTGCCTTTTGCCGGCGCGCCCGACGCAGCTCGACGTGGAAGCCACCACCGGGACGTTTCGCGCCGTCTTCCTCGCGAAACGCAAAGCCGCCTTTGTCCTCAATCAGTGCTCCGCCACCTACCGCAGCTCGCGCGCAAGCGAAGCGGCGAAAGGCCTAAGCCGCCTTGGTGTCCTTGCCGAACCGATGCTCTCTGCACGCATGGACTATCAGGATGCGATCGCCGCCGGCCTCGGCGTGACCGAATACGACGGCCACAGCAAGGCGGCGCACGAAATCAGGACGCTGTGGGATTGGGCTCGCGCACAGATTGCGCAGGGCGGCCCGCATTTCGCGGTTCGGTCGAGTCGGCCGGCTGCCGCTTGAGCCGAACGGCGCCTAAAACGATCTCCGCCTACAATACGCTCGTCGCTGTTAATTCTCAGATTACGAATGCGCTCTAGGAGCGACTGGCCGGTTATTGTCTGAGCGCCGGCAATAACAGGGAGGTTCCGGTCGCGTGACCGGAGCCTCTTTTTATATCGGCGTCGCGCCGTGATAATTTTGTCATCCGGGCGAATTATGAACGGCCCGATGAGCGCCGGAACAATCGACGTTGATCTCTATTCGCACGGCGTCCTCAGCCGCGCGCCGCGCCCGCCCGGCGCGTCGAGCCGCGCGCGCAGCGGGTCGGCAATAGGCCGGCGATGAGAGGGGTGCGCACGCGAATTAGCGCGCCTTGTCCCCGTTGCGGGAAAATGCTGACGTTTTCGGAACGAAAGTTGATACGCTATAATGACTTTCAGATCGGTTGCCCGTCCTGCAAGGCGATCGTTTCGGCGCGGGCCGCATTTGCCGGCCTCAATCGCAGCAAGCGCGAGAGCGGAAACTCGGCACCGGATACGGCTTAGCTAACCCCGTGCTAGCAGGCAGGCCCGGCGGACGGATCGCGCGTGGCTGGCCGCTCGGCGAGCGAGAAAAGACGCCTCGCAATTTGGGCGCTGCTCTCGCTGAATTTTTTCATTGCCGACATGCGGGTGGCTTCTACCCACAATTCCACATCGGTCCGATAGGGGTCCACGTCCAGCACGGGCCGTAGCTGCCGCCGTTGTAACGGCCGCGGAAAAACCCGGGCCTGCCGAAATAGTACCAGCCGCCATTGTACCAATAGCTTGGAGCAAAATCGGGAGTATGGATCGCTCCCTTCTCGCCATATATCGGAAGGCTATTGTTCGGAGGCTGATGATAGCCCGGCAGGAAGCCGTAGCCATGCCAGTGATAAACGTGGCGCTTGTGAGCGGGTGCGGCGAACGAAGTGGCCGACAGCAGTGCCAAGAGCGGTACTAAGACGATTGCAATCGACAGGGAGGACTTGCGGGACATTCGCGCAGCATACACGGTCTGCCCTTCAAATGCGACCGCTTCGGGAATCTCGTTCGCAGTTGCGCGTGTATCGACGCGAACTCAACGCGGCCGCGCAACAAACGCCATGCGGGCCTGATTGTGGCCGATATTCCTCGCCGCGCGCTGGCCGGCAAAACCGGCGACGTCAAGCTTCTCGATCATCGCCGCTTCGCCGTAATGGGTGAGGCCGACGTTCTGG
>DATJTL010000179.1:0-11287 GCA_035503415.1 Xanthobacteraceae bacterium
GTGGCTGAACGACAACGGCTATAAAATTCCGCCAGGCGCCGAACCGGTGATCGGCAGCTACATCAAACAAAACATGCATTTCTTTGTCGCCAAGGTGAACGTCAAGCGGATGAACGAGGCTGGCCGCGCCTATTTGCGCCCGCTGCAAGTCCGCTATCAGACGAATAAATTCATGCTGCCGCTGCGGCTTGGAACGGTGAATGCCGGCGGGCCGCAGGACCTGGTGGTCTACGCCTTGACGCGGCGCGGCCGCGTCGAGGCTGCCAATTACCGCACCGTCAAGGTGCCGTCCGACATCAACGTGCCGCTCTTTGTCTCCGACGATTTCCCCGCTGTGTATAAGGCCGTATTCGAGCGGGCGGTCGAGCGCGAAAACCGGCGCGGCGTGTTCGTCGAATATGCTTGGGACATGAGCTGGTGCGACCCTTGTGCCGCGCAGCCGATGAGCCATCCGGAACTCGCCGAACTCGGCGCCCAATGGCTCGCAGACGGCGGCAATGCGGTCCCCGTTCGAGGGCTGCAGACAAGCCCGCCCGAGGCTTTCGTGACCCGCCTGCATGTGCGTTACGACGCCAACACGTTCCCGGAAGATCTCACCTTCGTCGAAACCGGCGACCATGAAAATTTTCAGGCACGCTACGTCCTGCAGCACCCCTATGTCGGCGCCAGCTGCCCCGCGACCAAAGCCTACCGCGCCTCGGTTCTGGTCCGCACCAAGCAGGAAGCGCAAAACCTTGCCGATCTGACCGGCTGGCCGGAAAAGGACATCGCGGCCAAAATGGCGGCGAACGGCCAGCCTTTCACCAGCGAGAAGTGAAAGAGCGCTATTTCATAAGTCTGGCGTCGGCCGCTCGCGCAGGCCTTAGGCTTGCGGTCAGCGGGCCGTTCCGGTCGGCCGTTGCAGGTGCGCTTTTTCCAGCATGACGTGAATGCCCTTGGCGCCGTTGACCACCTGGGTGACGCGCAAGTCGGCGGCGAGGCTGCACAGCGTGTAGGCGTCCTCGCGCGATATGCCGGTGCGTGCGCAGATGAGCTTGATCATGTCGCGCAGCGCGATCACCACGGCGTCGTCCAGGTCGGGATCGAACGCCATGGTGATGACGTGGGTCGGCGTCTCGGCGAGCGGCCATTCCAGTGACATGTCGGCGCGCACGTGCAACTCGAACGTGCCGACAAGGCCGGTCTCGATCGCGGTAATGCAGACCTCGCCGTCGCCCTGCACGCCGTGGCCGTCGCCCACGGAAAACAGCGCACCGTCGACATGGATCGGCAGAAAGAGAGTCGTGCCGGCGACCAGTTCCTTGTTGTCGATGTTGCCGCCGTTGCGGCGCGGCGGCGGCGAGGCGACCGGCCCCCAGGCCGGCGGCGGCGCCACCGCCATGATGCCGAAGAACGGCTTGAGCGGCAGTTCAAGCCCCCAGGGAAGCTTGCCGACCATGCGGGTGCGGTCGAGCGGAATATGGATGAGCCGCGCCCTTTCAAAATCGTCCGGCAGCGCGCCGGCGAGCGGCCGGATGGCGTTGTAACCCCAGTCGTAATTGAGCGCGATCGATTTGATCCGCACTTCGAGCACCTGGCCGGCTTTCGCGCCGCGCACGGCGACTGGTCCGGTGAGGATGTGCGGTCCGTTGAGCCGCTGCTGGACGCTTTTGTGGATCGCGGTCAGCGCCGCCGGTACGGTGAGACCGGAGTCTGCCGCCGGCATGGCGTTCGCCGGACCCGACACCGTCGAGATAACGACGGTGTCTCCTGGATCGACGGTGATTAGCGGCTTGAGCGCGGCGTCGAAGAAGCCCCAGTGCACTGTCTCCGGGCTGGCATCCAAACGATAGGTCTGCATTACGTGGCCTCGTGGTCGCGGCTGATGGGAGCGTCCAGTATACATTGGCGTCGTACTGGGGGTGCGTCTGCTCTGATATTCGGCCTGTGGGTTTGTCACCTAACTGTCATATAAACGTTGTTTTAGTCTTCATTGGTCTGGGGAGCGCTCATGCAGATCGCAATCGACGATGCCGGGTCGACGGCCACTATAACAATGGTCGGACGGCTCGACATAGCCGGCGCGGATGTCGTCGCGCTGCCGCTTGCCACACTATCCGGCAGCAAGAGCGGCCTGTTCATCGACATGGCTGGCGTGACGTTCGTCGCTTCCATCGGCCTCCGGCACTTGGTGTCAGCGGCCAAAGCGGTGGCTCGAAAGGGCGGCCGCTTGGTGCTGCGCAATCCCAATGCGGCCGTGGTCGAGGTGATCACCACGTCCGGCCTGACTGACTTGTTGCTCATCGAACGTGACGGTGCGCCGTAAGGCTCAACGGTCGCCTGCCTGCCGCGCCGATCGGCGCTGTCGTTCCTGGCGTAGGTCGTGCCCATGCAAGCCATCGCGCCGTTTTTGACCGGACTGGGACTGTTTTTCTGCGGCGTGCATTTTGTGGCGGCGAATCTGGTGCCGCTCGCCGGGCGGCGGTTTCGCGGATTGCTGATGCGCGTGGGCCGCAGTCCGTGGCTGATCGCTGCGTTCGGCACGCTCGCCGGGATCATCACGCAGAGCGCCAATGCGGTGACGGCGATCATCATCGGCCTCGTCAGCGGCGGGCTGGTGGATAAACGCCGTTCGATTCTCATTCCAACGTGGTCGCATGTCGGCACATCGGTGCTGGTCATCCTCGTGGCGATCGATCTGAGGCTGGCCGCGAGCTATCTCGTCGTGCTCACCGGATGCGCGGTCTATTTCGGCTTCGACCGAAACGATCGCGTGC
The DNA here is from genome assembly GCA_035503415.1 of Xanthobacteraceae bacterium. Lineage (GTDB taxonomy): Bacteria > Pseudomonadota > Alphaproteobacteria > Rhizobiales > Xanthobacteraceae > BOG-931. The sequence continues at coordinate 2,757 of DATJTL010000179.1, forward strand.
GTTTCCTCATCGGGACGCTGCTCGGTTTGGGGCTGCTCTTTCTCGGTATGCAGATGATCAAGTCGGGCGCGGAGCCGCTGCGCGATTATCTCGTCGGAGGCGGCTTGATGGCCGGCATTGCCCGGCATCCGGGTCTGCTCCTTCTGGTCGGAATGGCGCTGTCGCTGGCCTGCCAATCGTCGTCGGTCGCCGGCGCGCTCGCCGTCGCCGGAAGCAGCGCCGGACTGGTCGATCTCTCGGGCGCGTGCTGGTTGATTTACGGCGCCAATCTCGGCTCGGGATTCAATTTTGTGCTGTTGGCCAAGACGCATCAGGGCGAAGCGGCGCAAATCGCCCTGATGCAGGGCGCGCAAAAGCTGGCCGGGTTTGCCGTGGCCCTGCTGCTGGTCGGCGTCGAGCAATTAAGCGGCCGTTCGCTGATCGAAGCCTCTATAGCCTCGCTTGGCGGCTCGCTGGCGGCGCAGGTCGCATGGGTGTTTCTCCTCTATCAATTGGCCGGCTCCGCCGTGTGCACGGCGTTCGTCGGCCCGATCATCGCCGTGCTTGAACGCGCCGCTCCGCCCAGCAGGCTTCAGGAGCTGTCGAAGCCGGCCTACCTGATCGAGGACGCCCTGGTCGAGCCGACATTCGCCATCGATTTGGTGGGCCGCGAGGAGCAGCGCCTGCTGGCGCGCCTGCCGACCATGCTGGACGCCGTGCGGGCCGACGCCGAGGGCGAGCCGATTCCGGCGTCGACACTGCGATCCGCCGCTGCCATCATCACCCGCGCCATGGCCGGCTATCTCGAATCAATCAGCGAAGGGCGGCTGGAGCGGGCGGACCGCGAGCAGGTAGTGCGTCTGCAACATCGCGCGGCCAACCTCAACGCGCTGCACGAAAGCCTCGACGAATTCGTCGCGGCGTGTCTCTTAGCGCGCAAATGGCCCTCGAGCGGCCGCGTCGCCGACCAGATGATCGAGTCGCTGCATGCGCTCTTGAACACGCTGGTCGAAGCGGCGGCAACGAACGCCCCGGAAGAACAGGAGATGCTTCTCTCCCTGCTGGGACATCGCGACGAGATGATGGAGCGGATCCGGCAACGGGTTCTGCGCGAAGATCCGAACATGCCGGCAAAATCCCAGGAGGCGCTGTTCGCGGCCACGATGTTGTTCGAGCGCGTGGTCTGGCTGGCGCGCCGATGCGCGATCCTGCTCAATCCCGAGCGCGCCACGAGCGGCGATCAGAGCGCGCCCGTGCCGGCGGAATCGACCGCATGACCAATCCCAAGGCAAAAATTCTGGTCGTCGACGACGTTGCCGAAAACCGCGACCTGCTGTTGCGCCGGCTGACGCGCCTGGGCTTTCAAACGATCGATCAGGCAGCCAACGGGATCGAGGCGCTGGCCGCGATCGGCGGCAAGGCCTATGACCTCGTGCTCCTCGATATCATGATGCCGGAGCTCGACGGTTTCGGCGTGCTCGAAAAGCTCCGCAGCGATGGGCGCATCAACGAAATACCCGTCATCGTTATCTCGGCGATGGGAGAAATCGAGGCGGTGGTGCGCTGCATCGAGCTAGGCGCGGCCGATTTCATCACCAAACCGTTCAATCCGACGCTGCTGCGCGCCCGCGTGCTTTCGACCGTGGAAAAGAAAGCACTGAGCGATCTCACGCGCGATGAGCTCAAGCGCAAGCAACACGAGCTCAACGAGGCGCGCACGCTGCAACTGGCTCTGGCTCCGCCGCCGTTTTCGGGTGCGTTGGGCGGCCGCGCCTTGTCGATCGACGTCTTGCTTGAACCGGCCAAGGAGGTAGGCGGCGATCTGGTCGATCATTTCTGCATCGGCGACGACATGGTCGTGCTCGCGCTCGGCGACGTCTCCGACAAAGGCGCCGGCGCGGCGCTGATGATGGCGCGCACGCATGCGATGCTGCGCGCGCTGACGGCACGCCCCGACGCGGCCGCGCTGTTTCGCGAGCCGCAGCGGGCGCTCGGCATCGTCAATGCTGCCTTGGCGGGCGGCAACGACAGCTGCATGTTTGTGACCTTCCTGCTGGCGGCGCTCGATGTCGCAAGCGGCGAGCTGGTCTACGTGCGTGCCGGCCACATTCCGCCCTTCCATCGCAACGGCACCGGCAAGGTGGCGCGGCTCAACCGCATGGGTGGCCCGCCGCTTGGTCTCGTCGAGAGCGCCGTCTATCAGCCCGACTCCGTGACTCTCAGCCCCGGTGACCGGCTCTTGATCGTCACCGACGGCTTCACCGAGGCCCACGATCCCGCAGACTCGCTTTACGGGGAGGCGAGGGTCGAAGCGTTCCTGACCGGCCTTGAGGTATCCGAGGGCGAACCGCTCAAGCGGTTGGCCGGTCAAGTACGCGCCTTCGAAGCCGGGCGGCCGCCGTTCGACGATATGGCGGCGATTCTCTTGTCACTCGAGCCAAAGTCGCTGTCATGACCGGTCTGGAGGCACGATTCGAGAGGAGTACGCTGGCGACGCCGGAGGCGATCTCGGATTTGACCGACGAGGTTATGGCATTTTTGGACGAGCGGGGCGTCGAACTCCGCGCCGCCCACCACACCGCGTTGGTGTTGAACGAGGTTCTGACCAATCTGGGCACGCACGGCGATTGTCCCGACCGGCCCGCAAGGGTCGCGGTGATCGTCGAGTCCGACAAGGTGACCGGAGAGATCGTCGATAACGGCCCGCCCTTCGATCCCCGTCTTGCGCCCGATCCAGCCCTTGACGTCGCTGCGGACGACCGTCCAGTTGGCGGCTTGGGCCTTTATCTCGTGCGGAAATTGAGCTGTTCTCTTGAGTATTCACGGCGAAACGATGAGAATTGCATGACCTTTGCAATTAGCCGGGGCGCGGCCGCTCAAGGCAGATGAGTGGAGTGAGGGAAGCCACGGACCATGGATATTTCCGAGGAGCAGATCGGCGACACCTGCGTGGTGACGGCGAAGGGTCGGCTTGACGGCGGCGCCAGCGCCGCTTTCGCCGAGCGGATTGGCGGCCTGATCACCACCCCAAATCCGAAGCTCTTGATCGACTTTGCCGGGGTCGACTTCGTCACCAGCGCTGGCTTGCGGGCCGTCCTGCTTCTCGTCAAGAAGGTCAAGGCTGCCGGCGGCACGTTTGCGCTGTGCGCCGTACAGGACTCGGTGCGTGAAGTGCTCGATATTACCGGCTTCACCGGAATGTTCAGCATCCACCCCGCGCGCGCCGACGCGATCGCCGCCTTGGCTTGAGTCTCAAGCTGAGCTTTGGGCTCAATAGCATCCCGTTGTGGGCTACATACCGATGAGGGTCGGATGGCAGACGATGAGGTAAAGGCGAAGCAGCGTGCGAGGGCCGGCAGGGAGGCCGCGCTCTTGCGTGCGACGCTGGAGAACATGGCGCAGGGCGTCGCCATGTACGACTCCGACCATAAGCTCGTCACCTGGAACGAGCTGTTCCGCGAATACTTGGAAATGCCGGACGAATTCCTCGGCACGGACCGGACCTTCTCCGACTACATCCGCTATATCGGCGAGCGCGGCGAATTCGGCGACAACGCCGACATCGAACAGGAGCTGAAGAAGCGCCTGGCAATGCTCGACCGTTCCCACTCATTCGAACGTGTGCGTCCCGACGGCACCGTGCTTGAAGTGCGGCGCGATCCGGTACCGGGCGGCGGCTTCATCGCCATCTACACCGACATCACCAAGCGCAAAGAGGCCGAGAAACAGCTGCGCGAGGACGAAGAGCGCTTTCGCGCCATCGACGCGGCGGCCCCGGTCGGACTGATCATCGTCAGCGGGAAGGAGCAGACGCTCCTGCACCTCAATCCAAGCTTCTGCGAGATGGTCGGCAAAAGCGCGGACGCGCTCCTCGGCAAATCGCTTTTGTCGATCTTCGGCGATCCGGAGAAGGGCAAGGAGCTCGCCGACATCATCAATTCCCGATCGGCCGAGCGCCGGGAGTTTCACTTCAAGCGGCCGGACGGCGCCGACGCTTGTCTCATGGTGTCCCGCGTCGCGCTCGACTACCGCGGTGAGCACGCGGTGATTGCAAGCTTCGTCGATATTCATGATCGCGTACGCGCCGAAGTCGAGCTGCGCCAGGCCAAGGAAGCCGCCGAATCCGCGAGCCGGGTCAAATCGTCATTTCTCGCCAATATGAGCCACGAGCTGCGCACGCCGCTCAACGCCATCATCGGCTACAGCGAGATCCTCCTGGAAGACGCGACCGATCGCGGCGATAAAGCGAGCATGGCGGACCTCGAAAAGATTCAGGCCGCCGGCAAGCATCTGCTCGGCCTCATCAACGACATTCTCGATCTGTCGAAGATCGAAGCCGGCCGCATGGATGTCTATCTGGAGCACGTCTTCCTCACCCGGCTGGTCGACGAAGTCAAAACCATCGTCGAGCCGATGACGAAGAAAAACGGCAACAAGCTTGTGATCGAATGTCCGCCGGACATCGGCTCCCTGCAGACCGATCTGACTAAGCTCAAGCAGAGCATCATCAACCTGCTCAGCAACGCGGCGAAGTTCACCAAGGAAGGCACGGTGACGCTGCGGCTGTCGCACGAAGATCGCGACGGCGCGCCCTGGGTCAAATTCGAGGTCAGCGACAGCGGCATCGGCATGACAGAGGAGCAGATGGGCCGGCTGTTCCAGGCCTTCACCCAGGCGGACTCCTCGACCACCCGCAACTTCGGCGGCACGGGTCTCGGCCTGACGATCACCAAGCATTTCTGCGCGATGTTGGGCGGTTCGATCGAGGTGAAGAGCACGCCGGGCCAAGGCTCGACCTTCACCATTTTGCTGCCTGACCGCGCCACCAAGGCGGTCGTTGACGAGGAGGCGGGTGCAGAGGCCGAGCGGCCGGCAACCGTCCGCGAGGCCCCGCACGGCGCCATCACGGTGCTGGTGGTCGACGACGATCCGGCCGTTCACGATGTGCTTGCCGCGACGCTCGGCAAGGAGGGCTATCAGATCACGCACGCCAGGGATGGGATCGAAGCGTTGAACATCATGCGCTCGGATCCGCCCGACATTGTCACCCTCGACGTGATGATGCCGAAATTGGACGGCTGGTCGGTGCTCGGCATCATGAAGTCGGAAGAGGCGCTTGCGCATATTCCGGTGATCATGCTGACCATCGTTGACCACCGCAATCTCGGCTTCTCGCTGGGCGCCTCCGAATACATGACCAAGCCGATCGATCGCAGCCGGCTGATCGCGCTGATCGAGAAATTCGCGGCCAGCAAGCAGGACGGCGTGGTGCTTATCGTCGACGACGATCCCGATGTGCGCGCCATGGTGAAGACGACGGTCGAGGGCGTCGGCATGCGGTCCGCCGAGGTCGCCAACGGCCACGCGGCGCTGGATTGGCTCGCCGCCAATCCGCAGCCGGCTCTGGTGTTGTTGGATCTCATGATGCCGCGGATGGACGGCTTCGCCTTCTTGGAGCGCGTGCGGGAAAATCCGAACTACGTCGATTTGCCGGTCGTGGTCCTTACCGCCAAGGAGTTGACCGACAACGAGCGCGGCTTTTTGGCCGAGCGCACGCTGCTCGTCCTGAGCAAGAGCACGCAACCGATCAGCAAGCTCGGCTTCGCGCTGGCGGCGATTGCCGGACGAAATCGCGATTTGAAAAGCACGGCTGCGGAAGGCGACGCCCGATGACCAAGATCTTGCTGGTCGAAGACAATGAGATGAACCGCGATATGCTGTCGCGCCGGCTCACGCGCAACGGCTTTGACATCGTCATGGCGGTGAACGGACAGGAGGGGCTCGATCTCGCCTCCTCGGAAAAGCCCGACCTGATTTTGCTCGACATGAGCCTGCCGGTGATGGACGGCTGGGAGGCCGCGCGGCGGCTCAAGGCCGACGCCGCTACCGCGAAGATTCCCGTGATCGCGCTCACCGCGCACGCCATGGTGCAGGACAAGGAAAAGGCGCTTGCGGCGGGCTGCGACGATTTCGACACCAAGCCGGTCGAGCTGCCGCGGTTGCTTGAAAAGATCAACGGACTCTTGCGCAACGGCAGTTGAGGCGGCAGTCCAGTCCTCGTCCTGCCGCGCGCGCAATATCTCCATTTATCAGAACCTGTATTTCAGAACTGCGTAAGCGGTTTCCCGTATGGAATTTATCTAATTTCCCGATCCCTCCGGCTGTTTAATATTAACGAACCGTTAATCGGTGGCTGGAGTGAATAGTCTTGCGTACCAACCGCGCTGCAATCGTTGCGCAATCGCAATCGCGCGAACGCGATCAAAAAACTCGGCGGAGCCAGACTTGTGTCATCTGCATTGCGGCTCGCGTATTCTTGGGCGCCGCGCTGGTCTTGGGCATCGTCTACGCGCCGAACTGGGTCGGCAAGCTGACGGCATGGTATTTCGGCTGATGCGCTTGGCGTAGCGCTCACCAGCTTGCGGCGACGAGGGTGAGGCCAGAGACCAGCAACAGCAGCATGATGATGCGCTGATAACTGTGGTCGGCGAGCCGCCGGTAGATGAAAGCTCCGAACCAGGCGCCGCCGATCGTCCCCGGCAGCGCGATAATCGCCTCGATGCCAATCTGTCGCGTCAACAGCCCGGAGGCGGCGTGCGAGACCAGCGCCAGCGAGAGGATCGCCATGTTGAAAAACTGAACCACGGCGCGACGCTGCTCCTTGCTCCAGCCGCGCACGTCGGTCCAAACAACGGGCAGAACGCCCGAGAGGCCGGTAAGGCCGCCGAGGATGCCGCCGCCGAATCCGACAATCCCGTCCGCTGCTTCGCCGCCCCAAGCCTTCTCCACATGAGAGCTGCGAAGCAGGACATAGGCGGGATACACCACCAGAAAAAATCCCAGTCCGAGCTTGAACCACCTCGGGTCGATGTGGGGCAGAATAAGCGTTCCGAGCGGAACGCCGAGCACGCCGGGGATGACGAAGCACAGAACCCGTTTCCATTGGATGGAGCGCCAGATCAGATGCATCGTCTGGGTTTGCGAAACCACCGCGCAGATGATTGCAAGCGAGGATGCGGCCGTCGGCTGTATCGCGTAAACCCAGATCCCGAGCGCCGTGATCGCCGTGCCAAAACCGGTCATGCCATTGACGATGCCGCCGGCGATCGCGCCGGCAAGGACGATGGCAACCTGCTGCGTTCCCATCCCGTGCTTGCCCGATTACCCGCGCAGCGCCACTGACTGGCCGCCGTCGGCGACGATGGTGGCGCCGGTGACATAGCGTCCGGCGTCGGAAACCAGAAGAAGCAGCGGGCCGTCGAGGTCGCGCTCTTGTCCGAAGCGGCCGATCGGGATTTCGCGCGTCAGCGCCTTGCCCTTGTCGCTCTCGAGATAATCGCGGTTGAGCTCGGTCACGATCCACCCGGGCGCGATGGCATTGACGCGGATGCCCTTGAACGCAAGTTCTAGCGCCAGCGCCTTGGTGAGCTGGATCACGCCGGCCTTCGCGGTGGCGTAGGCGACCACGCCCTTGTCGACGCCAAGGCCGAGCACCGAGGCGATGTTGACGATGGCGCCGCCCTTGCCGGCAGCGAGCATGCGGCGCGCCGCCTCCTGCGACCAGTAGAACACGGCGTCGAGATCGGTCGACAGCACGCGCCGCCATTCCTCCTCGGCGAGATCGACCGCGCGTCCGGAATGGGCCACGCCGGCATTGTTGACCAGCAAGGTGACCGTGCCGAAGGCCTTTTCGGCTGTATCGAAGGCGGCCCGCATTTCGGCGCGGTCGCGCACATCGGCCTCGATTGCGACGGCGCGGCCGCCCGATTGTTCGATCCGCGCTTTGAGCGCTTCGAGGCGGTCGGCGCGCCGCGCCGCCAGCGCGACCGCCGCGCCGTTCTGCGCCAAAACCTCGGCAAAGCGCACGCCGAGCCCGCTCGACGCGCCGGTCACCAGCGCCACCTTGCCGGTCAAGTCGAAGATCTGCGCCGCAGCCATGGCCCCTCCCGGCAGGCAATGGGCTCACCCATTGCGGAAGCGGAGAATTGCGGGAATTAATGCCGCGATCAAGCTTGGAACGTCTCGCAACGCAAATTCGAAAGTGACGCACGATGGGTTTTTTGGACCAGCGGCAATGGATGGCCAGTCTCGAGCAGCAGGGCGAGCTGCGGCGTATCAAGGCCGAGGTCGATTGGGACCGCGAGATCGGCGCCGTGACCCGCCGCGTGCTGGAGAAGAAGGGGCCGGCGCTCCTGTTTGAGAATATCAAGGGCTACAAGGACGGCCGCTGCAGCAAGGTGTTCGTCAGCGGTCTTGGCGCTCGCTCCCGCCTGGCGCTGGCGCTCGGATTTCCCCGCGAAGCGTCTAACCGCGAGCTTGTGCAGTATGTCATGCAGAAAAACCGCGAGACCATCGCGCCGGTGATGGTCGAGAGCGGGCCGGTCAAGGAGGTGATCGTCAAGGGCGACGCCATCGACCAGACGGAATTTCCGGTGCCGAAATGGCACTATCTCGAAGGCGGCCGCTACATCCACACCTTCACCTCGATCGTGACCAAAGACCCGGATACCGGCGTCATGAACGTCGGCCTGTACCGCGGCATGATCGGGCAG
>DATJTL010000180.1:0-8571 GCA_035503415.1 Xanthobacteraceae bacterium
CAACCTGGCGAGCCCCTATACGCCGGGCTCCGCCTATGTGTTGCTTCACCACTGCTTCGGCGAAGTGAACGGCCGGCAAGGCGTCTGGGGTCACGCCATCGGCGGCATGGGCGCGATCACCCAGGCGATGGCGCGAGCCGCGACCGAACACGGCGCGCGGATCGAGCTACGCTCGCCCGTGCGCGAAGTGATCGTCGAGCGCGGGAGAGCCTGCGGGGTCGTGCTGGAAGACGGCACGCCGGTGCGCGCGCGCGCGATTCTCGCCAACGTCGATCCGAAGACGCTGTTCGAGGCCCTTGTCCCGCGCGAGGCGGTGCCCCGCGCCGCGTCACAGCGGATGAAAAGCTGGAAAGCCGGCTCCGGTACCTTCCGCATGAATGTGGCGCTGGCGAAGCTGCCGGACTTTTCCGCGCTGCCCGGCGCCGGCGACCAGCACACCGCGGGCATCATCCTGGCACCCAGTCTCGGCTATATGGAGCAGGCCTATCGCGACTGCGTCAGCCACGGCTGGAGCAGGGCGCCTATCGTCGAAATGGTTATTCCCTCGACGCTCGACGACACTCTCGCGCCGGCCGGTGCGCACGTGGCGAGCCTGTTCTGCCAGCATGTCGCGCCGCAATTGCCCGGCGGCGCTGCGTGGGATGATTGCCGCGAACGGGTCGCCGACTTGATGATCGACACGGTCGAGGCTTACGCGCCGGGCTTCAAGGCGAGCGTGATCGCGCGGCAGAGCCTCTCGCCCTTCGATCTGCAAAACATTTTCGGCTTGCCCAACGGCGACATTTTTCACGGCGCCCTCACGCTCGATCAGCTTTTTTCCGCTCGTCCGATGCTCGGATTTGCCGATTACCGCATGCCGATCCCCGGTCTTTATCTGTGCGGATCGGGGGCGCATCCGGGCGGTGGGGTAACCGGCGCGCCCGGACACAACGCGGCGGCTGCGGTGATCGCCGACCTGCGGCGCAAATGATGGGCGCGAATGATTGTTGTCGATGATCTCGTATTATCGGATGACAACGCGCTGTTCTGCGGTTAATCGCAACTTATGTCCCGCCTCTTCCGCTTAGGCCGCGCGCATACCGGGCTCGGCCTGTTCGCAATCAGGCCGATCAAGCGCGGTGCCTATATCGCGACCTATCGCGGCCCCCGCATCACAACCAAGGAGGCCGACCGGCGCGAGGCGCGCGGCGCCCGCTACATGTTCGAATTGAACACGAAATGGACCATCGACGGTTCGCCGCGCTGGAACGTTGCGCGCTACATCAATCATTCCTGCCGGCCGAACGCCAAGCCCGTGGGCCGCAACGGCGGCATCGTCATTGTGGCGGACCGCCGGATCGAGCCTGAGGAAGAAATCACCTACAGCTACGGCAAGGAGTACCTCGAGTATTTTATGGAGAACGGCGGCTGCAAATGCGCCCCCTGCCGGAGAAAAAGAGCTCGGCGCCGGCGCAAGCAGCGGGACGCGCGCAAGGCGGCGGTGGCGGCGCAGGCAAGCCGGGCGCGCAAGAAGACCCGGACCGCTCGCGCAAAATCGCGCCCCTAAAGTATTCGCCGGCTTAGAATCACCGCACGACTCGGCCAGTATCACCCGCCTCCCGCGGTCATGGGAGACCGGTGATGACCATCCGCACCGAATTCAATCACCGCCGCCACGTGGCTCCGACAAGAAAGCCGAGACAGAGCACGATCGCCAAGACGGCGTAGGGCTGTCTCTTGAGCGACTCATCGACCGCTTCGGCGACATTTTCGGAAGTTTCGCGCACTGAGCCCACCGCCTCCTGCCCCTTGGTCTTGGCATCGGAAACCACGTCGTCGACGCTCGACTTCGCCCGTCGCCATGCCGCGGTGCCTTTGCTTGTCAGAATCTCGCGGACTTGCCCCGACAGATGCGCAAGCTCTTCGCGCAGCGACTGCAAATCCTTCGCGATGTCGCCGGAGGCCGCATTTGCGGCAGCCTCCACTTCGCGAATGCCCTCGCGCGCGTCTTTCCTGCTTTCCCGAATGTTATGCGCTGCCGTAGACGTGTTCATGTCTCTCGCTCCATGCGAATGGAAATGAAGATTTGTCGATAAAGCGCTGGCTTGCCAAAAAAGTTCCCTTTGCCGGGATTACGGGAGATTGATCTAGTCAGGCGGGAACAAGTGGCTGAAGACGCCCAACCCGACAGCGTCCGCTCAACCCGGGCCGCGGCGGGTCGGGCTCTTTCCCCACCGCGATCAGCTTGTTAGAAGGCGCCCACACAACAGAGCCAGCATGACCGATCAGCCGACCAAAGCGCGCAATTACAGCGAAACGCTGTTTCTGCCCAAGACCGACTTCCCGATGCGTGCCGGGCTGCCCCAGGCCGAGCCGAAACTGTTGGCGCGATGGCGCGAGCTCGACCTCTACGGGCGGCTGCGCGCGGCCGGCAAGGGGCGGAAAAAATTCGTGCTGCACGACGGTCCGCCCTACGCCAACGGCAACATCCATATCGGGCACGCGCTCAATAAGATCCTCAAGGACGTGGTGACCAAGAGCCAGCAGATGCTCGGCTTCGACTCCAACTACGTGCCGGGCTGGGACTGCCACGGCCTGCCGATCGAGTGGAAGATCGAGGAAGAGAATTACCGCGCCAAAGGCAAAGCCAAGCCCGACTTTTCCGACGCCGCGGCGCTGGTGGAGTTCCGCGAGGAATGCCGCGCCTTTGCGGAGCACTGGATCAACGTGCAGCGCGAAGAGTTCGAGCGCCTCGGTGTCGTCGGTGACTGGGCGCACCCTTACACCACGATGGCGTTCGCCGCCGAAGCGCAGATTGCGCGCGAACTGATGAAATTTGCCACCAACGGCACGCTCTACCGCGGATCGAAGCCGGTGATGTGGTCGGTGGTGGAAAAGACCGCGCTTGCCGAAGCCGAGGTCGAATATGAAAATTATGTCTCGGACCAAGTGTGGGTGAAGTTTCCGATCGCGTCCACCGGACAAGCATCGGCCGCAGAGCGTCAATTGGCCGGCGCCTCGATTGTCATCTGGACCACGACACCGTGGACGATTCCGGCCAATCGGGCGATCAGTTATTCACCACGCATAGACTATGGCCTTTATCAGGTCACCGATGCTCCATCTGACAACTGGGCCAAGGTCGGAGAGCTTCTGCTTCTTGCCGACAAGTTGGCGCTCGATGTCTTGCGTCAAGCCCGCGTCACCGCGTTCAAGAAGTTAAGGCCGGTGACGGCCGACGAATTGTCGATGCTTGCTTGTCGGCATCCGCTCAAGACCTTCCACGAGGGGTATGATTTCCAAGTGCCGCTCCTTGCCGGTGACCATGTCACAGATGACGCCGGCACTGGATTTGTCCACACCGCGCCGAGCCATGGCCGCGATGACTTCGACGTGTGGACCGCACGTGCGCGCGAGCTTTCGGCGTGCGGCATCAACACTGCCATTCCCTATACGGTTGACGCTGATGGGCGGTTTACCGATCAGGCGCCGGGCTTTACCGGCAAGCGCGTGCTCACCGAGACCGGCGCGAAGGGCGACGCCAACGAGGCGGTGATCAAGGCCTTGATCGATGCCGGCATGCTGATGTCGCGCGGACGGCTTACGCATGAATATCCGCATTCGTGGCGTTCGAAGAAGCCCGTGATCTATCGCAACACGCCGCAATGGTTCATCGCGATGGACAAAGACATCGCCCAGCACGGCGACACGCTGCGCCATCGCGCGCTTGCGGCAATCAAGGCGACGCGCTGGGTGCCGGAGCAGGGCGAAAAGCGCATCAACGGCATGATCGAGTCGCGCCCCGACTGGGTGATCTCGCGCCAGCGCGCCTGGGGCGTGCCGATCACGCTCTTTATCAAAGAAAGGCCCGACGGTTCGGTGGAGATTCTCGACGACCCGGACGTGAATGTCCGCATCATCGAAGCATTCGAGGCGGAAGGCGCCGACGCCTGGTACAAGCCGGGCGCGCGGGAGCGGTTTCTCGGCAAGCTTTCCAACGACGGCTGGCAGAAGGTCGACGATATTCTCGATGTCTGGTTCGACTCCGGCTCGACGCACGCCTTCGTGCTGGAAGACCCCAAACATTTCCCCGGCCTTGCCGGCATCGCCCGCAAGGCCGATGGCGGGCCTGACACGGTGATGTATCTCGAGGGTTCCGACCAGCATCGCGGCTGGTTTCAGTCCTCGCTGCTCGAAAGCTGCGGCACGCGGGGCCGTGCGCCGTTCGATGTGGTGCTCACCCACGGTTTCGTGCTGGACGAAACCGGGCGCAAAATGTCGAAGTCGCTCGGCAACGTCACCGCGCCGCAGGACGTGATCGGCGAGGCCGGCGCCGACATTCTGCGCATGTGGGTGTGCGCGGCCGATTACGCCGACGACCTGCGCATCGGTGCGGAAATCCTCAAAACCACCGTCGATACCTATCGCAAGCTGCGCAACACGCTGCGCTGGATGCTCGGCAATCTCGTTCATTACCGCGCCGCCGAACGCGTTGCCCGTGAGGCGATGCCGGAACTCGAGCGGCTAATGCTGCACCGGCTCGCCGAGCTCGATGCGATCGTCCGCGCCGCTTATGCCGACTTCGATTACAAGCGCATCTTCGCCGCGCTGAACGCCTTCATGACTGTCGATCTCTCCGCGTTTTATTTCGACGTCCGCAAGGACGCGCTCTATTGCGATCCGTATTCCTCGCAAACGCGCAAGGCCTGTCTCACCGTGCTCGATGCGCTGTTCCGCTGCACCGTGACCTGGCTTGCTCCGATGCTTTGCTTCACCGCCGAGGAGGCCTGGCTCGCGCGCGATCCAGCGGCGGCTTCGGTCCACTTGGAGACATTCCCGGACGTGCCGGCATCCTGGCGCGACGACGCGCTCGAACAGAAGTGGCGCAAGCTGCGCAACTTGCGGCGCGTCGTCACCGGCGCGCTCGAACTGGAGCGCGCGGCAAAAAGGATCGGCTCTTCGCTCGAAGCGGCTCCGGTTATTTACGTGGCGGACGTGGAGCTGTTCGCGCAGGTTACCGATGTCGACTTGGCTGAACTGTGCATCACTTCGGCCGCGACCTTGGTGGAAGGCGAGGGGCCGGCTTCGGCCTTCCGTCTCGACGACGTGCCCGGCGTCGCCGTCGAGCCGCGGCGCGCGCAGGGGCGCAAATGCGCCCGCTCGTGGAAAATCACCGAATCCGTCGGGCTCGATCCGCAGTTTCCGGACGTGACGCAGCGTGACGCCCAGGCGCTGCGCCAATGGGAAGCCATGCGCAAGGCAGCGGAATAGAGGCGCCAGTCAGCATGGCCGATGCGGCACCCGCGAAGTCAGAACTCTCGATGGCGCGCTCGTACCTGTGGGGGTCATTGAGCGCGTTCGGACTCGTTATCGCGGCTGTCGCCTGCCTCGCCGATCAGGCGGTGAAGTTTTGGCTGCTGGTAGTCATGCACCTTAACAGCCAAGCTCCGGTCGTGCTCACGCCTTTTGCCGAACTGGTGCTGACCTGGAATACCGGCATCAGCTATGGGCTGTTGCCGCAAAACGGGCCGGTCGGCCCCTGGGCGCTGCTCGGCGTCAAAGTGGCGGCCGTCGCCTTTTTGTGGATTTGGCTGGTGCGGACACATTCGCGGCTCACCGCGCTTGCGCTTGGCCTTATCATTGGTGGAGCGGTGGGCAACGCGGTCGACCGGCTCCATTGGCCGGGGGTGATGGATTTCGTGCTCCTGCACCTGGACACCGCCAGATTGAGCTTGCGCTGGTACGTATTCAACCTCGCCGATGTGGCCATCGTTGCTGGCGTGGTCGGACTTCTGTATGAATCGCTGCGTCAGGGTGGCGCCGCAAAAGCGCCCTGATCAGGTATATAAAGGCAGCCATTGAGGTAAACTCTTCAAGGGCTTGGGGCTCTTGGGAAAGCGTGCCGGATCGGCACCTCGAGGTTGAGGACATGCCGCAGCATCGGATAGAAGGCCGCAAGGTCGGGCGGACGGGAGCGTTTAGCCGAGCCCTTTGCGGCGCCGCATTGGCGGCGTTGTTCGTCTGCGCTGGCGTAGCAGCGGCGCGCGCCGGCGATGACGACGATACGATGAGCTCGCACACGTCATTCTACGACGAAATGCTGCAAGTGATCGGCCTCGGCGGCGGGGACAACATCAATTACAGCGAACGCTCACCGCTGGTGGTGCCGCCAACGCGCGATCTGCCGCCACCGCAGGCGGACGTCGCTCCTTCGGTGCCGGATTGGCCGAAAGACCCTGATTTGATGCGGCAGTCGAAGGCCAAGGCGAAGAAAAAGCCGAAGCCGCAGCCGGATTACGTCGTCGAATCCTCGCGGCCGCTCAGACCCGGTGAACTCAACGTGCCCGGCATATTCACCGGCAACACCGGCAGCCGTCCCGCCGATGCGGACCCCGAAGCCCAGCCGCTCAATCCGGCGGTCACGCAGCCGAACCAAAAGAGCCTGTTCAGCTTCGGTTTGTTCAACTCCAACAAGACCGAATACGCGACCTTCACCGGCGAGCCGGCGCGGGCCAGCCTGACCGATCCGCCGCCCGGCTATCTTACGCCGTCACCCGATCAGCCCTACGGCATCGGTCCGGATCATAGGCAGTACAAGGTGCCGACTGTCGCTGACCGCATGACGGAATCCAGCGGCAGTGAGCAATCCGGCAACTAGCGCATTCTGCGGAAGCCGCCGGGTTTACCAACAGATCGTGCTTGGTCGCGGTGGCAATGGCCTGATTCTGACATTCGCTGCGTTGCGCAGCCTCTGATGCGAATGTTGGAATCAGATGTTCACTAGCAGGCATCAGCCCTAGCGAAGCTTTGGATTTGGCATTCCATCCGCGCTAGGATCGCGGACGCCATGATCCGCGTCACCCCCAAGATCAGTATCGACGAGCGCGAGATTAGCGAAAGCTTCGTGCGCGCCTCGGGGCCGGGCGGGCAGAACGTCAACAAGCTTTCGACCGCGGTGCAGCTGCGCTTCGACGTGCGGGGATCGCCTAGCCTGCCGGGCGATGTTGCGGCGCGGCTTGAGAAGCTCGCCGGCGCCCGGCTCACACGCGAGGGCGTTCTCGTCATCACCGCGCAACGTCACCGCACGCAGGTGAGCAACCGGCAAGACGCGCTCGATCGCCTCCTTGATCTTATCCGCCGCGCCGCCGTCGCGCCGGTGCCCCGCCGACCGACCAGACCGACCGTCGCCTCGCGCGAACGCCGCATCGAAAGCAAGAAGCGTCGCGCCGGCATCAAGACGCAGCGCCGCGTCAGGCCGTCGTTCGAGTGAAAACAGCGGTCAGTGCAGGAACCCGTAGATGCCGCCGCCGAAGGCGAACACCCCGATCGTGATCATGGCCATCGCATAGACGACGGTTACTCTCGACCCGGCAAATCGGGCGGGATCGATCACCGCTTCGGCCGGGTTCTGCGGATCGTAATGAATGCCGATGCTGGCGCCGGCCGGATAGAGGGAAACGACGGATTCCATATGCCGCCGGCGGCCTTCATTGCCGCCCCAGAAAACCCGGTCTGACTGATAGTTCTTGGCGCCGACGCGATAGCGGTAGCGGATGGCGGCGCGATAGCGCCGCTTGTGCTCGGGCGAGGATTCCAGCGCCGACGCAATCACCGTTGCCTGCGCTTTCGGCCATTTCTTGCTGGCGTCGGCGCGCAAGCCCTGGCGTAACTGGACGACGTAGAGCACCACGCCGACCGCAAAGGCGATCACGCCAAAGAGTATCAGTATCGCATCGATCATCCGCCGCTCCGCCGCTCCGCCGGTCTGCCGAAAGTTCGCCGGTTTGTGCCCCGGATTTCGCCGCCGCTCAATCCGGGCTAGGTTTGCCGCCGAATCGCCGTTCAAGCGCCGCTCATGCCCGTCCGCCAGCTCTCCGAGGCCGTCGTCAACCGCATCGCCGCCGGTGAAGTGGTGGAGCGGCCGGCGAGCGTGGTGAAGGAACTGATCGAAAACGCGCTCGACGCCGGCGCGCACCGCATTGACGTGCTCACTGACGGCGGCGGCCGGCGGTTGATTTCCGTTGCCGACGACGGCGAGGGCATGACGCGCGCCGATCTTAATCTCGCCGTCGAGCGTCACGCCACCTCGAAACTTAACGACGAGGACCTGGTTTCCATCCGCACGCTCGGCTTTCGCGGCGAGGCGTTGCCGTCGATCGGGTCGGTGGCGCGGCTCTCGATCGCGACGCGTCACGCCGGCGAACCGCATGCCTGGGCGATCGAAGTCGACGCCGGCGCCAAGTCGGATGTGAAACCTGCGGCGCTCAAAGCGGGTACCCGTGTCGAGGTGCGCGATCTGTTTTACGCGACGCCGGCGCGGCTGAAATTCCTCAAGCTCGACCGCACCGAGGCCGAGGCGGTGCGCGAAGCGGTGAGGCGGCTCGCCATGAGCCGGCCAGACGTTGCCTTCACGCTCGCCGGCGAGGAGCGCTCGCCGGTGACGTTTCCCGCAACGCTGCCCGGCGCAACCGGCCGCCTGGCGCGGCTCGGCGACGTGCTCGGTGCCGATTTCCGCGGCAATGCGGTCGCCGTCACCGCCGAACGTGAAGGGATCGCCATCGAAGGCTATGCGGTGCTGCCGACGCTGACGCG
>DATJTL010000181.1:0-3135 GCA_035503415.1 Xanthobacteraceae bacterium
CGAAGAAAGCGCGATATGGTGCGGATAAGCGCGACATCGCGCCAGACCATTGCGGCCGCAAGCGTCAGCGCGTTGTAACCGTCATTCTCGGCGTTGCCGGTCATTACCGCGAGAAAACATTGCTCGAGCCGCTCCTCGCTCGTGGAAAGATCGATCGGCTGACCGAACGCGCTTTCGAGCTCCATGTCGTGAAACCAGACTTCGGGCGCGTCCTGCGGCCGCAGATGATAGGTGCGCTCGTCGACGACACGGAAGCCCATGTTTTCCAGAACGGGCACGCGCTCCGAGAGCGAGATAGGCCGGCTGCGGCTGAACACCTTCAGCCCAACGCGCGCCGGTTCGGCGCCGCCGTGCCGGTAGAGGTCGACGCCAAGCGGACGTTCGGGTGTGAGCGACTCAAGAACGCTCACGTCGCCGACCGCCGTCGCCGGCGGATAGACCCCGCGGTAGTCGACCGGAAATGCGTCGCGATAGCGCGTCAGCAATGCGCGGGCTTGTGCCGGCTCGTGCGCGGCTAACATCGCCTCGTCGAATCCGTCGACCCAGCTGCGCACGATTGTTTCCACGGCGAGGTCGAGGACGTGACGATCGGGATTCGGAGTCTCGCCGTCGTCGCGCTCGATGATGAAATAGACGCGCACCAGCAGGCCTTCGGGAAAGAACGGATAGAACGCGCGCACCCGGCCTTTATAGGTGGTGGCGAGATAATCGCCGATCGCCTCCCTGATACGGCTGTCGTAGCGCTCTCGCGGCACATAGACGAGGACCGAGACGAAGCGGTCGAACCGGTCGCGCCGCGGCAATACGCGCACGCGCGGCCGTTCGTCGAGTTGCAGGATGGCGAGCGCGAACTGGTAAAGCGTGTCCTCGTCGATCTGGAATAATTCGTCGCGCGGATAGGTCTCCAGCACGTTCACCAGCGCCTTGCCGGAATGGCTGTACTGATCGAACCCGGCGCGGCGGATGATGTGATCGACCTTGCGCCGCAGGTAGGGAATGGCGCGAGTGGAGCGCGTATAGGCGGTCGAGGTGAACAGGCCGCAGAAGCGGCGTTCGCCGACAAGCTTGCCGTCGGCACTAAAGCGTTTGATGCCGACGTAATCCATGTACACGCGCCGGTGCACGCGCGAACGCACGCCGGTCTTAGCGACGATCAGCAAGCGCGGTTGTTCGAGGAATTCGCGGATTTCCGGCGTGACGGTGAGCAGTTGATTGCCGCGGCGCAGTAGCCGCAGGTCCGGCGAACGCAACACCCCGAGCCCGGTCTCGAAGGCCGGCTGCAGCGCCTGCTCATCGTTCGTGTAGACGTAATCGCGCGCGCCGAGCAGCGTGAAATTGTCGCCGACCAGCCATTCGAGGAACTGAACCGCCTCGGCGACGTCATCGGCCGGCAGCGGCGGCGGATTTTTCCGTAAATCGGCGATGGTCTCGCGGGCGCGCGCGAGCATCGGATGCCAATCCTGTACGCAGACGCGCACCTGCGAGAGGATCTCCTCGATCGCGGATACCACGTCCGCACGCGCCGCGGCGTCCACCAAGGCGTCGATATGAACGTGGATGAAGCTCTCGCGTTCGCCCTCCCCTTTTCGCGCGCTTTCGAAGCCGATGAGGTTGCCGGCCTCGTCGCGCTCGATGGAGAAAACCGGATGCACCAGGAACGAAATGTCGAGATTGCGCTCGTGTAGTTCGCCGGCCACCGAATCGAGCAAAAACGGCATGTCGTCATTGACGATTTCTAGCACCGCCACGCCGCGCCCGGCGGCGTCAGGCGCAAGCCGCACTTTGGCGGAGCCAGGCGTTCGCTGGGCAAGAAACGCCCAGGAATGATCCGCCATCGCGGCAAGGTCTTCCGGGCGGTAGCGCTGCAGATCCTCCGGCGCGGCCAGCCCGAAAAGCGTGGCGACGAACTGGGTCGGGACAGCGGGCTCCCGCAGCGCCAGCGCCGCCGTGGCTGCGCCGATGAGCCAATGGGTCGTGCCGCCATCGTCTGTGCGGGGACTTTCCTGGATGTTCATGATTTCCGGACCCGAGGGCGATTCATTGCAATATTACCCGCGTGGCGCCTGCGGCCGCTACTGCGGGGTCTATAATGTGAACGAGAGCGGCGCCGGCAATGGGCGCGACAACGGGACACGGGAGCGACCATGACCAAGCGCAACGATAAACGCGGTTCGGCGGAACGGGCGGTGAAGGCACGGCCGAGTGCAGCGGCAGGCGATGACACGAAGATCACCGCGCTGTCGCTTCCGCCGGCGCCCTTGTCCGACGAGATGGCGGCCTATTTCGACAAATGCACCGAAAAGCTCGGCTTCGTTCCCAACGTGCTCAAAGCCTACGCGTTCGACATGAGCAAGCTCTCGGCGTTTGTCGCCATGTACAACGATCTGATGCTGGCACCGTCGGGATTGAGCAAGCTCGAGCGCGAAATGATCGCGGTCGCGGTCTCGGCGCAGAACAGCTGCTACTATTGTCTGGTCGCCCATGGCGCGGCCGTGCGCACGCTGTCGGGCGATCCGGTGCTCGGCGAGTTGATGGCGATGAATTACCGCGCGGCACGGCTGTCCAAGCGCGAACGCGCGATGCTCGATTTTGCCGTCAAGCTCACCGCCGAGCCCTGGCTGGTCGAGGAAGAAGACCGCGAGGCGTTGCGCCGCACAGGCTTTTCCGACCGCGATATCTGGGACATCGCGGCGGTCGCCGGCTTCTTCAATATGTCGAACCGCGTCGCGTCGGCCACCGACATGCGGCCGAACAGCGTCTATCACGGGCACGCGAGGTAAACGGCGCCTGCTTGCGCTCGGACCGTTCTATGGCGCAAAATCGCGTGATGGTGGGAGGCGCTTGCGGTGCCGGTCCTATGCGGAGGAGCCGCCCATGATTTTCCGCCAGCTATTCGACGCCACGTCGGGAACCTACACCTATCTGCTCGCCAGCCGCAGCGGCGGCGAGGCGCTCATCATCGATCCCGTTCTGGAGAAGGTCGACCGTTACCTGCAGCTCGTGCGTGAGCTCGATCTGAAACTGGTCAAGGCGGTCGATACCCATCTCCACGCCGACCACATCACCGGCCTTGGCGCGCTGCGCGACCGCACGCATTGCGTCACCGTGATGGGCGAACAGACCAGCGCCGATGTG